>CAYQFH010000052.1:0-17888 GCA_964416755.1 uncultured Piscirickettsiaceae bacterium | reverse complement strand
CCTGGTTGTCAGGGTTGTCCTCGGCTACCAGTATCGAGGCACCGCGCAGCTGCTGGGTGGCCTGTTCGAGGGTCTCGGTTTCAGTCTTGCTATCCTGTAGCAGCGTCTCTCCAATCCCCAGAGTAAGGCTAAAGTGGAAGTTGGCGCCCTCACCCTCACGGCTCTTCAACTCCAGCTCTCCCCCCATCATCCGCACCAACATGCGGCTGATGGCGAGTCCGAGTCCGGTACCACCAAACTGGCGGGTGGTGGAGGCATCAGCCTGGGAAAAAGTATCGAAGATGTGCTGCTGCTCTGCTTCGCTGATGCCGATGCCACTATCCTTTACGCTAAAGAGGATCTCAACCTCATCCTCTCGATGCTGCTGCAGTTTTGCCATGACCTGAACCGTGCCCGAGTCAGGTGTGAACTTGATCGCGTTGCCGCAGAGGTTGGTGAGCACCTGGGTCAGGCGCAGTTGATCGCCGATCACCACTTCAGGCAGCGCTGGATCAATTTGGGTGGTAAAGTGAATCTCCTTCTTCTCTGTCTCGATATCAAACAGAGCATGGAGCTCCTCGAACAGGTAGTGGGGACTGAGCGGGATCGACTCAATTTCGATGCGGCCTGCATCCAGCTTGGAGAGGTCGAGGATATCGTTGAGGATCCCCAGCAGCCCTTTGGCAGCACGGTTAACCTTGTCGATGTAGTGGTGCTGCTTGCTATCAAGGTCGGTTTGTAGTGCCAAGCCCGACATGCCGATGATGGCGTTCATCGGAGTGCGGATCTCGTGGCTCATGTTGGCAAGGAACTGGCTCTTCGATTGGGCTGCCTGCTTCAGTTCAACCTGCTGCTGTAGCAGTTGCCCTTCCAGCTCCTTTTGTGAGGTGATATCGGTACGCATGGAGATGTACTGGGTGATGTTTCCATCCAGATCATGAAATGGAACAATGGTAGCCTTTACCCAGTAATATCCCCCATCCTTGGTGTTGTTCTTGATCTCTCCATGCCACACCTCTCCTTTTGATATTGTTTTCCAGAGTGTCTGGTACAGAAAAGGATCATGTTCTCCCGATTTGAGCAAGCGATGGTTCTTGCCGATCAACTCCTCAAGCGGATAACCGGAAATTTCACAAAACTGGGGATTTGCATAGGTGATGTTTCCGTAGATGTCAGCAGAGCTGACAATTGCATGTTCATCAATTGCCATGTGTAGTTGCTGTAGCTCGCCGATCTGGGTACGTATGCGAGCCCCTGATCGGAACAAAAAGATCAGCAGGACAATCACGGTCAGCATCAACACAAAGTTGAGATAGCGGTTTTGCTGTTTGATTTGCTGAAAGCTGGCGAGATAGTGGTGACGCAGATGTTCAATCTGTTCTCTGGAGTCTGCTGATAAAGCCTCCATAAGGTGGTGATCCATCTGCTGAAGACTGTGGAGAGCAAGCTGTAGATGTTTTGCGGCCACTACCGTCTCCTCATGTTCCACTTCTTCCTGTATTGGTGTTTTCTGTAGTTGCCGTTTTAATCGATCAACCTGCTCAATCAGATAGTTTGGTTCCTGGTTGGGACGACTTGCGAGGTGCAACAACAGCGCATCGTAGATCTCATGTATCTCAGCAGAGAGGGCGCTCTGGTGATCGTCTTGGTGTGCAGCTGAACCATGTGCCTCATACTCCCTGTGGCTGTACATCAACTCCGGAAGATAGGTGATGCTGTTGAAGAAGATCGAGCGCTTGGCCTTGTATTGCGCAGTCGCCTCCCGCTTTTTCTGCAGAACAGTGCTCAATCGACCCATGGCACTATGGAAATCTTGTGACAGTGTTTCACTATACTGCTCAAAGGCATGTGAAAAGTCATTCAGTGCAGTCTGATATTGTTTGAGAGTAGAGGAGACAGTGTCATAATTCTGCTCCGGATTTTTACGATTGAGCAGCAGCTGTGAATTGAAACGGGCATCAAACTGCTCCAGTGTATTAATCTTCTCCAGATAGATAAGATGGTTGTCCGACTCCCCCTTCTGCAGATAGAGTGCTACACCAACCAAAACCAGAGGAAGAGTGAGGAGCAGTGTCTGGCTGATACCTCTCAATACTTTGTGATCGAGGGATTTCATGGTGGATTCACAACCTCACCCGTGAGTGTCTGGAGAAAATTGTGGAGCAGTTCGACATCCATTTCATCCAGCTCTCTTCCCAGCTGCAGCTTTCCCATATCCCGGATTGCCTGTTTCAATGTTTTTCGTGAGCCATCATGAAAATAGGGGGCTGTACGGGCAACATTGCGCAGAGAGGGTACTTTGAAGACAAAACGATCTTCTTCTTTTCCGGTAACCGAGAAGCGTCCTGTGTCCTTCTTTGCCAACTGCCTCCTGGATCCATTGTCATCCAGATAGATCCCGATCTTCTGGTGCAGATTCCCCCCGATGTTTCTCCCTTGGTGGCAGCTGATACAGCCCAGCTCTTTGAAGCGCCGGTACCCCGCCTTTTCACTTTCCGTAATGGCGTTCTCCTCCCCTTGCAGGTAGCGGTCAAATGGTGCGTTCGGGGTGATCAATGTTCTTTCAAAGAGGGCAATGGCATCGATCACGGTCTCTACGGTGATGCCTTGCGGGTAGATTGAGAACTGCTTGACCATCCCGGGGTCACTCTGCAAGCGCTCGATCAACTCGTTACGGTCAGATGCCATCTCGTCCGAGTGAAATAGTGGCCCTTCTGCCTGTTCGATCAGATCAGCCGCTCGTCCATCCCAGAATTGCGACATGTTGAATGCGGCATTCAATACAGTGGGTGAATTGCGTGGAAGTTTTTTGCCCGAGACACCGACAGAGTCCCCTCGTGGGTCGTGCCCTCCAGCCTGGAGTACGTGACAGCTGAAACAGCTTACTTGACCGTTCCTGGAGAGGCGTGGATCACTGAACAGGATACGCCCCAACGCCACACGTGATTCAAGATCTACGTCCAGTGTTCTCAATCGCGGGAGTGGTTCAATCGAGCTGGCTACCACCTGTTTGACCGAGGCGTAAAACTGGTCATCGGTAAAGCGTCTGATCTCAGCGTTCTGCTCTACATTCCCAACGTAACCCCAGTAGAGCAGAGAGAGTGCGACAGCAGTCAGCAGGGTTGGAATTGCCACTTTTCTCACTGTGTTCATCGGGATCATTGCTCTGAGGTCTGGTGTTTTGAAATGGTCGGTACAGTATCAGTGCAGTAAAATTGCATTAAGTGATCAATAATGTCATTGATTATATTGAATGTCAATTTTTGGAGTTTGTGTGCCTGTAGAGTGTTCGCAATGAGTGACTTGTAGGTATTTGTAGGGTTGCTGACTATGGAGAGATATATAATACGATACTTATTTGGCTGGAGAACACGGAGCCTTCATTTATGAACAGGATTGACTGGAATGACTCGATGAGTGTGGGACATCATCTGATGGACTCACAACACAGAAAGGTGATTGAGTTGATCAATGACTGCATCGTCATCGCCTCAGAGGAGTGTTTTGATCAGGCGCAGTTCATGAAAATTCTGCAGGAGCTGTGCCGCTATGCCGAGGTCCATTTTGATGATGAAGAGCGTCTGCTGCAGCAGTGCGAATTTGAATTTATCAAGGCCCAGATGGCTTCTCACGCCATCTATCGCAACAGAACAGAGGAGTTTCTTGACGGCGACCACTCTCTTGAGGCGCTGAAAGATGTGGTCAAATATCTCTCTTTCTGGTGGATGCACCATATTCAGGTCGAGGATATGGCCTACAAGGCATCGGTTGAGGGCGCCAGAGTGGAGGGGTTGCAGCCGATAGCGTGGGATGATGAGAAATATGATGTGGGGCACCCGGTGCTCAACCAGCAGCACAAGAAGCTGATTGAATTGCTCAATGAGATTGTCCGCCTCATTAACCAGGATGAGCCGGAGGTGTCGAAAATTGCGTATCACTATCAGCGCTTCTACAAATTTTTCGAGAATCATCTGGAGAAGGAGGAACAACTGCTGGAGGAGAGTGGTTATCCATCCTTGAAGGAGCATAAAGCGGTACATGCCGGTTATCTGGATAGAGTGACTGATCTCAGTATTGATGGCTTTGATGATCCTGAAACGACACAGCGCCTGATGCTGTTCCTCTCGGCCTGGTGGAATGAGCACATTCTGGTTCAGGATATGGATTATAAAAGCCACTTCCAGAGCCAGACACTCGATCAGAGCGCCACAGTCCTGATTGTGGATGATGCGCCAGAGGTGTTGGTTCACCTCAAGAAGGTGGTTGAGAGCGCCGGCTATAGAACGATCTCTGCGGACAGTGGTGAAAAGGCCTTGAAGATACTGGAGAGTGAAGCACCTGATCTGGTTCTGCTCGATATCTCGATGCCTGGAGCGGATGGATTTGAGGTCTGTGCACGAATCAAGAGTAATCCGCAACATGAGGAGATTCCGCTGATCTTTGTGACCTCACACACTGAGATCGAGAAGCGCCTGGAGGGGGTCAAAGCAGGTGCAGTCAGTTATCTGACCAAGCCGGTTAACAGTAGTGAGTTGCTGAAGAGTATTGAGAAGTACACGTAGTGATCCGCTATCGGTATGGATTGAAGTGTAGGGTTTTGTAGGCTTTCTATCTGCTGACCCTATAAAATCTATGGTTTTCATGAGCTCTTTTGGGTAGAGGGAAGGGCTCTCAACAGTGGTTGGAGTGGGAGATATCAAGAGATGGAGCGATCATACGGGTTTTCCAGCCTCTACGGAGTTGGACATTATGGAATCTATGCTATCTAACACAGTGCGTGTGCTGGCAGTTGATGATGAAGAGCAGGTACATGAGTTCTACAGATCAGCTCTTCGCCAGAGGAGCCCGCTGGATCAATCCGTAGCCAAGATCGAGGATCGCCTTGGTACCCAGGGTGAACAGGAAGAGCAGGAGGCAATCCCCTACCAGATCGAACTGGAGCATCAATTATCCGGTGAGGCAGGGTTAAAGGCGGTTGAGCAGGCGCTGAAAGCAGGGCAGCCTTATGCGGTGCTCCTGCTGGACATGAAAATGCCCGGCGGCTGGGATGGATTGGAGACTGCAGCACGGGTTCGCCAGATCGACCCCATAATCCGAATCAGCTTCATTTCAGCACACAGTACCTGGTCAATACCGGAGATCCGTTCCCGCTTACAGACAAACTTCTCTTTTCTTAAAAAGCCGGTCAGCCCGGATGAGATCCTTCAGCATGTGATCTGTAATGTAACCGACTGGATGCATGAAAAATCCTTTTATTTGGAGCGAGAGAAATCGGAAAACCTTCTCAGACTGCTCAATGAAACCCAACAGGTTGCAAAGGTCGGTAGCTGGAGCCTGGATTTGATCAGTGGTGAGTTGATCTGGTCGGATGAGGTATACCACCTCTTTGAGATTGATCCAAAGCAGTTTACTGCCTCCTATGAAGGCTTCCTCAATGCGATCCATCCGGATGACCGTGAGCTGGTTGACCGGGCCTATACCCACTCACTGAGGACAAAAGAGCCGTATGAGGTGGAGCACCGGCTGTTGATGGTGGATGGTCGGATCAAGTGGGTCATTGAACGGGGTAACAGCGAGTACAGCGAGGCCGGGGAGGCGATTCGTTCCAAGGGGATGATCCTTGATGTAACCCAACAGAAGATTGCTGAACAGGAGCGGGAACAGGCAATGGCCGCCAAGGACAACTTCCTCGCTTCAATGAGCCATGAACTGCGCACACCACTCACCTCCATTATCGGCAATACAGAACTCCTCTCGGAAAAAATTGTAGTACCTGAGTTGACCCAAATACTGGGAGAGATCGAGAGTGCAGGCAAGGCGCAGCTCAATCTGGTCAATGGCATTCTCGACATGTCAAAGATCGACTCCGGAAAATTTTCCATTGAAGAGGATCCCTACGATCTCACGCTACTGATCCGGGAGGTGCAGCAGCTGCTCAAGGCGAGTAACCAGAGTACAAACTTGACACTGAATATTGTGTTTGAGCACCGAGAACAAAACATGCTACTGGGAGATGTTGAACGCATCCGCCAGATCCTGTTGAGCCTGCTCAGTAATGCATTCAAATTTACTCTGGAGGGTGAGGTGAAGCTGGTAGTCACTCTGCGCGGAGAGCAGCTCTGCTTTGAAGTGTCGGATACCGGTATCGGCATGAATGCACAACAGCACACCCGACTGTTCCGGAAATATGGGCAGGCCGATAACACACTCTCGCGCCGTTATGGCGGAGCCGGAATGGGGCTCTACATCTCCTACAAACTGGCGCAGTTGATGGGCGGAACACTCACCGCAGAGAGTGTGGAGGGGGAAGGATCGACCTTTACACTGCTGCTGCCGTACAAGCAGAGTGGACAGGCAGTCTCTGCTACAGTCCGGCAGCAGGGCGAATATCAACTCGAGGAGAGCACACTACGTGGCAAGGTTCTGGTGGTCGAGGATGTTCTGGCCTTGCAGGCACTGATCAAAAGCGTGATTGAAAAGATGGGGGTTGAAGTCGCCGTCGCCAGCAATGGCCAAGAGGCGGTGGAGCAGGCCTCAAGCAACCGCTACGACGTCATCTTCATGGACATGCAGATGCCGGTGATGGATGGTGTAGAGGCGACCAGGGCATTAAGAGAGCAGGGAATCACAACTCCGATCTATGCCTTGACGGCCAATGTGATGGTCAAACACCGTCTGGAGTTTGAGGAGGCGGGGTGTGATGGCTTCCTTTCCAAGCCGGTTGATAACAGAGTAATCCAGCGCACACTTGAGAGACATCTGCATCGTAAGGGGTCAGTACCGCAGCAGCAGATTGAGCTGTTTGAGTGGAGTGAAAGCTGCTCGGTCGGATATCCGGTGCTGGATCAGGAACACCAGCAGATCCTCAAGCTGGTGGCGGTGTTGGTTGCATTCTCCAATGGGAAGATGGATGCGCCCGCCAGAGGAGAGGCGCTGAAGGCGCTGTCTGATCTGCAGAGTGTTGTGGACAGCCATCTGCGCAGAGAGGAGATAATGATGCAGGAGTCCGGCTATCCGGACTTTGAGCGCCACAAAGCACACCATGCCACGTACTGGGAGAGAATCTCCAGCAAATATCAGAGTGATCTGAGCGATCAGCAGTTGAGAAGGATCACCGAAATGTTGGTGGCGTGGTGGCAAAAACACATCCTTGAAGAGGATGCGGGTTATAAAGGAAAACTTAATGTTCACTCTGTAGTGATCGATGAAGATCCGACACCCAGCGCTCCATCCATTATCCTCAGTGATGAGCTGAAAGCGCTATTTGTCGAGGGGTGCAGGGAGCGTAAAGAGAAACTGGAGTTGGCAGTTGATGTAGAGGCGTGGGCTGAAGTGCGTGAGCTTGCACATATGATCAAGGGTAGCCATGCTACATTCGGGTACCCGAAACACTCTGAGTTGGCAGCACAGCTACATCTTCTGCTTGAAGAGGAGAGGTTGGATCAGGTACCTAAGCTGGTGAGTGAGCTGGTTTTGGAGATCGGGAAGATTCTGTAGAGTGATGCACCAAAAAAACGCCCAGCCAGTGGCTGGGCGTCAAGCTGATCACAAGGAAGGAGGTTATGTGATCATCACAATGCATTCAGTGCTGCATCGTAATCTGGTTCGTCAGCGATCTCCGGGACCAGCTGACTGTGCAGTACAGTATTGTTCTCGTCCAGAACAACCACTGCACGTGCCGTCACACCAAGCAGAGGGCCTTCTGAGAGGCGAACGCCCCAGGCAGCCATGAACTCAGGGTGACGGAATGTGGAGAGATGAGCAACATCCTCCAGCCCTTCAGTGGAGCAGAAGCGACCAGCAGCAAAAGGAAGATCCGCAGAGACCACCAGTACCACGGCGTTGTCGAGGCTGGCGGCAGACTCGTTAAACTTGCGGGTAGAGGTGGCGCAGGTTGGGGTGTCGAGGCTTGGAACAATGTTCAGCACCTTGCGTTTGTCGGCAAAGTCAGCCAGTGTAACGTCAGTGAGTTCACTGTTGGTGAGGGTCATCTCCGGTGCGACGGCACCAACTGCAGGTAGGCTACCTTCTACGTTGAAAGGGTTTCCTTGAAGGGTGACAGTGGTCATCAATTTCTCCAAATCCAAAAAGTGTGCGTATGGGTGTGCATCTCGATGCACGGCTGTCCTGTTGAGGGTGGCAGCGGTGGTTATTCTGGCAGTAAACCGTATTGGTTCAACGGAGGAATGCAGATAAGTGGTATTGTAAAAATTAATACGTACGACTTTTTGTATTTGTCTTTAACTGACTCAGGAGCGTTTCAATCTGTGTGGGGGTGTGAAGTTCCCGGGGAGAGGTGATGAAGATTCCGGGATAGGCGGTGCGTAGGACTGAAGTAAAGTGGCCGTCTTCTACTGCTATCTCTTCTCCATCAGGGGTGAATAGTGGTGTATCCCCAACTCCACAGCTGGGAGAGCGGTTCTGCAGCAGTGCAGCATCAACCACAGGATATTGCCGAATGAAGTGGGCGGCCTGCTGTGTAAGCAGGGTGGTGATCTCAATAGTGTGGTTGTCTCGTCCACGCACGACAATCGTTCTGTTGTCGAGCTGAACCAGTTGTACCGGGGGGCGTGGCGTAGATAGGCCAGCCTCAACCTCCGGGCAGACCGGGATGATTTTGCAACAGCTGGAGATCGCTGCGATCAGCTCAGGAGCCGGTTTGCTACGGCCATCATAGCGAACGGCCTCTCCCAGCAGGCAGCGACTGACAGCAATGGTGGGTTGTGGAATTACCACCGCTCCCCGATGATCTGAACCAGTGCATCGATGTGGTCAGCACGTTCATTGAGTGCTGGGATATATCGGTATCCACTACCGCCGGATTGCAGAAACAGTTCACGGTTCTGAATGGCGATCTCCTCTAGTGTTTCCACGCAGTCAGCAGAGAAGCCGGGGCAGATCAGGTCTACACTCTGAACCCCTTCCATTGGAAGATCCTTCAGCATCTGCTCGGTATAGGGCTGTAGCCACTCCTCTTTGCCAAAACGGGACTGGAATACCATCTGTAGCTGTCCTTCGTGCAGCTCCAGTCGCTCGGCGATACCGATGGCAGTCGCTTCGCACTGGTCACGATAGGGGTCTCCCAGCTCATGGTAACGTTGGGGCAGGCCATGGAAGGAGAGCAGCAATCTCTCTGCGGGCTCCTGTTGAGTCCATGCCTCATGAATGGTATTGGCGAGTGCATCGAGATAGGCGGGATGATCGTGGTAGTTGTTGATAAAACACAGCTCGGGGACGGCACGCCAGTTTTGCAATACGGAAGAGACCGCATCAAAGGTGGAGCCGGTGGTGGCTGCTGAATACTGCGGGAATAGTGGTAGTACAATGATGCGCTCGACCCCTTTGTCGCGCAGCTGCTCCATGGCCGACTGAATGGATGGATTGCCATAACGCATCCCCAGTGCAACCGGCACATTGTCTCCACGCTTCTCCAGCAACCTCTTTTCGATGGCATCACGTTGCTGCCGGGAAATGACCAGCAGAGGTCCTCCTTGGTCGGTCCACACCTTCTGGTATGCCCTGGCGACCCTGGCGGGGCGGGTACGCAGGATAATGCCGTGGAGAATCAGCCACCAGGGGATACGTGCCAGATCGACCACCCGTTTATCCCAGAGAAATTCGGCAAGATAACGGCGCAGTGCGCCTGGGGTAGCCTCATCGGGGGTGCCGAGGTTAGTGATCAATACACCAGTCTTTGTGGTCATCCGTTTTTGGTTCCTGTCAGTCGCACCCACTCCTCCTGCAGAGTGGGCGGTTCCATGGTAAACCATTGGTTGTAGGCGGCGCTAACCGCTTCTGCCTGATCCTGCAGAATGCCGGAGAGGACAATGGTGCCGCCGGGTGCAATATGGTTGGTTAGAGTTGAGGCCAGCTCTTCCAGTGGACCGGCAAGGATATTGGCCAGTAGCAACTCAGCCTGCTCATCTGCTGGGAAATCGTTGGACAGATGACCGTAGATGGTGGTGATGTCGTTCTTTTCTGCATTGTCTGCAGTAGCAATCAGTGCCTGTGGATCGAGGTCTATGCCATCCACTCGAACGGCTCCCAGCTTGGCGGCTGCGATGGCGAGGATGCCGGAGCCGCAGCCATAGTCAATCACCCGCTTCTCCTGTGGTGGATGGGCATCGAGCCACTGCAGACAGAGTGCGGTAGTGGGGTGAGTACCGGTACCGAAGGCAAGGCCGGGGTCAAGCAGGATGTTGACTGCATCGGCATCAACTGGCTCACTCCAGGAGGGGATGATCCAGAGTCGTTCACCAAACTGCATCGGGTGGAAGTCATCCATCCAGGCTCGTACCCAGTCCTGCTCTTCCAGTGGGGTGATGACAAGGTTGTTCTGTTGTGGTAGCCGTTGCTGGAGTTGCTGTTTGATCTCTGTCTGCTCCAGTGCATCATCAAACAGTCCAACCACAACCACCTGCTCCCACAGTGGGGTCTCTCCGGGAGGGGGTTCCAGTAGTGGTTGATCTTCGGCATCTTCGAAGGTGACTGAGGCGGCACCCAGTGTCATCAGCAGATCAGAGAACTGCTCTGCCGACTGCTGTGGAGTGGTGAAGCGGGTCTGGAACCAGCCCATTGTTCAGTGAATGGCAATCAAAGAGGCACAGAGGTATAGAGTACTGAAAAGGGCCAGCCTTAAGTGACTCTGTGTCTCCGTGCCTCTGTGGTTCACGTGGTTACAGATCCAGTTTCTTTTCCAGATAGTGGATATTGGTGCCGCCCTTCTCGAAGTTGGCATCCCGAATGATATCCCGATGCAGATCAATATTATTGCGAATACCATCGATGATCATCTCATCCAGTGCAGTACGCATACGGGCAATGGCGGTATTGCGATCTTCCCCGTAGGTGATCAGCTTGCCGATCATGGAATCGTAGTGGGGAGGAACGCTATAACCGGTATAGAGGTGAGAGTCAACGCGTACCCCCACACCGCCCGGTGCGTGGTAGGTGGTTATCTTGCCGGGTGATGGGATAAAGGTGCGTGCGTCTTCTGCATTGATACGGCACTCGATGGCGTGACCGCGTATTTTGACATCTTTCTGTTTGCAGGAAAGTTCCAGACCGGAGGCAATACGCAGCTGCTCGCGCACGATATCGACACCGGTGATCATCTCGGTGACCGGATGCTCCACCTGTACACGGGTGTTCATCTCGATAAAGTAGAACTCGCCATTCTCATAGAGGAACTCGAAGGTGCCTGCACCGACATAGCCGATGTCCTGACATGCCTTGGCACAGCGCTCACCGATCTCGGCACGCAGCTGTTTACTGATGCCGGGAGCCGGAGCCTCTTCGACCACTTTCTGGTGGCGGCGCTGCATGGAGCAGTCGCGCTCACCCAAGTGGATGGCATTGCCATGAGTGTCGGCCAATACCTGAATCTCCACGTGACGCGGGTTTTCCAGGAACTTCTCCATGTAGACCACATCGTTGTTGAAGGCGGTTGCCGCCTCGGTACGGGTCATGGTGATCGCCTGTAGCAGAGTCGCCTCGCTGTGAACAACACGCATGCCGCGTCCACCGCCGCCGCCAGCTGCCTTGATGATGACCGGATAACCGATCTTGCGTCCCAGTTTGAGATTGGTCTCATCGTCGTTGCCGAGTGGACCATCCGAGCCGGGTACGGTAGGTACGCCGGTCTTTTTCATTGCCTTGATCGCCTCCACCTTGTCACCCATCATACGGATGGTATCGGCCTTGGGGCCGATGAAGGTGAAGCCGCTCTGCTCTACACGTTCGGCAAAGTCGGCATTCTCGGAGAGGAAGCCGTAACCGGGATGGATGCCCATTGCGTCAGTCACTTCTGCAGCACTGATGATCGCGGGAATATTGAGGTAGCTTTCGGTAGAGGGTGGTGGTCCGATACAGACCGACTCGTCCGCCAGGCGCACATGCTTCAGGCAGCGATCTGCGGTGGAGTGAACTGCGACGGTCTTGATCCCCAGCTCTTTACAGGCGCGCAGGATGCGCAACGCAATTTCGCCACGGTTGGCGATTACAATTTTATCCAGCATGGCGGTATTTACTCAATGACAAACAGTGGCTGCTCAAATTCAACGGCATCGGCGTTATCCACCAGAATCGCCTTGATGGTGCCGGACTTGTCCGCCTCGATCGGATTGAGGATCTTCATTGCTTCGATGATGCAGATGGTGTCACCGGCAGCGACGCTGTCACCGAGCTCCACGAAGGGTTTGGCGCCAGGGGAGGGGGCACGGTAGAAGGTGCCGACCATTGGGGACTTCACCTCATGTCCATTGAAGCTGGCAGGGGCCTCGGTAGCAGGTTCCGGAGTTGCTGCCGCTGCTGGTGTGGCAGATGCTGGAACGGGTGCAGCTACTGGGACAGGTGCAGCAACAGCAGGAGCTGGCTGGCCATAACGGCTGATGCGAACGGAGTCCTCTCCCTCCTGAATTTCGAGCTCGGCAATGCCGGACTCTTCCAGTAGTTCAATCAGTTTTTTAATTTTGCGAATATCCATGGGCATGATCCTTTGTCCTGATCTCTTTGAATTAGTTGGGTGCACTTATCTGTTGGATTGCAGCTTGTAGTGCCAGCGAATAGCCTTGCCCTCCCAGCCCGATAATGATTCCCTGTGCGATATCGGAGAGGTAGGAGTGGTGGCGGAATGCTTCGCGAGCATGTGTGTTGGAGAGGTGAACCTCAATGAAGGGGATGGCGACTCCCAGCAGTGCATCACGCAGGGCGACACTGGTATGAGTGAATGCAGCGGGGTTGATGAGAATAAACTCAACCCCCTCTTCACCAGCTTGGTGAACACGCTCAATCAGTGTGGCCTCGGAGTTGCTCTGCAGGTGTTGTAGTTGGTGACCGGCGGTAGTGGCCTGCTGCACCAGTGTGGTCAGAATGGACTCCAGAGTCTCATTGCCATAGTGGCCCGGTTCCCGCTTTCCCAGCAGGTTGATATTGGGGCCATTGAGAACCAATATGGTAGCCATCTTCCGCGAATTCCCGTTATTTTCCTCTTGTCTGGGGTATTCTGGCGTAGAAACGCAAGGATGTCTACGATTTATCTCGATAAAACGGTTAATTTGGCGGCTGTTTGGCGCTATTCGCACCAAATAGTGGGCCAGTTTCTACAAGATAGGGGTGATTGTGGAGAGAATTTCCTGGCGATGAATCTCCCCCTTGCGGCGACTGATCACCCTGCCAGAACGGTCAAAAATGATGGTATAGGGGAGAATCATCCGCTTGTTACCCAGCTGCATGGAGAGTTCCAGGCCACTCTCTTCCCCCTGTAGCAGCGGGAAGTTGATGCCGTGGTCACTGCCATAGCGTTTTGCCATCTTTGGATTGTCAACAGCGACACCGATAAACTGCACCCCTTGTGCACCATACTCCTCTTGCAGCTCAATGAAAGTGGGCATCTCGCGGCGGCAAGGAGGGCACCAGGTGGCCCAGAAATTGAGAATCACCACCTTCCCCTTGAGTTGGCTGAAGGAAAGGGGGACATCATCCAGATCCAGCATCATCCGCTCGGGCAGCTGTTCCAGTGGCTTGGCAGCTTGAACTGGTGTGATCAGCAGACAGAGCAGCAGTGTGAGTGTGGTGAACAGTTTTTTCATTGGATTGGTATGGGTCTATTTCAGTGCGCTACGGACATGCTGAGCAAATGGGTCAGCGGCCATGAATTGTACCAGACGGGCGGACTCGATCTCATTGCCATTGGTATCAAAGAAGAGCAGCGCCGGAGGGCCGAAGATACCCAGCTTCTTCATCAGCGCTTGATCCTGCTCGTCATTGGGAGTGACATCGGCCTGTAGCAGCATGGCGGGTGCCAGTGCCTGTTGTACCGCTGGATCGGTAAAGGTGAGTGCCTCATACTCCTTGCAGGAGATACACCAGTCGGCATAGAAGTCGAGGAAGACCGGCTGGTTGTTACGCTTGGCTTCAGCCAGTGCCTGCTCCAAACCGTCGACTCCCTTGATCTGGCGGAAGGTAAGGTGTGCCTCTCGTGAAGCGACGGTTCCACCACTGCTCAACCCCTTCAGCGGCTGGAACAGATCTTTGCCGCCAGAGGCTACGCCAATGATGATCAGGGCTCCATAGAGCAGCATGATCAGGCCAACCCCTTTCCACAATTTTTTCCAGCCAGAGGCAGAGTCGGGTAGTGGATCAATAGCCCCCATATAGATGGCGGGGATGATCAGTAGTATGGCCCACAGCAGCATATTGACAGCGGCGGGAACGATACGCTCCAGCATCCAGACCGCAACCGCCAGCAGCAGCACCCCGAAGACCGCCTTGATTGCGTCCATCCATCCTCCGGCTTTCGGCAGCAGCTTGCCAGCAGAGGTGCCGATGGCAAGCAGAGGAAGTCCCATGCCGATGCTGAGGGCAAACAGTGCCATGCCTCCAAGGACAGCATCGCCGGTTTGGCCAATATAGATCAGTGCACCGGCCAGTGGTGCGGCAACGCAGGGGCCGACAATCAGTGCCGAAAGCAGTCCCATGATGGCAACGCCAAAGAGTGACCCACCTTCTTGGCGATTGCTCACCTCGGCCAGCTTGCCTTGCAGGCTGGCGGGCATCTGCAGCTCATAGAAGCCGAACATGGAGAGGGCGAGCAGGACAAAGATGAAACTGAAGCTGCCGAGAATCCACGGATTCTGGAAGGCAGCCTGCAGGTTCTCGCCAAACAGTCCTGCCATTACACCCGCAAAGGTATAGGCGACCGCCATCGCCAGTACATAGACCAGAGACATGGTGAAGGCGCGGCGGGTGGTGATGTTCTCGCCCTGGCCGACAATAATGCCGGAGAGAATCGGGATCATCGGGAAAATACAGGGGGTGAAGGCGAGTAGCAGCCCGAAGCCGAAGAAACTGATCAGGGTGAGGATGGTGTTGCCGCTGCCAAGTGAGGCGGCGATCTGATCCTGTTCGCTCAGCATCGGAGTAGCAGGTTTCTCTGGTGCCATGGCAGGAGCAGGGGGTGTGGGTGTTGTAGTGGCCGCAGTGGCAGGTAGATCCAGTTTTATCTTCTTGGTAATGGGAGGGTAGCAGATGCCGCGCTCGGCACACCCCTGGTAGCGTACCCAGAGTGTACCGCTGGCCGCTTCATTGCTGCTGCGGATCAGTGGCAAGGTGATATTCTTGATGCCGTAAAAGACCTCCAGGGTGCCGAAGAACTGATCCTCCTTCATCTTGCCAGGGGGCAGCGTTGGTTCTCCGAGAGAGAGGTTGGTGGCCTCTTTCAGATCAAATTTGAACTTGTTGCGATAGAGATAGTGGTCATCGGCAATGTCCCACTGCATCACGATCTTGTCTGCTTCTGCGGGTAGGTGGGAGAAGATGAAGGCCTCATCGGGGTGGAGTGGTTCATCACTCATGCCAGCATCCAGTCCGAAGGAGTTCATCAATCCGCCCAGCTCCTTGATCGGAGAGGGGGCTTCGGCTGTGGCGTTGTTATGCAGTATAACGGTGAACAGCAAAGTAAAGAGTAGTGTGGTAATTTTTTTTGAATTCATTGAGTTAGAGGGTGTTTATGGTTGTTGTGTGGTTTGAGTGATCCAGCTTAGATAGCTATCCGCTCCTTCGGTAATATTGAGTGTAATGATCTCAGGTACCTCATAGGGGTGATGCTGCTGGATGGTCTCCTCAATCTTCGGGTAGTGCTTTTTCTCGCTTTTGATAAGTAATAGAGTCTCATTGTCTTGCTCTATTCCATCCTGCCAGCGGTAGACCGAGGTGATGCTGTCGATCAAATTGACACAGGCGGCCAGTCGTCGTTCGACCAGTAGCGTGGCGATTTGTTCCCCCGTTTTTCGATCGGGGCAGGTGTTGAGGATGGTGCAGTAGCGCGACATGGCAATGGAGAATACAGTACAATCGCTGCGCTATGAACCCAAACCCCTTCCGAATTCTATTTGCCCTTTTCATCTTGATCCCCATTCTGGAGGTCTATCTGTTGATTCAGGTCGGCTCCTGGATCGGTGTGGTGCCGACAGTACTGCTGGTGATTGCCACTGCAATGATGGGAATCTCTCTGCTCAAGTCTCAGGGGCTCTCCACCTTGATGGAGGCTCAGCAGAATCTGGCCAGTGGAAGGCTGCCCGCTTTTCAACTGTTGGAGGGGGCAGCATTGCTGGTGAGTGGTGCGTTGTTGCTGACCCCCGGTTTTGTGACCGACTTTATCGGTTTTCTCGGATTGGCGCCGGCTACTCGCAAGATGATGGTCAATGCCTTCCTCAGTCGAGCCACGGTCTCCGGTATTGATATACAGGGGCAGGGCAATTTCGAGCAACATGGTGAGGGTGTTACTGTCGAAGGGGAGTTCCACGAGACTGAGAATCGGAAAATTCGATAACTGCTGATCTGTCGATAAAATTTTCTTTTCCTGTTTTTTCCGGTTGTTCCCTTGAATTCAAAAAAGTGATCCCTATGATTAGCACTCCCGTGAGGAGAGTGCTAAAAATGGATTGTGCTCTCCGGGTCGAAAAACTGAATTGATTGATAACTAAAGGAGTAAACCTTATGAATTTGCGCCCTCTGCACGACCGTGTTGTCGTTCGCCGCGTAGAAGAAGAGCGTATGTCTGCTGGAGGCATCGTAATCCCTGATTCCGCAACCGAGAAGCCAAGCCGTGGCGAGATTGTTGCTGTCGGTAAAGGCAAGGTCATGGAGAACGGCAGCCGTCAGGAGATGGATGTCCAGGTCGGTGACACCGTACTGTTCGGCAAGTTTGCCGGTACCGAGATCAAGGCCAACGGCGAAGAGCTGCTGGTGATGAACGAAAGCGACATCATGGCCGTTATCGAAGGCTAATTGACAGAATTCAAAAGGATTAAAGAAGATGAGTGCAAAAGAAGTAAGATTTGGTGATGACGCGCGTCACGCAATGCTGGCGGGTGTGAACACTCTGGCGAATGCCGTTAAGGTAACACTGGGCCCTAAAGGTCGTAATGTTGTACTGGACAAGGCGTTCGGTGCTCCAACCATCACCAAGGATGGTGTCTCTGTTGCGAAAGAGATTGAGCTGGAAGACAAGTACGAGAACATGGGCGCGCAGATGGTGAAAGAGGTTGCCTCTCAGACCTCTGACGTGGCTGGTGACGGTACCACCACTGCGACTGTTCTGGCACAGGCGATCATGCGTGAAGGCATGAAGGCCGTTGCCGCGGGCATGAACCCAATGGATCTGAAGCGTGGTATCGACAAGGCGGTTACCGCTGCCGTTGAGGAGATTCGTGGCATCGCGACCCCATGCACCGATACCAGCGCCATTGCGCAGGTTGGTACCATTTCCGCTAACTCTGATTCGTCTATCGGTAACACTATTGCCGAGGCGATGGAGAAGGTGGGCAAGGAAGGCGTCATCACTGTTGAAGAGGGTAAGTCTTTCGAGAACGAGCTGGACGTAGTAGAGGGTATGCAGTTTGACCGCGGTTACCTCTCTCCTTACTTCGTCAACAACCAGCAGAACATGAGTGCTGAGCTGGAAGACCCATTCATCCTGCTGTTCGATAAGAAGATCTCCAACATCCGTGACCTGCTGCAGATTCTGGAAGGTGTTGCCAAGGCAAGCCGTCCGCTGCTGATCATTGCTGAGGATGTGGAAGGTGAGGCACTGGCTACACTGGTGGTCAACTCCATGCGTGGCATCGTCAAGGTGGCCGCAGTCAAGGCTCCAGGTTTCGGTGATCGTCGTAAGGCAATGCTGCAGGATATCGCGATCCTGACCGGTGGTCAGGTGATCTCTGAAGAGGTTGGTCTCTCGCTGGAGAAGGCGACTCTGGAGGATCTCGGTACGGCCAAGCGTGTAGTAGTTGAGAAAGAGAACACCACCATCATCGACGGTGCTGGCTCCAGTGACGAGATTGAGGCGCGTGTGACTCAGATCCGTACTCAGGTCGAGGGGACTACCTCTGATTACGACAAAGAGAAGT
>CAYQFH010000051.1:0-17989 GCA_964416755.1 uncultured Piscirickettsiaceae bacterium | reverse complement strand
CGCAGCAACAAGATCGTTATCGAATTTGGTGGCATTACCATGTCGAGGACAGACTAATGAAAAAAAGTAATATCTGGCTTTTCATATCATCCGCATTAGTGATGCATTCTGGTTTTTCTGCTGATGGACAGGTAAGCACTGGTCCAGCTCTGACATATACGGTAACTCTGAAACAGGTGGACTTATGCACGGATTCAAGTTGCACAACGTCACATACACTCGTCTCAAAGACATCCGCAATGGATATTGCCAGTGCTTCAGTTGGAGGTACTGTAGGTAGCTACTCATCAACCATGGAACTTCCAGCCATGGGTACTACTTATACACACATGAGGAATACGTTGGATAGAACCTTTACGATTAAGGGATATGCACTAAGTGATGCAGATGGCTCAACGTATTGCTATACAGATGGTAGTGCTGGCACATCAACCACTCTTGCTCAAGGCACTCTTGCTGCAACCTCATCATTGGCAGCAGCTTCTGCTAGCGATAGTCAGCTGGAATTACCGACTGGTGGGGTAAACGTTACGACAACACGTAATGGCAGTGCACAAACAGTTGCCTTCTCATCGTATGATTCAGAAATTTCAATTGTCGATGCTGATGATTTTACATTTACAAAAGCATTAACTTCCCCGTATGTCTACACAGGCATAACACCACTGATTGATATTGCATTTGAGACATCTGGAGGTGTTTCAAGTATGGAAATGGGAGGTGGTGATGCTAGTGACGATTGTAATTTATTTCCTGGGAAGCCAGGTATGATCATCACAATTCAATAACCCCTTTTACATCCTGCTAGAGCCATACTGCTCACAGTAAGCTAACGCTTAGCTCAAAGTAACTGCTCCGCAAAACCCAACTGCTTGACACTATCGTCAACCGCCTTCAGGGTCTCCAGCAGCGGTTCCATCTTGCCCAACGGCCAGGCATTGGGGCCATCACAGAGCGCCTTGTTGGGATCAGGATGGGTCTCCATGAACAGACCGGAAACACCCGCTGCCACTGCTGCACGAGCCAATACCGGAACAAACTCGCGCTGACCACCAGAGCTGCCGCCCTGCCCACCGGGTAGTTGCACCGAGTGGGTCGCATCGAATACCACCGGACAACCCGTCTCGCGCATGATGGCCAGACCACTCATGTCAACCACCAGATTGTTGTAACCGAAGCTGGCTCCACGCTCACAGGCCATGATCTGCTCATTGCCAGTCGCCTTCGCCTTGTAGGTGACATTCTTCATGTCTCCCGGCGCGAGGAACTGCCCCTTCTTGATGTTGACCGGCAGCCCCTGTCTGGCCACATTCTGAATGAAGTTGGTCTGGCGACAGAGAAAGGCCGGGGTCTGCAACACATCAACCACTGCTGCCACTTCATTGAGCGGGGTATCTTCATGCACATCGGTGATGACCGGCACACCGATCTGCTCCTTCACCTTGGCCAGAATCTTCAGCCCCTCCTCCATTCCGGGACCGCGATAACTGCCAATGGAGGTACGATTGGCCTTGTCGAAAGAGGATTTGTAGATAAACGGGATGCCGAGCCGCTCAGTCATCTCCTTCAGCGTCGCTGCACTCTCCAGCGCCAGCTGCTCACTCTCAATCACACAAGGACCTGCGATCAGAAACAGCGGCTGCTCCAGTCCAACTTCAAATCCACACAATTCCATGGTTACTCCTCCCGATTCTGTTGATGTTTGAGCGCTGCAGAGACAAAGCCACTGAAGAGTGGGTGCCCTTCACGCGGAGTTGAGGTGAACTCCGGATGGAATTGACAGGCGACAAACCAGGGGTGATCACTCAGCTCCACCATCTCCACCAATTCACCATCGGCGGAACGGCCGGAGAAGATCAACCCCGCCTCTTCCAGTTTAGGCACAATTTGACTGTTGACCTCATAGCGGTGGCGGTGGCGCTCGACAATCTCCTCTGCATCGTAGAGCTTGCGTGCCAGCGTACCCTCACCCAATTTGCAGGCTTGTCCGCCGAGACGCATGGTGCCCCCCAGATCGGAGTCCTCGCTGCGCTGCTCAATGGAGCCATCGGCACTCTCCCACTCGGTCACCAGCGCCACCACTGGATTGGGGGTCTCTGGATCAAATTCGGTACTGTGGGCATGGTCCATTCCCGCCATGTGACGGGCATATTCAATCACAGCCACCTGCATACCGAGGCAGATACCGAGATAGGGAATTTTCTGTTCACGCGCATGCTGCGCTGCAATGACCTTGCCCTCTACCCCGCGCTTTCCAAATCCGCCCGGTACCAGAATCGCATCCAGCCCCTCCAATGAAGAACGATCCCCCTGCTCCAGTGCTTCGGAATCAAGGTACTCAATCCTGACCTTGGTATCGGTATGGATACCGGCATGGATCAGTGACTCGGAAAGTGACTTGTAGGCCTCGGTCAGATCCATATACTTGCCGATCATACCGACAGTGACCTCGTGCTTCGGGTTCTCCTGATGGCGCACCACCCGCTCCCAATCACTCAGGTCGGCCTCCGGCTGCTCCTCAATACGGAACTTCTTCACCACCACTTTATCCAGCCCCTGCTCATGCAGCATCATCGGGATCTGGTAGATGCTCTTGGCATCCGTGGCAGAGAAGACCGCCTGCTGCTCGACATTGGTGAACATTGCAATCTTCTCCCGCTCTCCCTCCGGTAGCGGACGATCGGAACGACAAATGAGAATATCGGGCTGAATACCGATACTCCGCAGCTCTTTGACCGAATGTTGGGTCGGCTTGGTCTTCAGCTCACCCGCCGTTGGAATCCATGGCAGTAACGTGAGATGGACATAGAGGGCACGGTCATGCCCCACCTTCAGCCCCAGTTGACGGATCGCCTCCATGAACGGCAGTGATTCGATATCGCCCACCGTGCCACCAATCTCGATCAGTGCCACATCGGTTCCCTCGGAACCGGCAATCACTGACTGCTGAATCTCATCGGTCACATGCGGAATCACCTGTACAGTCTTGCCAAGATAGTCACCACGGCGCTCCTTGCGCAGCACCCGATCATAGATTTGACCGGCGGTGAAGTTGTTCTTCTTCCCCATCTTGGTGTGGATGAAACGCTCGTAGTGTCCCAGATCGAGATCGGTCTCGGCCCCATCTTCGGTTACAAAGACCTCACCGTGCTGGAATGGACTCATTGTCCCCGGATCAACATTGAGATAGGGATCGAGCTTCATCATGGTGACCTTGAGGCCACGCGCTTCGAGAATTGCGCCCAGAGAGGCGGCCGCAATGCCTTTCCCCAGTGACGAAACCACGCCACCAGTGATGAAGATATATCGAGTCATAGGAGTTCCATGAAAAACGGATTGGGGATCAAATTCATGGAGCGCCATTCTACCTCAGGAGACACTCTCTTGCATGCAAATTGAAACAGAGAGCTTGTGAAAAATCAGCTTAAATACTCTTGCAACAGCTGTTTCAATTTATTGTTGTCAATAGGCTTACCGATAAAACCGTCACACCCCGCCTCATAGAATGCAACGCGGTATTTCTCGACCACATTGGCAGTCAGGGCAAATATTGGCAATGTGTACCCTTTCTCTCGCAGCAGACGCGTTGCCTCCATTCCATCCATCTCCGGCATCTGCATATCCATAATGATCGCATCAAACGGTTGTGTGGTTGCAAGTTCGACCGCTTCTACACCATTCTTTGCCAGACTGACCTCAAACCCCATCTTTTCCAACATTCGCTTGACCAGTTGCTGCATCAGCGGTGTGTCATCAGCTACCAACAGATGCCCACGCATCTGCTTCTCTGTATCAGCAGAGCGATCTTCTTGCCGAGCACTGCGCCCTGAAGAGTTGCTTGAGGCATCAGAGGCTGTAGAACCTTCCACAGTTGCAGCAGATCCACCCTTCTCTGTTGAATACATTATTATTCCAGAGACTGGTCAACGTTTCTGCCGCCTGCAGTAACTCACCCGAAGAGAACGGATTCTCAAAAAACTACCCTGTTGGAGAAGAAAATATCCACTGCTCATGATGAAATGGGTAATCTATGAATAAGACTGACAGAAAGTATGTGATTATAAAATAACCAGGCAATGCAATTCCGACAACAACCTACAGGCTCTAGCCAATAACCAAACTTAATTCATCAAGCAAAATCTGAGTTAGCTGAGGCAAGTGATCCAGCTGATCCTTGTCACAGGCATCACAAACATCCTTGGCTCTTGCTGTAAGCACTGGATACCCAAAGGATGAACCATACCCCTTGATGGGGTGAGCGACCTCTTTGATCCGTTTCCAATCCGATCGGTCGAGCGCCTCTTCCAGTTGTTGTCTATCGTTCGCTGCACTTTCTCTGAAGAACTTCATCAGTTCCTCATCAACGACCTCTTCAGCCGGATGGGCTTCTGAGGGTTCGGGGATCAGCCTTCTACCCAGCTTCTCTGTTCGGGCCTCAACAACTTGTTTATAGGCCATGTCCTCTTTCAGAATATGGTTCATCCACCACTCTCGTAGCAGGGAAATAAGCTGGCCTATGTGCTTTTTGCTCAATTCTCGTTCATAGTAGGAGGAGACCAGTCGTCTATATTGCTCATGTAGTTGTCTGTGTGCCTGGAGCTCTTCATAATCCACTGATTCCAACAGTTCTTCTTCTGCTTGAAGATGGGTGTTGGCGTACTGATTCAGTTGAATCAATATCTCCTTGATCCTCTGCCTGGACTCATCCAGATCGATATTGATATAGTTTTTAATGAGCTGATTGATCAAGCCAACAATGGTTTGGTGGTGGTGATCCATTGCTGGACATCCAACCGAGTATTGAGGCTGCCAGTGAATGGTTTTGAGATCAATCTTTGCATGCTCCTCCTCTTCCTGTTTGAGGAATTTTCTGAGCAGGATCAGCAGCATCTCTTTATCGATCGGCTTGCCGAGGAAGTCATCACACCCCGCTACCTTGAACTGCTCTCTGTGCTTTTGCATTACATTGGCTGTAAGCGCAATAACCGGAACATTCAGCCCCACCTTTCTGATCTTTTTGGTTGCTCCAATACCGTCCAGGATCGGCATCTGCATGTCCATCAGTACAAGGTCAAAGGGGCGGCTCATCACTTTCCCAACCGCCACCTCTCCGTTCTCTGCAATCTCTACTTCCAGTCCGAGTTTGATCAGCATCCGTTTGATCAGTTGCTGTATTAAAGGGGTATCCTCTGCAAGCAATACTGTGCCTTTGATTTGCTCGGTTGTGACTGGCTCGGCATATGGATTTTCCTGCGCCTGATCCTCTTCGTCAGTGACTTGGTATGGGATGCGCAGGGCGAATGTGGAGCCTTGTCCGAGTTCACTGACTGCAGTGAGCTCACCCCCCATCAGTTCTGCAAGGCTTTGTGAGATAAACAGTCCCAGTCCACTCCCTCCATATCGACGGGAGATAGAGCCATCCTCCTGCTCAAAACGCTGGAACAGTTTATCCATGTTTTCGGGATGAATGCCTACTCCGGTATCAATAACATCAAATTGCAGTTTCTCTCCGTTTCTATAGACAGAGAGCGTCACACTCCCTCTCTCGGTAAACTTGATGGAATTGCCCAGAAGATTGAGCAGTACCTGCTTGATGCGCTGTCCATCCCCCAGCAACTTGAACGATTCATACTCTGCCTGTGTGATCTTCAGTTCAATTCCGGCATCTTGTGCTTTGACTGAAACGGTTGAACGAACCTGTTCAATCAGTGACTGCAGGGAGAAGGGAATTTGCTCAACAGTGAACCTTCCAGATTCGATCTTGGACATGTCGAGGATATCGTTGACCAGTGCCAACTGGCCCTCTCCCGAGGAGCGAATGGCATTAAGGTATCGAATCTGTTGGGTGTCGGTTTGTTCATCCAGCATCATGTCACAGTAGCCGAGGATTGAGGTCAATGGAGTGCGCAGTTCGTGGCTCATGGAGGCCAGAAATTCATCCTTTGACACCATAGCTTGCTGTAATTGGCTGCTCGACTCAACTTGCTCGGTGACATCCTGTACCATTCCTCTTGAGAGCATAGGTACTCCCTGCTCTGAATACTCGGTTACCCCACGCTCCAAAACCCATTTAATCGAGCCATCTGTCATCAGCAGACGATGCTTGATCTCATAAGGAGTTCTCTTTTCGACAGATTCCGAATATGCTAAATTGACAAGATCACGGTCATCCGGATGTATCACATTCAGGAACCCCTCATAAGAAGCATCAAAACGTGTTTTATCGATCTCAAAGATGCGGAATACTTCATCAGACCAAGTCAGGTCATTGGAAACAAGATCGAGTTCCCAACTGCCAATATGACCAATGTGCTCGGTCTCATTCAACAACAGTTCACTTCTACGCAAATTTTCATTTGCATCCAGCAGTAACTGTTCATCCTTTCTTACGCGCCTCAGGTAGGTAACCGACAAGATGAATAACAGCCCATATGCTGTGAGAAAGGGGGTCCAAAATACAATCTGCTGGTCACTTTGCTTCTTTGAATCCATCAGTGCCGAGACCACCCACTCAACGGTTGGTATATTGCTCTGCAACACTCCAGAAAAGTTACCCTGTTGTATCCGTTCAAGATCCGCATTATATTGTCGTGGATCGATTTTCATGCCCAGGTTGGAAAATTCAACTTCCCCTGTACCTTTTTGCGTTACGATCAAATATACGTCCGCTAACTGGGATTGCCGCATAAGCACGGTTAGAAATGGTTTGGCATCCAATGCCAGTACAATCGATAACTGTTCCCCACCGATCTCAACTGGTACCACAAGATCATAGTGAAAGCTTCTGCCTGTACCAGCCCGATAAATCGGACTGACTCTATAGATTGGATCTCTACCTGTATATCTGTCAGCTGCACGTAGCTGGCTGAAATGCTCGGGTAACGGCGCATTCGAGGCATTTCTGTGTGACTTGCTCCACACCACCCTACCCGAACGATCTACTATTGCTACTGAACGCCAATTCTGGAATTGGTGTGCAATCTTTTCAGATGCTGACTGATATAATCTCTCTATTACAGCTGAATCCCCCACGCGATCTGCAGCTTGCAAAAATATCTCATCTACAATCAACTCAATCTTACTCCGATCTGTTTTCACATGAGCTGACAACCGATCCGTCACCTCTTCAACAGCATGGCTTGCATTGGTGAGGTCAAACTCCTCTTTCTGTCTCATATACTGGCTGTGGTAATAGAGAAACATTGAAAGCAGCAGTATCAACAGAAAGGTGATCGCAAAATTGCGCTGCAACAGTCTGCTCAGCTGCCATCTGCGGTAAAACAGTAATAGAAGCACTGCTATAAATACGAATATCACAATCAAGGCAACCTGACTTCTCTTGACTGAGGGGCCATCAGGCATTAGCCCCAAATCCAGATAGAGTCGTTCAACTGACCGAAGATCTGCCGGGGCAGACCACCCTACATACATCCCCTTGACTGCCGCTGCACTCTCTTCCGTGACTTGTTGAAGCCGTTTGAAAACCTGTTCCTGAAGAGCCTCCGGTACTCCGTCACGTGCCGCAAAAAACCATTCTGGATAGAGCGGCGTACTGAGCAAGAACGGGTAATCTCCATATTGTTGAAGATTCAATACCCGTACATCCTCCATTTTCAGCCACCCTTTGCTCGCCATACCCTCCAGCAAGTCACTCCGAAACAGTCCTACATCCGCTGTACCCTCCATCACAGTAGTTAAAACCTTCTTGACCGGAAACCCTGAAAACATCAGCTCGGAGAGGTCATGATATGGGTCTATCCCATGTTCCAGAAGCACCTTCTGGCCAACCTGGAAGCCCCCAAAGCCAGATGGTGACACGGCTATCAATGACCTCCCCCTGATATCCTCAATACGCTGCACCTGCTGATTATCTGCCCGTACAAACAGCACGGAGCCGAATTCAGTGGTCATCTCACCATTTCTCTTATTAACCAAAGTCGCCAATGGCACTAACCGGGATTGGCGAGAGATCTCAAAGTAGTGTCCGGGATTGGTCAATACAAAATCGATCGTTCCTGCCTGGAGAGCCTGCTCCAGTCGTGCATGGGTCATCGGGTGTATGACAAAATGATGACCTGGAATCGATTTTGTCAGTGTTTCAGCCGTCTCATCCCAACGCTCCAGCGTGCTGGAGATGCCCCGGAAAGAGAGCACACCAATATGGTGAATATTTTCTCCCGCTGCATGAGAAAACATGAAAACCTGTACCACCAGCAGGTTGCACAAAAGTAGAAACGGCGAAATTTTTTGGCCGCAATATCGCCTGGCAGCTTGAACGTCTAGGCCTCTATTTTTTACAAGCGTGATAATTTCCCCCTATTCTTTTAATCTCATTCTCTCCTCCCCCACTGCATGATCTCAAAATTCTAAAAAGTGGCTATGTGTGAATTGCCATACGATAATATAGCAACAGCCACGGCATACATGCTGCCTCTCCCGACTCACACCATACAACGATTTTAGCAGGCAATAAACACCTTATTCTATAAGGTTACTATTGAGCATATCGTCGAGACCGTTCTCTTAGTCGTTATACTTTTCCTGGATAACGAAGTGACCTCTGTTTTGCTGTACTCATTCTCTCTATCCTCTTGAAACTGATCCTCAGGTAAACCCGGGACGATTCAGGGACACCAACTTTACAACAAGCGAAAAGCCTTTCTCCTCTTCTGTAGCAACAAACGGTTCACAGATAAAATGGCCAACCACCGCAGCCAATTCATCACCAACATAAAGCAGTGGGATCTGCCCCCGCTCCCATGGCGGAATCGCTGCCTCACGCAGCAGGTTTTTCAATGTTCGACGCTGCTTGCTGCCAGCCACACAGCATCGTTCTCCTCCACTGCGCCAGCGAATGGTGACAGATCTACCTTGAAGTGATGCAACAGAGATTCCAGCCCCTTGAACCGGGGTTGCAAGTAACTGTCGATATGCAGTCACCATCAGAGGTTGCTGCAGATCCCATTCGATGGATTCAAACAGTGGTTTTCCCCAGAACTGCTGCAGGTAAAGTGCCTGACGAAAACGGCGCAATTGTACCGGTGCTCCATCCAGTCCACGCCAGCTTACCAGCGGGGTGGCATCCTCTCTGGCATTGACCAACTCATCCAGAATGCGCGTCATATGGACGGTATTCGGAGGATCGACTCGATTGAGATCAAGCCAGCTGCGAATCCTCAGTTTCAGTTGCTGTACTGGCTCCCCCTCCAGTAACGGCAGTGGCTCATCCACTGTCAACAATGCCAGAGCATCTCCCCCCCATTGCTTCTGCAGCTGATCAGCCTCAGCACAGTGGGTGCTACTGCGGGAGAGGGTCGATGCGGCAGCTGGCCAGCGCTGGTTGAGCAACGGAAAGATCTGCTGTCGCAGAAAGTTACGATCCGCATCAAGCCACTGGTTGGACGGATCCTCCATCCAGTTCAACTGCTGCGCTTCGGCATAGTTCAACAACGCCTGTTGGGAAACTGCCAGTAATGGCCGCAACAGTTGCCCCTCCCCCAGTGGACGGTATGGGCGCATCGACGCCAACCCACATGGGCCAGAACCACGCAACGCACGCAACAAAAAGGTCTCTGCCTGATCCTGCTGGTGGTGTGCAGTCAACAGCTGGTCACCCGGCTTCAAGAGAGACTCAAAGGCACGGTAACGTGCATGACGTGCGGCCGCTTCGGGGCTCTCTCCCGGCCCTGGTCGGGCATCGACCTGCAACACAGTCAACGGGACATTGAGGTGATCGCAAAACTGTTGGCAGTGCTCTACCCACTGATCAGCCTCGATCTGCAAACCGTGGTGGATATGAACAGCGCGTATACACTCCAGATTGAGCTGTGCCAGCGCGTGCAGCAGTACTATGGAGTCGACCCCGCCGCTCAACGCGATCCAGCGCCACCCGCTGGTGGGATACTCCTGTAGAAAAGGGGACAGGGTGTGAGGAGAAAACCTCACCGGGAATTACTCTTCAGCGAAGTTACCGAAACTCATCAGACGTTCGTAACGGGCGTCCAGCAACTCTTCCGAATCGATCTGCTGCAGTTCTGTAAGCTGAGACAGCAGCGTCTCTTTCAACGCAGTCGCTGCACTGGCCGGATCACGATGTGCTCCACCCAGCGGCTCAGGGATCACAACATCGATCAATCCCAGCTCCTTCAGTCGTGGTGCAGTCAGCCCCATCGCCTCAGCTGCCTCAGAGGCCTTGTCAGCACTCTTCCACAAAATCGAGGCACATCCTTCTGGTGAGATCACCGAGTAGGTGGTGTAGTCAAGCATGTTGACACGGTCACCGACACCAATCGCCAATGCACCACCGGATCCACCCTCACCGATCACGGTGCAGATCACCGGAGTATTGAGCTGCGCCATGATCTTCAAGTTCTTCGCAATCGCCTCGCTCTGACCACGCTCCTCCGCCCCCATACCGGGATAGGCTCCAGGGGTGTCAATAAAGGTGATGACCGGCATCTTGAAGCGCTCGGCCAGACGCATTACTCGTAGCGCCTTGCGATACCCCTCCGGGCGTGGCATACCGAAGTTACGCTTCACCTTCTCGTTGGTATCACGTCCCTTCTGGTGACCAATCACTACCACCGGAATCCCCTCCAGTCGCCCCATGCCACAGACAATCGCTTTGTCATCAGAGAAGTTGCGGTCTCCATGTAGCTCTTCGAAATCGGTGATGATCTGCTCTATATAGTCGAGGGTATAGGGGCGCTGTGGGTGGCGTGCGAGCTGAGAGATCTGCCACGGCGTCAGTGTAGAGAAAATCTCTCGGGTCAGATCCTTGCTCTTCTCGGTCAGTGTAGCGATCTCGTCACTGATATTGATTTCACTGTCATCCCCCACATAACGCAGCTCTTCGATCTTCGCTTCAAGCTCTGCAATGGGTTGTTCAAATTCAAGAAAGTTGAGATTCATGATGTTGCTGTTATTCTGTGATTGGTCTCGATAATCGCCTAACTATACCGTAAAAAAAAGAATTTCCCTACCCATAATCGGGCTCTACCACATCCTCTCCCAACTGCTCCCGCAGGCGCTGGAATAGTGCCCCACTAGGCTGCACATTCCACTCCGGCCCCACATCCAATGCAGCAACAGCCTCTGCTTGTTGGTAATGGATACGAACTGGGACATGCCCTTCACAGAAGGGTTTAATCAGGGTAGCCAGCGCTACGGTTCCATTCCCCTGCAGTTGCGATTGATTCAGCGTTAGCGTCAGCCGTTTCATCCAGGCGGCGCGGGCTCCATCCAGGTTCCACAACTCTTCGGTATTCATACGCAGACCACCAGTATAGTCATCATCGGTCACGGTGCCCTGCACCACCAGAATGGCATCTTTCTCCAGCAGGTAGCGATATTTTTCATACGCCTCGGCAAACAAGGTCATCTCCAGTCGTCCGGTTCGGTCATCCAGCACCAGAATGGCCAGTGGTTTTCCGGTTCGAGTCTTCACCACCCGCATGGAGATCAACAAACCAGCCAACGTCACAACCTTGTCCCGATCATGGGCGAGTCGGTTCATCCGTTCGGTAATGATATGACTCAACTCTTCCTCATGCTGATCAATCGGGTGGCCTGTGAGATAGAGTCCCAGAGTGTCTCGCTCACCCACCAACCGCTCATCTTCACTCCACGGTCTGGCAGGTTTGTAGCTGACTGTAACCGAGACCTGGATCTCTTCATCACCACCAAACAGATCTCCCTGACCACGCTCCCGGTCACGCACATGCTGCTCAGCAGCCTGCATCGCATCGGGCAGACTGGCCATCATGGTGGCACGCGCTTCCCAGCGCGGCTGGTCTTCAATCGATGGAGCAATTTCATCCAACGCCCCGGCACGGATCAGTGACTCCATTACCCGCTTGTTGGCCTTTCGCAAATCAATCCGGCGGCAGAAATCAAACAAATCGATGTAAGGGCCGTTAGCCTCACGCTCATCAATAATCCCCTCAATTGCTGTTTCACCTACTCCCTTAATGGCACCGATACCGTAGACCACATCATACTGCCCGGAATCATTCTGCTTCTGCACTGTGAACTTGTAGCGACTGCGGTTGATCCCCGGCGGATGCACCACCAGTTCCATAGTGCGACACTCCTCAATCAGCGTCACCACCTTGTCGGTGTTGTCCATATCGGCAGAGAGCACTGCCGCCATGAATGGAGCCGGATAGTGGGCTTTGAGCCAAGCGGTCTGATAGGAGACCAGTGCATAGGCGGCAGAGTGGGATTTGTTGAACCCATACCCGGCAAACTTCTCCACCAGATCAAAGATCTTCATCGCCAGGTCGGGGTCCACATCATTATTGATCGATCCCTCCTTGAAGATGGAACGCTGCTTCTCCATCTCCTCCGGCTTCTTCTTGCCCATCGCACGACGCAGCATGTCTGCACCGCCCAGCGTATAGCCCGCCAACACCTGAGCGATCTGCATCACCTGCTCCTGATAAAGGATGACGCCATAGGTGGGCTCCAGAATAGTCTTCAGAGAATCGTGCTGGTACTTCGCATCGGGATAGGAGATCTCCTCTCTACCATGTTTTCTGTCGATGAAGTTGTCCACCATCCCCGACTCCAGCGGACCGGGACGGTAGAGCGCCACCAGTGCGACGATATCCTCAAAACAATCCGGCTGCAGCTTGGCGATCAACTCCTTCATGCCGGAGGATTCCAACTGGAACACCGCTGTGGTCTGGCTTGCCTGCAGCAGATCGAAGGCGGCCTTGTCCTCCAGTGAGATCTTGCTGATATCGAGCGACTCTTCTCCCTGCAGTTTGCGCTGCACATCGATCATCTCGATCGCCCAGTCGATGATGGTAAGGGTACGCAGACCGAGGAAATCAAATTTGACCAGGCCCACCGCTTCAACATCATCCTTGTCGAACTGGGTGACCAGTCCGGAGCCGTTCTCTTCACAGTAGATCGGACTGAAGTCATTGATGTCCGAAGGAGAGATCACCACACCACCGGCATGCTTGCCAGCATTACGCGCGACCCCCTCCAGTGCCCGTGCCAGCTCGATCAGCTCATGCACATCCTCCTCTTCCTCATAGCGCTCACGTAGTTCATCCGACTCTGCCAGCGCCTTGTCGAGGGTCATCCCAAGATCAAACGGGATCAGCTTGGCAACACGATCAACCATGCCGTAGGGGTGGCCCTGCACACGCCCCACATCGCGCACCACCGCCTTGGCATTCATTCTCCCGTAGGTAATGATCTGCGAAACCCGGTCAACACCATAAGTCTCTGCTACATAACGAATCACCTCATCACGCCGATCCATGCAGAAATCAACATCGAAGTCAGGCATGGAGATACGTTCCGGATTAAGGAAGCGCTCGAACAGCAGCTCATACTCCAGTGGATCCAGATCGGTGATCAGCAATGCATAGGCAACCAGCGAACCGGCACCGGAGCCACGCCCCGGCCCCACCGGGATATCGTTCTCTTTCGACCAGCGGATGAAATCAGCGACGATAAGGAAATAGCCGGGGAAGCCCATGCCGTTGATCACATCCAGTTCGATCTTCAGCCGTTCATCATACGGCGTCCGCTTCTCCGCGATTTTTTCCGGCGTCTCGAACAGCTCAACCAGACGCGCCTCCAACCCCTCTTCCGAAACCTGATTGAAATAGGCCTCGATACTCATTCCCTCCGGAATCGGGAAGTCAGGCAGGTAGTTCTTGCCCAACGAGAGCTCTACATTGCAGCGCTTGGCGATCTCAACGCTATTCTCCAACGCCTCTGGTATATCGGCAAATAGCTCAGCCATCTCCTCCGCAGATTTCAGATACTGATCAGCGGTAAAATGTTTGGGACGACGAGGATCATCCAGCACCCGTCCATCATGGATACAGACCCGCGCCTCATGAGCATCAAACTCCTCCTCAACCAGGAAGTGGACATCATTGGTGGCCACTACCGGCAAACTGTATTGCTCAGCCAGTGCGACAGCACCATGATTCCAGTTCTCATCACCACTGCGCTCGGTACGCTGCAACTCCAGATAGAAGCGGTTGGGAAAGAGTTCACTCCAGAACCGCAGCCGCTGCTCCGCCTCTACCTGCTCATCCGCCAGCAGCGCCTGGGCGATATCCCCACTCCGTCCACCAGAGAGACAAATCACCCCCTCAGTCAATCCTGCAAACCAGGCTCGATCCAGCTGTGGCACACCACGCCGTTGCCCTTCGATAAAGGAGCGGGAGAGCAGTGTCTTGATATTCTTGAAGCCACTATTGTCCTGCGCCAGCAAGACCAAGCGGGACTCCTGCCCGCTCTCCTCTTCCGGATGGATACGTACTTCGGTACCAAATACCGGTTTGATGCCAACACCGGTTGCCGCCCGATAAAACTTGACCGCTGCAAACAGGTTGCCCAGATCGGTCACCGCAACGGCTTGCATTCCTCCCGCCTTGACCGCCTCCATCAAGGGGCTGGGACTTTTCTTCTTCTCGATACGGATCAGGCCATTCTCCATCGAGTATTCGGTATGCAGGCGGAGGTGGACGAAAGACATGGTTAAATTTGTGCCTCGATCATCTGAACCAGTGAAGCGGCGCCATCAATATAGATCTTGTAGTAGACCCAGTAGAGCCCACCACAGAGACTTGCCAGAATTGCCCATGCCCCCAAGTGGCCCGTCCACACTTTCCCCGTCTGGTAGCCTTTCTCAATCAGCAACTCTACCGCTGGTGCAATGACAAAGCCGACAATAGAGAAACCGATCAGAAACATCAGAATGATCACGCCAGTCAACATAAAGGGATCGGAAATCTGCTGCTGCAATTTGACAATCAACAGATCCTCCATTGCGTTGAGGATCAGCAGAGATCCGGGCAACACAAAATAGCGGCGCAGTTGGCGCTTTTTCAATTTCGCAGGCATGGGATCTATTTTGCCAAAATTCGCTGTACAGGGCGAAAGCTTCTACGATGCTGCGTCAATACGCCATGCTGTTCCAACATCTCGAAATGGAGTTTGGTCGGATACCCCTTGTGGCGATCAAAACCGTACTGCGGATACTGCTGGTGTAGCTCCAGCATCATCTGGTCACGTGCTACCTTGGCCAGTATCGAGGCCGCACTGATCGCCTCCACCTTGCTATCTCCTTTGACAATCGCCTCTGCCGGATAGTCGATCTCTGGTAGCCGGTTACCATCCACCAGTACCCGGTCAACCGGACACTGCAGCTGCTCCACTGCCCGCTTCATCGCCAACATCGAAGCGTGAAGAATATTGATCTCATCGATCTCTATATGTGTCGCTTCAGTCACAGCCCAACCGATGGCTGTTTCCCGAATCTCCTCCGCCAGCACCTCACGCCGCTTGGCCGAAAGTTTCTTGGAGTCGGCCAGACCGACGATACCATGCGCTTCCGGCAACACCACCGCTGCAGCCACCACCGAGCCAATCAGTGGCCCACGCCCCACCTCATCTACTCCAGCAACATTCATGACTGCACCATCTCTTCCACCAGATCGGCCAAACGTGCTGCAGAATTACCCTCTCCCAAGGTTTGACGAACCTGCGCCAATCCATCCAACATCATTGCCCGCTCTGGTGTGTCGTTTAGCAACGGTAGCAGTGCGCTACAGATGGAAGAGGCGGAAGCCTGCTCCTGTAGCAGCTCAGGCACCACCTCCCGTTGTGCCACAATATTGACCAGTGAGATCCACTGTGTCTGGATCAGACGACTGAGGATCGCATAGCTGAGTGGTGCCATGCGGTAGATCACCACCATTGGTCGATCGAGCAGCGCCATCTCCAGCGTGACGGTACCCGATGCGGTGACAATGGCATCACAGGCATGGATGGCACAGTGTGCCTTCCCTTTCACCAGATGGAGGTTGCCCTCAAACTGTTCCACACGCTCAAACAGTGACTCGGGCAGCTCAGGTGCCTGTGAAAGCAGGAACTGCAGATCATGATTTTTCTGCTGCAGCTGCTGCGCACTCTGTAACAATTCCGGTAACAGTGCAGTCACTTCACTGCGACGACTACCGGGAAAGAGCCCAACCGTACGCTTTTGTGCATCCAATCCAAGCCGCTCTCGTGCCACCTCAGTGGTGTCATCACAATGAACCTCCCCCACCAATGGATGCCCTACATAGGTCGCAGGTAGCCCTACACTCTGGTAGAGCGGGAGTTCAAAGGGGAAGATCAGTGCCATATGGTCCACCCGCTTTCTGATTTTGTGGATACGGCCTGCCCGCCACACCCAGATCTTGGGGCTAATGTAGTAGAGCACCGGTATACCCAGCTGCTTTGCCGTCTTTGCCAGCAGCAGATTGAAGCCGGGGTAATCCACTAAAACTAATAGATCTGGCCGGCGACGCTGTAACAGTTGGCGCATCTGGCGTAGTACAGCGTAGAGTCTGGGGAAGTGGCGAATGATCTCAACCAACCCCATCACTGCCATCTCTTCACTGCCAACCACTGCATCAAACCCTTGTGCACGCATCCGTGCCCCCCCCATACCAAAACAGGTTGGTGGGCTGGAACGTTGATTGAGTTGCTGAAGCAGGCGTGCAGCATGGAGATCACCGGATGGCTCTCCAACACTGATCATGATCAGTTTAGCGGCAGTAGTGATCTCACTCATCGGCACTACTCCACTTCAAAACCTTCATGGCACAGGCCGTTAGCGCAGAACGCCGATCTTGCTCTTCTCCTGATCGACAATAAAGTCACGAAACAGACTCAGCTCTGGGTGTTGCTGAGCCAGCTCACTGATCTTTTCGACCACTTCACTCAGTGGCTCTTTACCCATGAACATCCACTTGTAGGCCTGCTTCATCGCACTACGCGCCTGCGCATCAAATCCTTTGCGCTTCAGCCCAACCAGATTGAGGCTGACTGGGCGTGCCAGATTGCCGGAGACCTGGATGTAGGGAGGGACGTTTTTGTTGATTGCACTCCCCATGGTGGAGAAGGCATAGGAGCCGATGGAGATAAACTGACTGACCAGCGTAAAGCCACCCAAAGTCACATGATCATGGATCTCTACATGTCCGGCTAGCGAAGCGTTGTTCACCAGAATGACATGGTTGTGGATGATGCAATCATGGGCGATGTGAACATAGGCCATGATCAGGTTGTCATTGCCGATGCGGGTCACCCCTCCACCACTGCCGGTACCACGGTTGACGGTACAGCACTCCCGGAAGGTGTTGTTGTCACCAATCTCCAGCGTAGTGCGTTCGCCCTGAAATTTGAGATCCTGTGGATCTTCTCCAATGGAACCAAACTGGAAGAAATGGTTATTCTCACCAATCGTAGTTGGCCCCTTGATCACCACATGAGACTCGACTTTAGTACCAGCACCAATGGTCACCTCCGCCCCAATGACGGAGTAGGGGCCGATCTCCACCCTCTCGGCGATCTCTGCCGTGGGATCGATGATTGCTGTGGGATGGATGCTCACGCGGTGAGATCTTTCTCGGCACACATCAGGTCAGCACTGGCAACCACCTTGCCATCCACCAACGCTTTGCCCTTGAATTTCCACACATCCTTGATACGGCGCTCCAGGGTCACCTCCAGCACTAGCTGATCACCCGGCTCCACCGGCTTGCGGAAGCGTGCCTTGTCGATCCCGACAAAGTAGTAGAGCGAATCATCTGAAGGGAGATTACCGGTGGTCTTGAAGGAGAGGATACCGGTCGCCTGCGCCAGCGCCTCCATGATCAACACTCCCGGCATTACCGGAATATGGGGGAAATGGCCCTGAAAGAAGGGCTCATTGATGGTGACATTCTTGATCGCACGCAGGCTCTTACCTGCCTCAAACTCCAATACACGATCCACCAGCAGAAACGGATAGCGGTGCGGCAAGTGTCTCATCACCTCATTGATGTCCAGGGTCTCCATATCACTCATCTTCTTCTCTCTCTTCTTCTAATTGTTGTATCTTCTTTTCGACCCGGCGCAGTCGCTGGATCGACTCATTCAATTTTTTGAACTGTACACTATTGCGGCGCCACTTTGCATTCTCATC
>CAYQFH010000050.1:11822-18181 GCA_964416755.1 uncultured Piscirickettsiaceae bacterium | reverse complement strand
ATCCAGAGTTCAACGAGTCTCGCTGCCGCCGTTGCGGTACCTGTATGGGTGCCTGTCCGGTACGTGTGATCTCCTTCGAGAACTACTCATTGAATACACTGGCCGAGCAGATCAAGGCAGTCGACATCCCTGATGAGTTCGAAGAGAAGCCCCGTGTACTGGTACTGGCGTGTGAGAACGACGCCTACCCTGCACTGGATCAGGCTGGCATGAACAAGGTCACCTACAACCCGTATGTACGTGTGATCCCTGTGCGCTGCCTCGGCTCCATCAACTCCTCTCTGGTGATCGATGCGGTGACCAGTGGATATGATGGTGTCATGCTGATGGGCTGTCCAAAGGGCGAGAACTACCAGTGTCACTTCGTACGCGGTTCCGAGATGGCGCATGAGCGCATGACCAAGATCGAGGACACCTTGAAGGGTCAGGGTCTGGAACCAGAGCGTGTACAGCCACATGAGGTCTCTATCGCGGATATCCAGCGTATTCCAGATCTCTTCAACGAGATGGGTGAGCTGATCGACGAGATCGGCATGAGCCCATTCAAGTTCTAAGGAGGCTATTACGATGTCAGAAAACTATACCAATAACTTCCTCAAAGAAGTTGAGAAGAACGTAGAGGAAGGCGACTGGGTCAAGATGTGTATGCAGTGTGGCGTCTGTGCGGGCTCCTGCCCTCTCGGTCCACACTGGGCACACCCACCCCAGGAGATCTTCATGATGATTCGCGCCAACAAGCGTGAAGAGGTGTTGACCTCCGACTCCATGTGGATGTGTACCTCCTGCTACAACTGTATCGCTCGCTGTCCACGTGAACTGCCGATCACGCACATCATGCACGGTCTGGCACGCTACGCCAAGGTACAGGGTCTGGCTCCCAAGGAGCAGCCAACCGCCAAGTTCGGTCAGATGTTCTGGGACAATCTGATGAAGAAGGGTCGTGTCAACGAGCTCAAGCTCGGTGTTGCCCTCTACTTCATGAATGGCTTTGTCGAAGGGATCAAGACTGCGCTGGCCAAGTCCGGCCTCGGCATGGCGATGATCAAGACCAAGCGTATGGACCCGATGGAGATCCTCGGCGGCCACAGCATCAAGGATACTGGCGGCCTGCAGAAGATCATCAAGAAGGCGCAAGAGCTGGAAGCTGCGCGCACGCAGCCTTAACTGAGGAATCTGGAGAAATATCATGTCTAAAAGTTATACTTTCTACCCCGGTTGCTCTTCACAGCCCAAGGCCTCCGGCTCCAACCAGCAGGTCTCTGTAGCAGCCACTTGTGATGCACTGGATATCACCCTGAACGATATTCCGGACTGGAACTGCTGCGGTGCCTCCATCGGTTACGCAGGTGGCGGTGAGCTGCCCCGTATCGCCCTATCAGCGCGTAACATCGCACTGGCAGAGCAGGCCAACCCTGGTCAGGACATCGTCGCCTCCTGCCCCGCTTGCTGGCTCGCAACCCGTGAGGCCAAGGAGCGTCTGGAACACAGCGATACGCTGCGCAGTGAAGCAGAATTGGCACTGGCAGAAGGTGGGCTGGAGTACAAGGGTGAAGCCAATGTACGTCACCTCACCGAGGTGCTGATCGAGGATATCGGTTACGAGGGGATGGCTCAGAAGGTGGTCAAGCCACTGGAAGGGATCAAGGTTGCCAGCTATGTCGGCTGTCAGGCCAATCGCCCCTACGGGATTGATGGTGAGTCCTACGAGAACCCACTCTACCTCGACAAGATGTCCGAGGCGGTCGGCGCAGAGGCGATGGGCGACTACCAGAAGAAGTCTCAGTGCTGTGGCGGTGCGTTGAACTTCTCCGAGCCGGAGAAGTCACAGGCGCTGGTGCGTGACATTCTGGAAGCGGCCTACGACTGTGGTGCAGAGATGATCGTCACCCCCTGTGCCATGTGTCAGATGAACACCGAGGCATTCCAGGAGGACATCAACAAGACCTACGGCACCAACTTCAACATCCCTGTGGTCTACTACAGTCAGATGATGGCAGTGGCCTACGGCAAGTCTGCCAAGGAGGCTGGTCTGGATCAGCAGATCATCCGTGCGACCAAGCTGGAGGAGATTGCGAACAAGTAAACCTGTTCAACAATATAACCATTAAAAGCCCGATTCAGCAGTGAGTCGGGCTTTTTTTTATCAGAAGACGAATCAATCAGTCACAGCTTAGAAGTGAACTCTCTTCTGATTAATGACAAGCTGCCGTAACCATCTGTGTTATAGTCTATTACATTCAGTTAGATATGGAGAAAGAACAAACGATGTCCATTAAGGACGACAGCAGTTTCAAACACTCCATCATCAAGAAAATCAGATACGCCTATCTGGCATTCATGCTGATTTTTATCGCCGGGGGCACTACTGCGGTTCTGGTCTCACACTATCAAGAGCTGACTCTCGCAAAAGTTGCCGATCAGGCTATACCCGCAGTGCAGCATCTGCAAGGAGTCAAATCCGGCATCTTTCAGATGAGAAGCGCTTCACTCAACTACATTCTGGCTCTGAACACCGAAGAGAAGCTCTCCGAGAGTTCTGAATATACTGTAGCCCATACTGCACTACTGAACTCCATCCGTGATTACAGGGCCGTTAAAACACAAGCCGAAGAGAGCAAAATCGAAGCAGCACACCTGATCATCATTAACGAGATCGAGACATTGATTGAGCAGTTGGACAAACTGTTTGTTAAAGTGATCATTGGTAGCTGGTCCGGGATCAACCAGCGACAGCTGTTTACCGAAGCCGATGTTTTGGCGATTGAGATCACAACCAGGATCAATCAACTGATCAGGAGTGAAGAGCATCAACTCAACTCTGCTGTTCAACAAGGCCACACCTTGAGTCTCAATTTCACAATTTCAGCAGCACTGGTTCTGTTGCTCTCATTGGCCCTGATGAACCTCACCTACCGGAGAATCAGAAAAGGAATTTCCCAACCTATCCAGACTATTGAGGAGACCATCCGCAAACAGATGGCTGGAGACCTCACTGCCCGTAACCATTTACAAGGAGAAGAGAGCGAACTGGGGATGTTGGCCAATCGACTGGACAGCGTCAGTGACACCATCATCTCCTTCAATCAACAGCTGGAGCAGAAAGTTACGGAACGTACCAAGGCACTGCGACAGCAACAGGTAGAGCTGGAGCGTATGCACCTCGCGGTAGATCTACACGCCATCATCAGCATTGCGGATACTGCCGGCAATATCACCTATGTCAATGATCAGTTTTGCGAACTCAGTGGATATAGCCGCGAAGAGTTGCTGGGAAAAAACTACCGTATCCTCAAGTCCGGACTACACCCACCCGAATTCTATGAAGAGTTCTTTGCCACCATTACTCAGGGCAACGTCTGGGAGGGTGAAATCCGCAATCTGAAAAAAGATGGCAAGTCATTCTACTGGGTTCGTGAAACCGTTGTTCCCTTCCTGGACGAACAGGGTAAACCGATCAAATATATCTCCATTCAGACTGATCTGACAGCAATTAAACAGTCCTCGGAAGCACTACTCAGTGCCAAGGAGTCTGCCGAGCAAGCGACTGAGGCAAAGAGTGATTTCCTCGCCAGCATGAGTCACGAACTGCGTACACCACTCGCCGCGATCATCGGCAACTGCGAGCTACTCATGGAGCTGGAAGATGCTCCGGAACATCATGAGCTGATTGAGACCATTGAGGTTGCCGGACGGAGCCAGTTGGCGCTGGTCAACGACATTCTGGATATGTCAAAGATCGAATCAGGAAAGTTTTCGGTCAATCAGTCTCCTTATGATCTCGACCTGTTTCTCCATGAGATGCGACAGATTTTTTCTACCCGTGCCCAGGATGCCGGTCTTGCTTTCGAGATTCACTCCTCAATCACCACGGAACATCAGCTCATTGGTGACCGACAGCGTATTGGACAGATACTGATCAATCTATTGGGCAATGCAGTCAAATTCACTGAGCATGGCAGCGTTACCCTAAACGTATTCAGGGCCAGCGAGCGGCTCCACTTTGTGGTCGAAGACAGCGGCATTGGCATGTCCACCGAGGTACTCTCACGATTGTTCCAGCGCTTTGAGCAGGCCGACAACTCTATCTCCAGTCGTTTTGGGGGCAGTGGCCTTGGACTCTACATCTCTCAGAATCTGGTTTCCCTGATGGGGGGAGATATTCAGGTGGAGAGTGAGGTGGGTAAAGGTTCGGAATTTCACGTTATTCTCCCCTACAGAGAGAGTGAACTGCCTATCTTCTCCAACCTGAACAGCGACTCAAAGGCCGAACGCAAGGTATTCTACAAAGGCGACGTACTGATTGCAGAAGATACTCCTGTTCTGCAGAAGATGGAGCAACGCATGCTGGAGTCCATGGGGATCACTGTCACGCTGGCAAATAACGGCATCGAGGCTGTCAACATCGCCTCTCAACAGCCATTTGATCTGATTTTGATGGACATGCAGATGCCTCTGATGGATGGAATCGAGGCCACCCGTATACTGAAAAAGCAGGGCACCACCACTCCCATTGTTGCACTCACAGCAAATGTGATGCAGAAACATCGGAATGCATTTCATGAAGCTGGATGCAGTGGTTTTCTCAGCAAACCACTGGAGCGCCCCGAACTCAACCAGATTCTCAAACAGTATCTGCCGATCGTACAACTTCAGAAGCGCAGCGGAATAGATCGCAGGCAGGGAGATGAACGTCGCACAACTGAAGAGACTATCTCAAACGAACCATCAGCATCAAAAGCTGCATTGAGCAAAGCGCTCTCCGAGCTTGCTGTCGATGACAGTTTTCTGGAGATGTTCAACGAATTTTCCACTGAAAATCACCAAAATTTATCTAGCGCGCTTCAGCAGCAGGATTGGAGACAGGTCGATAGCATATCCCACTCCATCAAGGGTGTCGGCAGTACCTTTGGCTTCCCGGAGTTGAGTGAACTGGGAGCCACCATCTGTACTGCTATCGATCGAGGTGAGCAGCCTGTTGCAACCGTCGAGACACTACTATCCAAACTAAAACAGGCCTCGACGGTATAGGATATTCCTGTTTTGCCACAGGCTATCCACTTGAATACACCTGTCAACCCTGAAATAATTATCCATAATGAAAGACACCTCTGCACCATTTCATCCCGACAGAGTACTCGTTCTGGATGACGTACAGCTGATGCGCTCTGCACTGATCAACGTATTGAGAAAGCTGCAATTTAACGACATCAAGGATACCCAATCGGTTGAACAGGCAAAATTCTGGTTACAGAACTGGCATTATGACCCCCAGATCATCAGCACACCAACCACGACACTGTCTAATGAAGCTGAGCAGTGGAATGGCCCCGACCTGATCTTTCTTGACATCAATCTGACCGGTAACGCCAAAAAAGAGCAGCAGAGCGGACTGGAAGTGTTGAAAGAGATTCGTGCTATGCCAAAAGGAGATCAACCGTTTATCGTGATCGCCAGCGCTGAAGACCCACAAGCAATTGCCGCAAAAGCCTTTGAGCTTGGGGCCAACAGCTATCTAACCAAACCATTCAACGGCAACAACATTGTTCAAGTGATGAAACAGTATAGCGCTCACCGTCAAACCAGACAGGAAGAGAGCAAATAGATTATAACTACCATTCAATGCAACCAGAGAAAATCCCGTTGATACTGCTGCTTACTACATTAACCTGATAAAAACTCATGGATCACCATAGCACACAGCAAGCACTCAACGAGCTGGATCGCCTCTTTATAGGGGTTCTGGAGGAGCTGGCAAATCACGCTCGTGACCATGCTGCCGAATCTGCTCGCAATGTTTTCAACCTCTCCAAAGGGTACCTGTCGGAAAATGCCAGCAATGCAATGGAGGATTTCTTCAACATCTACTTCTCCGACAGTGAACAGATCGAAAAGGGGAAAGAGGAGATCAACAAGGATGTTGATGATATTTTTGATGAGGTGCAGGCAATCATGGATGCTGGAGGAGACCTGAGTCAGCTTGAGGATATTCAGGAAGATGAAGAGCTACGTGACTTTCGCATGGGGCTTTCCAGTGTACAAAAGCAGCTCGAAAGCATCATCCGACTAGAGGAAGGCATTCGTGAGAAGTTAATGCCAGTAATGGTCAGCATGCAGTTTGAGGATGCAATGAACCAGCGGCTGGATCATATCATTATGGGTTGGAGAATCATGATGCAGACACTGAGCATGGCTCCAGATGGTGACCTACAGAGCACAGCCAATCAACTCAGCGAACTCCCCAGCTCGATCAACGAGATAGAACTCTTCTACCACGAGGTTATGGGATGTGAGGTGCCCGCTGGGCGCAGCAGCAAACACTTTGAGCTTACGGATCTATTCTGATGGATAAAGAGCAGTTG
>CAYQFH010000050.1:0-11722 GCA_964416755.1 uncultured Piscirickettsiaceae bacterium | reverse complement strand
GCAGCAGCAAACACTTTGAGCTTACGGATCTATTCTGATGGATAAAGAGCAGTTGGTCAGCGGTATGGTACGTTATGCCAGTGGCTCAATGCACTGGTGTGCACTTGAGTCGGAGAAAGCGGTCTCTTCGGTAATGGAGGTGATGGACCAGTTGATGAATGATGCCCACCGTATCTCCAGCATGTCAGAAGACACACTGGGTGCAGTGCGTGATTTTCGTCAGACAGTGGTCTCGCTGCAAGGAGAGTTTGAAAGTAATGACCTGGAGAAGGAGATCCATGCAACCCACATCTTGATACGAGAGCTGAGTCGTCTGACTCATGAGCATGAAGAGGTTGCCGAGCTGGTTCGCCCCATTATCGAGGTTCTACAATTTCAGGATCGCATTACCCAGAACATGGAAAATATGCGAGGCATGCTTGAGGTGTGGCAATCAACCCGGCAACAAGTCGAGAACACTGGGAGATTCACCGCACAGGATCGCATCGCCTTTGGGCAGGCGCTCTATCAATGCTCGACCATGGAGGAGGAGCGTAGACCATTGCGCAGCCTGTTTGACGGATTACCCGCTGAACGGCACAAAGTCTTCAGTGAAGACGATGAGATCTTCTTTTAACAAGAGTCTTTGAAGGCTGGAAGCAACTGATACCTCTCCTTCTCAGCATTAAATCAGGCTCTTCTTCTCTCGCATAAGCGTCTCTGCCTGCTCGATATCGAGCACCTCGGAAAACATATAGCCCTGAACTACCTTACAACCATGCTCTCTGAGAAATGCAGCCTGCATCTGGTTTTCAACCCCGACCGCAGCAGGTAGATGCCCCAGACTGTCAATCATATTGATCACCGTCTTGAGAATCTGCTCACTGGCAGGTATACCCACCCCCCCAATCAAATCACGATCAATCTTGATCTGAGAGAGCGGCATGGTCTGTAACTCGTAGATCGAAAAGCATGAAGTACCAAAGTTATCCAGCGAGACTGTCACACCAATCTTCGCAAGCTGGTTAATCTGCTTGCGGCTGAACTCAATGTCACTCATCAGATAGCTCTCGGAGACATCAAGTTCAATCCAGCGGGCCAGCTCCGGATCACATTCGCAGTTATCCACTATTTCCGAGATACTCGTTGCCAGGTTTCGGTTGATAAACTCCGCATGGGTCAAATTGAGCGTAAGATGGAGATCAAGAATGCCCTGGTGGTGCCACCTTTTGATCTGTTTGACGGCTTGTTCAACAACATAGATAAAAAGTTCCTCTTCCAGATGCGCCAGAATAAAGTGATCCAAGAACTGATCCGGTGACAGCAACCCTCGCTTCGGGTGGTTCCAGCGCAGCAGGGTCTCCATGGAGAGGAGCGTACCATCCGATTGATCCACCGAAGGGAGGTAGTAGAGTTCAAACTGGTTGTCTGCCAGACCTTGTCGAATCTCCTTCTCCATCTGCTGCTTGCTGGAGACCAGCGAAGCCAATTCTGTAGAGAAAATGCTATAACAGTTTCTCCCTTTTGCCTTGGCATGGTACATTGCAATATCGGCGTTGCGTATCAACTGGTGCCCACTATCTGCATCCATCGGGTGCAGGGTTGCGCCGATAGTTGCACTGATCTTCACCTCTTTCCCATGAATTGTATAGGGGGCCTCAACACTTCTCAGAATCTTCTCACACACCTGCTTGACAACGGCTCGGCTATTAACCTGATTCACCATCAACACAAACTCGTCACCACCAATACGTGCAACAATATCGACGGTACGTACTGTGGAGAGCAGCCGTTTGGCAACTCGCTGCAGCAGCAGGTCGCCCGCCTGATGTCCCATCTGATCATTCACCGGTTTGAAGTGGTCCAGATCGAGGTAGATCAGTCCAAATTCCCCCTCTTTTTCCACTGATTCACTCAGGGCAGTCTCAAAGCCCTTGCGATTATAGAGCCCGGTGAGAGGGTCTGTAGTTGCCAATGCCTTGAGCTGCTCCTTATGAAATGAAATTGAGAGATGGGCATGAACCCGCGCCACCAACACTTCGGGGATGATCGGCTTAGTTACATAATCCACCGCTCCCAGCTGGAGCCCCTTTACAATATCTCCCGAATCAGACTGGCCAGTGACAAAGATGACTGGTATATCCTTGAGTCGCGGATTGGACTTCACCTGCTCACAGAGCTCAAAACCGGTAATACCCGGCATCATCACATCCATCATGATCAGATGGGGACGCTGGGTCTCCAGATGTTTCAATGCCTCCTCACCGCTAAAAACGGGATGAGCAACCATTTCTCCTGCATCCTCCAACACTGCGCAGATCATCTGAGAACTACTTCTATGGTCTTCGACGACCAGAATTTGCGCCTTCTCTTGCATCTCTCTACTCCTGAACCCAAAAGCCCCGCAATCACGCGGGGCTCAGGCTGGGGTCGAAAACTGAATTAGGTCGACTAGGGGTCATTGGTTCCACAGGTACCATCTGGACAGAATCCGGTAACACCAGAATCTTCGCTATCTGCGGTGTACATATCCTGCTCACGCTTGTGACGCTCATCAGTCGCCTCTTTGATGCGCGCCTCCCAGATATGTTTACGCTTCTCGGAACGCTCCTCCCACGCCCCTTCACGCTGTTTCACCAGTTGCTCGCCAAAGAAGACCTGACGCATGATCTTGTCACCCAGCTCCAGCAGTAGCATATCATCCTTGATCGCCTCAACCAGCTCATCTTCCGGGATATCGTAAACCCGCTCGAACCCTTCGGAGAGGACAAAGTCGCGGAAGCGGTCAATGTCATAGGTGGCCATGAAGTAGAAGCTGAGGCTGTTCTTGGAGAGGGTACCAATGGCAGGGCCACCTGACTTTTTCTTCAAAATCATGCGGCGGTACATGTGGGAGTTCTTGTCGAAATCAACCACCTGCTGCTCCTGACGATACTCGTCAATGGTCAACTCACGATCCTCTTCATGCCCCTTGCAGTAGGGTTCCTTGACCAGGAAGTAGTGCTCCTCTTCATCATTGACATCCTGCTTGCGCAGCGAGAGATGTCCGACTGGATAATAGCGGCAGGCCATCGGACGGTTCTCATAGACCCCACACCCCTCATCATTCATGAACATACAGGTGGTGGTATTGCCCTGATGGCGCAGTTTGATTCCAGGCAGGCGATCATTATCCATCTCAAAGGGATAGGTGTACTCCTTGAGAAATTCGGTTGAGCTGATTCCCAGATGCCCCTTGAGACGAATCACGTCATAGGAGGTGAGCGGGATATCGGCCTGACGGCAGCACTCATTGAAACACTCCACATCCTTGTGGCAGCGGAACTGGATCTTCGCCTTGCCGTCGAGCTGAGTGGGAACCGCTGGACTGTTGACCGGAAGGTCAAAGGGAACTTGCATGGTCATCGTTTGTTATACCTCTTCAACGATTGGCCCCACTGATTAGGGGCAAAAACTCTTCCTATAGGATGCACTCTTCTCGGGCTGCTACAGAAATGAAAAGCGCATTATATAAGATAAAAGAGTCCGAGTGCCTTGCGACACCCGGACTCCTCACATCTCAGCTATTCAGAGAAGTAGAACTTACTTCTTGAACAGCTTGGACTTGTCAACGATATCTACGTGAGCACGCTTGAAGCAAGTCCACTTGCCAGAGTCCTTGTCGTAGATAGAGTTAACGAAGCAGTGCCAGTTCTCCTCGTCGACAAAGTTCTTGTCTGCACGATAGTAGAATCCTGGGTAACGAGACTCCTGACGGAACTCGATGTGCTTCATGTGGGCCTCAGCCGTCAGAACACGGTGATAGTTCTCCCAGGCACGCAGCCACTCGTGGAGATCCTTCGCACGCATCTTCTCAGCGTCTTCCTTCAGCATGTCGATCTTCTCACCTGCTACCTTCATCATCTCGGCATTGGTGGTGTAGTAAGTCGCAACACCTGCTACGTACTCGTCCATGATCTTCTGCAGACGGAACTGGAACATCTTAGGAGTGATCAGGTTAGGGTTAACGTCGATCGCTGTAGTGTAGTCCTTGTGCTCCATGTAGTTCATGACTGGCTTCAGGATCTCCATAACCAGATCATCAACGTCCTCAGCAAACTCAGGCTCCCAATCCATGTTGTCCAGTACATACTTGACCATAGACTTGGCAGCCATACGACCCTCGGCATGTGAACCAGAGGAGAACTTGTGACCCGCAGCACCAACACCGTCACCCGCAGTGAACAGGCCGTTTACTGTGGTCATACCACGGTAACCCCAGTTCCAACCAGATGGCAGGTGATCAGGTACGCCAGCCTCGGTCTCTTCAGTAGGCGCGCCTACGTCCTCAGGACCGGAACACCAGATACCGCAGCAGCCAGAATGTGAACCCAGCAGGTATGGCTCGGTAGGCATCAGCTCAGAGTTCTTCTTCTCAGGCTCGATGTTCTCACCAACCCAGATACCACACTGACCGACACACATGTCGAGGAAGTCTTCCCATGCTTCAGCTTCCAGGTGCTTAACCTCACGTGGAGACAGTACTTCACGCAGATCAGCCAGAGCAGTAACAGTGTCCATCCAGATTGGACCCAGACCGTCCTTCATCTCCTTCAGCATCAGGTGGTTACGCAAGCAAGAAGCTGGAACCGCAGCCTGACCGTATGGAGGATAATCATCCAGCATGTTGGCGTTCTTGGTCATGTACGCTTCACCAAATGCGTTGGTAGCCTTCGCCTTGAACAGCAGGAACCATGCACCTACAGGACCGTAACCGTCCTTGAAACGAGTAGGTACGAAGCGGTTCTCCATCAGAGTCAACTCAGCACCAGCCTCAGCAGCCATAGAGTAGGTAGAACCTGCGTTCCATACTGGGTACCAGGCACGACCAGTACCCTCACCAACAGAACGTGGACGGAAGATGTTTACACAACCACCAGCAGCCAGCAGGATTGCCTTCGCCTTGATCACGTAGATCTTGTGCTCACGAACAGAGAAGCCGATAGAGCCCGCAACAGTGTTTGCGCGATTCTTGTCGTTGATCAGCTTAACCATGAATACACGCTCAGTGATGTTCTCAGCACCCAGCGCCTTCTGTGCAGCCTCAGCGACGATCCACTTGTAGGACTCACCGTTGATCATGATCTGCCACTTACCAGAACGTACAGGCTTGCCACCATCCTTCAGAGAGGTCATGCCTTGCGCGCCGTCGAAACGCTCGCCGTTCTCGTCCATCTTCCAGATTGGCAGTCCCCACTCCTCGAACAGGTGTACAGACTCATCCACGTGGCGACCCAGGTCATAAGCCAGGTCATCACGAGTAATACCCATCAGGTCGTTAGAAACCATACGAGCGTAGTCCGCAGGATCTTGTTCCGAACCGATGTAGGTGTTAATTGCAGACAGACCCTGTGCAACCGCACCAGAGCGTGGCAGCGCAGCCTTGTCGACCAGCTTAACCTTCAGTGGGCGACCCAACTGAGCCTCAGCCTGCTTGGCCCAAGGACCGATCTCATAAGCGGCACCGCAGTTCGCCATACCACCACCAATCATCAGGACGTCTACGTCTTCCTGAATGACTTCCGGATTTCCAAATTCAGCCATTACTAAATTCCTCTTTAATCTATAAATTCGTTAACGAAACCGCCGCTTACTTGCGGATCAGCTCGCTTGGATCACCTGCACGGTAGCCGTTCTGCTCCATGTGGTTGAAGAAACCTGGCTCAGAGATCTTCGCCATGTCAGCGTCCGCCTTGCCAGTGTATGGGTCGATAGAACCCTCTGGAGTGGTACGGATAGGGAATTTGAAACGCTTCTGAGTACCGTTACGGAACTTGATACTCCAGATAATAGAGTCAGTACCACGGATTGGCTGTACCTGACCGCCCAGAGGAACAACGTCAGCATAGTGACGCGCTTCGATTGCCTGCTGTGGACAGATCTTGACGCAAGAGTAGCACTCCCAGCACTGCTCAGGCTCTTGGTTGAATGACTTCATTGGGTGGCCGGTCTCAGAACCGTCCATGTCCAGCTTCATCAGGTCATGTGGGCAGATGTACATGCAAGCGGTCTTATCAGCACCCTTGCAGCCATCGCACTTATCAGTACGTACATAAGTTGGCATGGTTCTACTTTCTCCAGTTTTACTGCAGTTTAAAAACACCTGCGATCCGAACCAATAAACAGACCGCAGACTCTCGAGTTATTTCCCCACCCCAGTTTAAGGCGGGGAAGTATACCTTAATGAACAGCTGCTCTTTTCAAAGACTCTCTTATTGCAGAGAAGAGTCTCTTTATTGAGCAGAGTGTCCTTTCATCTCAATCTTCACATTCTCTTCATCGCTCAGACTTGCGTAATACTCCTGCAAGATCTTGGCGACCTCTGGACGGCTGAAGGTTGCGGGCAGATCCTCTCCCTCGGAGAGCATCTTGCGTACCTTGGTACCAGAAAGAAGGATGCGATCATCCTTACCGTGTGGGCAGGTCTTCATGGAGGCCATACCGTCACAGGCGTTACACCAGAAGGTCCAGTCGATCTTCAGTGGCTGAGTCTCCAGTGCACTCTCAGGAATCTCATCAAAGATGGACTGTGCGTCAAATGGGCCATAGTAGTCACCGACACCGGCATGGTCACGACCGACGATCAGGTGAGAACAACCGTAGTTCTGACGGAATACCGCGTGCAGCAGCGCCTCACGAGGACCGGCAAAACGCATATCCAGTGGGTAACCTGCCTGTACCACACTATTGGGTACAAAGTAGTTATCGATCAGGGTCTGGATCGCCTTGGAGCGAACCTCAGCAGGAATATCACCCTTCTTCAGTTTGCCCAGAGTAGAGTGAACCAGCACGCCATCGAGGGTCTCGACTGCGATCTTGGCCAGATACTCGTGTGAACGATGCATCGGGTTACGGGTCTGGAATGCAGCAACAGACTTCCAGCCTTTAGACTCAAACAGTGCACGAGTCTGTGCAGGAGTCATGAACTGCTCACCGTAGGTCTCAGGGAAACCACCCAGCGACAACACCTTGATTGGGCCTGCGAGATTGACATCACCCTGGTTCATCACCATCTGCACGCCCGGATGCTCAGTCTCTGTGGTCTTGTAGACCGACTTGCACTCGTGCTCTTTATCGATACCGTACTTCTCGGTCACAGTCATGGTCGCAATGATCGCACCACTCTCTTCATCAAACAGAGCGATATCGTTACCCTCATGGATACTGTTCGCAGTCTCTGTATCAGTAGAGAGAGTCACTGGAATAGGCCAGAACAGACCATTCTCCATGGTGTAGCTGTCGCAGACGCCCTTCCAGTCTGCGTGGTTCATGAAGCCATCGAGTGGAGTAAATCCACCGATACCCATCATATAGATATCACCCGCCTCACGAGAGGTAATATTGATCTTAGGCAGCGTCTCGGCGCGCGCCTTCTCATCTTCCAGCGCTGTGCCTTCGAGCAAAAGTGCTTTCAGTTCACCGCCACCATGTGGATTGACTAGATTCGACATCGTTTTCCTTCCATCTGGATCTGTTGTAGCCGCTTATGGCGCACATCAGATCTGGTTGTCCTTGAGGGAAGATCACCACATTGACTGGATTCCTTCCCGCTAATATCTCTCTGCACTGATTTTTCAGCAGTGCAACTCTAGCGCCTCACCATTGCGGTTCAAGCAGGGATATTCTCTTTTGATATAAGTCCAACTTATTTATCGAAGAAAATTTTATTAAATATCAAACTGGGACTTTTAGGTGATTTTGATGGCGCTTTTCAGAACAGCTTTTTCACATTTTCAATCAGCAATTTATCGATTGGCAATACCATCTCACATGCTATACTCCTCGAAAACCATTAACCTACTATTTCACTCTGACAAACCCCCTGTTTCGTGACAAATTCCTACCACTGCCCCTTCGCCAAGGCGCTCCTCAGCAGCCATAGCCGATGCCAATTTGCAGAAAGTTTCCATATCGCGGAGCGTCACGGCATGCAGTGCAACCAACCCACTGCACAAGAACGCTGCGAGTCGCTGGCAACGCAACTCCATCAGCAGAGTCGCTTTGCACTGGGTGTCACCCATCTGCCACAGCAGATGACCAGTAACATGGAACTGAAAATACAGTGTGGCGGGCTCAATGGTTTGAAGCACTGCATAAGCAATGAACCAGCAACAGTAACCGACATCTACTCACTGGTGGATCACGCAGTACTCGAATTTGGCAGTATTGAACAACTCCCCTACTCCCGGATTGCTCAATCCATCAACCAGTGGCAACCCAAACGCCGGAACCGGCGCAGGAGAGACTAAGGTCTGTAACAGGCTCTAGACCAGTGCGATCTCATCCCCGTCTTCAATGGGATGATCCCACTCTACAATCTGCTTGTTGACCATGATCTGGAACTGTCCTTCAACAAGCATTTTGTCCCAGAGATCCCCGCGCTGCTTCAGCCGTTCAATGATCTCTCCAACCGTCTTGGCACTCCCCTTCAACATCGGCTCACCACTCTTCTTGAACGCCTCTGCCAGACGTGCAAAGTAGAGAATCCGGGTCATTGCAGGCATGACTTTATCCCTGCTTGGATTGGTAATCTTCCACTGCCGCCTTGATGGCATCTTCAGCCAGCACAGAACAATGCACCTTGACCGGAGGCAACGCCAACTCTTCGGCAATCTCTGAGTTCTTGATCTGCTGCGCCTCTTCCAGTGTCTTCCCCTTGACCCACTCGGTCACCAGAGAGCTGGAAGCAATAGCTGAACCACAGCCATAGGTTTTGAATTTAGCATCCTCAATGACACCCTCTTCACTCACCTGAATCTGCAGCTTCATTACATCTCCACATGCCGGTGCTCCTACCATCCCAGTCCCCACATCTGTGGCATCCTTATCCAGAACACCCACATTTCTTGGATTTTCATAGTGGTCCATCACCTTATCACTGTAAGCCATCACGCTACTCCTGATTAATTCTTGAGTTATTTACTATGTTATAGCAAAGCGGCCCGGTTTTCAAACTATCAGCCCCAATTTTGAGACCCGACCAAACCGCCTGTAGTATCCTGTGTGGGATTATCCTAGCGGCAAAAAAAAGGCGCAACCCGCAGGTTGCGCCAATACCACCAAAGGAGGATGGAGGAGTCGAAAAACTAACTAAAACCTAAATTCATCTGTACAACCAAACAATGATCAATAGTTTAATTGATTATTAAACAATAGTCAACCACTATTTTCTATCCTGCCCAACCACATGCCCTTCAGACCCTCTCCATCTCTACTTGTACAAGCCGGACTAATCATCGGACTAATTACACTACTCGCCGTGATTGGTATCAGCAGCTCGTTCTTTGTAACCAAGACCATCCAGGGCACAGGAACCGCGATCAACACATCTGGTGCACTTCGTATGCTCTCACACAAAATTGGCACCCAGATGATGCACGATAATCAACAACAACCTCCTGACCCAAGTCAAATTGAACAGATGATTACCCGTTTTGAGCAACAGCTGAACCACCCTGCTCTACAGGAGGTGATCCCAGTCTATACCACACTCAAGAAAACGGACACAATTCACCATCTCTACCAGTCAATTGTCAATCAGTGGAAAAACGAGATGAAGCCACTTCTGGTCAGCTATGCCGCCTTTCTGGAGACACTGGCCACCCCGACCACCAGTCCACAAGCCAATCAGGTGGCAATGAACTCCTTCCACCGCATCTACCTCGCCAAAATCGACCCGTTTGTACAGGAGATCGATCGCATGGTGAGCGCAATCGAAGAACGTACCGAATCGCAGATTCAGCTTCTCCATGATATTGAGTACATTTCTCTGCTACTGCTACTCATCACCATCATCGCAGCCCCTTTTCTGTTTCAACGCAAAATTCTCGTTCCACTCAAGGATCTACTAAAGATTTCCAAACAGGTGCGCCAACGGGATTTTTCTTCGCAAGTCCAGTATCACCGCCCCGATGAACTGGGCAATGTTGCTCAGGCTTTCAACCTGATGATCTCCGACCTCTCTGCAACCTATACCGAACTGGAGGAGCGGATCGCCGACAAGACCAATGCATTGATTGAAGAGTCGAACCGTATCACCCTGATGGAGGAGCGCAACGCAATTGCTCAGGAATTACATGACTCACTGGCACAATCGGTCTTCTATCTCAACATTCAGATCACCCGTATCAATACTCTGATCAAGCAAGGGGCCAGCTATGAACAGCTCACCCCGGTAATTGAAGAATTAAAGGAGACCAGCACCACTACAGACCATCAACTTCGCGAACTGATCTCCACTTTCCGTATCCAACTCAATCCCGAAGGGCTGAGTGCGGCAATTGAGGAGATCATTCAGCGACAGAAGGGGCGTTATCCGGTAAAGATCCAGTTTCACAACCAAATTCCAGAGTTCAACTTCTCCCACAATGAAGAGGTCCATCTCATCCAGATCATTCAGGAGGCCACCTCCAACATCATCAAGCACGCCCAAGCCAGCACTGGAACCATCACCCTCTCTCACGACAACACCAGAAATTTGGTCATTCTCTCCATTATTGATGACGGGATTGGCATCCCGGATAATCCAGATCGCCCCAACCACTTCGGACTCAGCACCATGAGAGAGCGCGCCACGGCAATCCATGGCAAGTTGAGCATCACTCAAAACTGTGACAAAGGAACCTCTGTCACTCTGCAATTCTCACCCGCCCGAAGCCAGGAGAGCCCCCTGTAACACCACAACCCCAACAAACTACTCTATACTCCACCATCAACTGAACACTTGACACAATAAAAACCATGAGCAACGCCATCTCTCTACTTCTCATCGATGACCACCCACTGATTCGCAAGGGCATCATTCAACTACTCGACCTTCAACCACACATCAGCCTGGCAGGTGAAGCCGATGGTGGTACAGACGGTATCCAGCTCATCCAGCAGAACCAGCCAGATCTTGTTTTGCTGGATCTCAACATGCGCAACATGGACGGCCTGACTACACTGAAGAAGATCAAGAAAAACTGGCCTGAGATCAAAGTGATTGTACTCACTGTCTCTGACAATCCTCAAAACATCTATGAGGCTTTTCAATGTCATGCCGACGGATATCTACTGAAAAATACCGATCCGGAAAAGATCATCGATCACCTCACAGAGGTAATGAATGGAGAGACGGTCATCAGCCCCGAGGTCTCCAAGATTCTCTCTGATGCCCCACCTCAGAAGAAAGCAGACTCTGCACTTAACCTGACCAACCGGGAAGAGGAAGTGCTGCGACTGATCGCCGATGGCCTCTCCAATCAAGAGATTGGTGACCGCCTGGGAATCTCAGTCTGGACCGCCAAGGTTCACGCCAAACACATCCTGAAGAAACTGGGGCTATCCAGCCGCAACGAACTGATCGTGTGGGCGATTCGGGAAGGGTTTACCAATCCTGAATAGGACAGACAGATCTTCAACCGATAGAGATAAAGCCCACCTCAGATTGAGACGGGCTTTTTAGTGTTAGCTCGACTGCATAGACTACTGACCTTCATAAACACATAAAGAAAAACCCTTATCAATATCTCTACTGATAAGGGTCTTGTATGGCTCGGGCGCATGGATTACCGGCCTCGCTACGCTCCGCCGTTCCGAAATTGAGCCCAATAAAAAAGTAAAAGGGTTACCTCGCGACAGAGATAACCCTTTTCTGTTGGCTCGGGCGCATGGATTCGAACCACGATTAAAGGAGTCAGAGTCCTTTGTCCTGCCGTTAGAC
>CAYQFH010000049.1:0-18580 GCA_964416755.1 uncultured Piscirickettsiaceae bacterium | reverse complement strand
GAGATGACAACCAGTCTGGTTACGGTACTGGTGCTGCTGACGGCGCTTTTGACGGCAAGGGTCGCGGTGCTGCTGCTGGTAAGGGCGACGCTGAGGGTAACTTCAGCATGACTATTGATGCTTCTGGTAAGGGTTCTTCTGACATGAACGCTGACATGGACGCTGCCAACAACAGCCGTCTGAACGGTTCAACCAACCTGCAGACTGAGAACCGTCCTTACTACCCAATGGCTCCTGTAGCTCCTGTCAAGTAAGGTTTAGTCCTCAGACTACACTTGGAAAGCCCCGGCAATGATGTCGGGGCTTTTTTACAAGTACACCGAGTTGCGCCCTCTGGTTTCAGCTATCCCCCTGCGAACGCTCCCCCTATTTGTTCGCATGCTGCCAGAGGGCCTTTTGATTTATTCACCACCGGAAAAACGTCGTATCGCCTGCCGAATCAGATCCATCTGACGATCAAACTGGCGGCAACCGGAGCAGAGCAACAGGTGCATCTTGAGATTGAGGCGCTCTCTCCAACTGAGAGTGCGGTCTTGCTGTTGTGACATGATGTGTGTGGCCTGTTTGCAGCTCAGCATTTCATTGTTCTCCTAGCCAACGCGTCTCCAGACAGAGGCGCAAACGGGACCGGGCACGGTGGAGGATGGTCCAGCAGTTGTTTTCGCTGATCTCCAGTTCGGCACAGATCTCACCGGTCTCAAAGCCGAGGAACTCCCGCATGGTAAAGACCCGTGCAATGCGTTCGTCCAGTTCAGTAAGGCAGAGTTCAAAAATCACCCAGAAGTGGTCACTCTCCAGTGCCTGATGTGGATTACCCCAGTCGGCGGGGCGGTGCTCCCTGTGCCAATGGTCGTTTTCTGCAAACAGTGCATCGACTGTGTCATCCTCTCCGTCTGCCTCCACTAATGGTTCATGCTGGTAGCGGCTGTTGTGGCGAATCCAGTCCACAATTTTGTTCTTGAGGATGGCATAGATCCAGGTTCGGGCCTGTGAACGACCGGCAAAGCGGCTACGGTCGAGATAGGCGGCGGAGAGTGCCTCTTGCACAACATCCTCTGCAGCACTCGGGTCACGCATCTGCAGCTGAGCAAAACGGAGCAGATCACGGCGCAGTGCTTCAAGATCCAGTGCCTCCACCCAGTCATCGATCTCCTCAACTTTTCTCTGTTCCAATTGCAAGTTCACTCTTCATTATCGATTGTGACCCCAGCGGCGGCCTATCCAGTAATCAAGCCCCAGATAACGCCCTGACCCATAGAAGAAGAGTACCAGCAGCATGACAAAGTAGGTAGCTGCAAACTCGATCCCGTTGTTGAGTACTACAAATCCTCCCTGTTCAGTCAGCCACTGGTAGTGACCATGTTCCCGCAGAATCTCCTTGGCACGATCCAGCCGCTCAATGGCACCAATGGTACGTTCGTTGGAGAAGAGGCTCTCTGCCCCTTCGGCAATGGCAAGCCAGCCATTCTGCCAGTGCACGGTGACCGCTGCGACAACCATGGTGATCATCAGTGGAATGGAGATCCAGCGTACAGCCAGTCCGAGCAGCAGCAGGATTGCGCCCGCTGTTTCAGTCAGGGTGGCGGCCCATGCCAGCAGAGTGGGGAAAGGAAGCCCCAGCCCCCAGTCCGGGTTGCCGAACCAGGCGATGGTTGACTCCATGTCGGAGAGCTTGTTGGTGCCGGCCATCCAGAAAATGGGTGCAAGATAGAGACGCAGCGCCAGTGGCGCAAGGAAGTCCACGATGCGAGTATGGTCAAGCTGAGTGTGTAGCCAGAGTAGACGCTGTTGCAGGATTTGTTGCAGAGTTTCCATCAGATATTCTCCTTTACGGTCGAGCTGCCCAGCAAAATCGACTGCTGACGCAACTGCTGGAAGAAGTCAGGTCCATAGTGGAGTAGTGTCTCCTCTTCCATCGATAACCGTTGTGCCAGCAGTTGTAGTTGCTCATGACCACTTAGCATTGGCATCTCTTGCAGTTGATGAATCAGGGCAGCGGTTGTTGGATTGAGGATGATGAACTCCACCTCATCATCCAGTGTGCGCAATACCAGTAGCTCGACGGGCTGATCAAGTGGTTGCTCAGGTTGGTGTTTGGCAGAGATCTGGTGTACCGGATAGGTACAGGTGTGGAGGCGTAGTGTGGGGTTGAGTTGTGGCGCCATCTGCATGAGATCGCCGATGGGATTGATGGGCTGCATCTCGATGGCAGGTGCCAGCATCACCTCCAATTCACTCCACTCCCACGCAGCCAGTTCCAGCAGATAGCCGGGTAGTGCATTGAGGTCCGTGGTCTGTAGCCAATCCACGAACTCGCCGGGCAGACGGACAAACTCTGGCACCTGACTCCGGTGTTGTGTAAAGAATTGGCGGGTCAGCACTGTCCACTGTGACTCCGCCAGCACCTCATGGAGTACCGGGAACGTGCTCTGGAGCGAACTCTGGATATTGTTGAAGAAGAGTTCGCGATAAATCGACATCCGCTCTTCAGCCACCCACTCTGGCACAGGGCTATCCGGATCTCGAATGGCCTGTGCAAAATCGATCTGTTGCTGCTGAAAGCTTGAATGGCTCAGGTTACTCATGCGGCCATCTCCAGCTGTTGGTGTTGTCGGATCTGGTCCACCTCCTGCAGCAGCTCGGTCAGTGGGGGCAGATTGAAATCCCGCTCCAGTAGTGTTGGATGGATGCCATGCAGCGCATAGCTCTGTTCCAGCAGCTCCCAGACCGGATCAACTACGCGGTCTCCATGGGTATCAATGATCAAGTCCGGACTCTCCTGCAGATGTCCGGCCACATGGTGGTAGGCGATGCGGTGAGAGGGAACCCGGCTCAGAAACTCATTCGCATCGTAACCATGGTTGATGCTGTTGACGTAGAGGTTGTTGAGATCGAGCAGCAGATCACAATCAGACTCCTCCACCACCGCCAGGATGAATTCAAGCTCACTCAGTTCACCGGGCTGCATGGCATAATAGGAGACGTTCTCCAGCGCAATGCGCCGTTGCAACCGCTGTTGCACCTCACTGACTCTGTTACTGACATAACGAACCGCCTCTTCGGTGAAGGGGATTGGCATCAGGTCATACAGATGTCCACCATCACTGCAGTAGCTGAGATGCTCACTGTAGATTGCAACCTGATGTTGATCGAGAAACTGTCCGATGCGTGTAATGAAGTCGCGATCCAGAGGCTCCGGGCCGCCGATCGAGAGTGAGAGTCCGTGGCAGAGGGTAGGATAGCGTTCGGTGAAGCTGCGTAGCTGCTTCTCAAAAACACCACCGATTTCCATCCAGTTTTCCGGGGTCACTTCGATAAAGTCGGGATCACCGCTTTTGAGTGTGCTCCATGCCTCAATCAGGCCACGGCGTAGTCCGAGCCCTGCTCCATTGATAGATTGATGCTTCATTACGATTTCCTTGCGTGGATGTAGATTTCATGGGGCAGTTCGCCCCATGATCCCGATTCGGCTTAGCTATTGCCTCCACATTTGGCTTCACCGCACTTGCCCTCTTTTACCTTCGAGGCATCTCCACCACATTTACCCTCTTCTACCTTTGATTTGGCTGCATCACTACCGCACTTGGCCTCACTGCTCTTTTGCTCCCCTGCGCTGCCACCACACTTGGCTTCACCACACTTCGCCTCGGCCAGCTGAATCAGGCGGTATCCAGCCTCCATTTGAGTTGACTCGAAGGGGTTTGGTGCTGCTTCAACCGCACTGAGTGAGGTCAGGCCAATGGAGAGTGCTGCAACGGACTGGAATGGCTTTAAAGTTTTCTTCATGATTTTTACCTTTTTGAATCTGTTTTGAATCAGTAGCGGATCGCTCAAAATTGTGCGATCTGCCCTTCTGTCGTCTGAAAAACAGATTCCTTACAGATAAATATCAAAAAAATTATAAAAAATCTGAGAAATAGCTAGTTTCGCTTTGTGATGAGAGTGTTATAGAGGTCGCTTAGTTGTTGAAGTACAGCACTACAACGCTCCTGCAACGTATCTCTCAGTAGTCGTGCAGCGGGTGTGATGGATTGCCGACTGGGGAAGACCAGCCACAGTTCACTGCGCTCCAGTGGGTAGTCCGGCATCAGCGATACCAGCTTGCCGGAGCGTAGTTCTGTTGAGACATCGAGTGCCGATTTCGCAGCCAGTCCATGCCCGGCCACACACCAGCGCTTGACAATTTCTCCATCATTGGCGCTGCGGTTGCCCTCCATCTTCACTGTGTATTGCTGTTCACCATTGGAGAATTCCCACTGGTTGTGGGTGGTGTCGTAGCGTTGATAGAAGAGTCCTTTATGGGATGACAACTCATCGGGATGGGTTGGGGTGCCGTTTTTCTGCAGATACTTCGGGGCCGCACAGAGCAGTACCGGCACCTCGCAGATCTTGAAGCCGTAGAGATTGGACTCTTCCGGTGGGCCATAACGCAGCGCCATGTCCACCGCATCCCGGTAGAAGTCGATCAGACTGTCGCTGATATGGGCCTTGATGTGCAGACCGGGATGCTGCTCCATCAATACATCGATCCAGGGGAGTACCAGATTGCGCCCCAGATCGGAGGAGAGGGAGATACGCAGCTCGCCATCAATGCGTTGCTGATCCTCGCGGATGTTCAGTTGTGCCTGCTCCAGCAGTTGCAGTGCCTGTTCACACTGCGGCAGATAGCGTTCACCGGCACTGGAGAGGCGCAGCTGGCGGGTGGTGCGAATAAACAGTTCGCTCCCCAACTGCTGCTCAACCCGTTTCAGTGCAGCACTGGCGGTGGCGGTACGCAGGTCAAGATGGTTTGCAGCCGCTGTGATGCTGCGAAATTGTGCCACCTTGAGTACTACCTGAAGATCTTCCAACTGCATGCGAGGTCTATTCTCAAATAATGTTTGATAATCTTTCAATGATTATGCTGTTTATGGCGGAACAATCAACCGTTACACTGACTCACAGTAATCGATTCATTCAGGAGCAGCCCGTGAGCACACATTCCGCCGTACAGACCCAGATACTCAACGCATTCAACTTCCGCCATGCCGCCAAGGTGTTTGATCCGCAGCGCAAGATCGGCGAGAGTGAGTTCAACACCCTTCTGGAGGTGGCACGCCTCTCCCCCAGTTCATTTGGGATGGAACCGTGGCAGCTGTTGATTGTGCAAGATCCTGAGAAGCGGGCGCTGCTGAAGGAGTTCACCTGGGGGGGCAACGGGGCGACCAATGGCAGTGAGGGGCAGTTGATGACCGCCAGCCACTACTGCATCTTCCTGGTTCACACCGGAGCGACGATGAGACACCACTCCGACTACATTGAACAGCATCTGAAAAATGTGAAGCAGCTGCCAGATGAGGTGGTGGAGATTTATGGCGATTTCTATCAGAATTTTCAGGAGCGGGATTTCCATATCGAGGGAGATCGACAGATTAGCGACTGGTGTGCGAGACAGGCTTACATTGCACTGGGCAACATGATGACCGCAGCGGCACTGATGGAGATTGACTCTTGCCCGATTGAGGGGTTCGAGATGGACAAGACCATTGCGGTGTTGGAGGAGCACTTCGAGGTTGATCCCAAATTGTACAAGCCAGCAGTGGCGGTCGCTTTTGGTTATCGTGCCGTTGAGCCACCTCATCCGAAAACGCGTCGTGAGATGGAGGATGTGGTACGTTGGGTCTGATGTTCCCGACCATCAACAAAGCCTACAACCAGACCTTCCAGCCGGGGCGGTTGAGCCTCGGTCTGGTGGTGCCGCTGGAGCACTATCCGGATAGCCCCATCCCAACCATGGAGCACCATCTGCAGCGGACACAGTTGGCTGAGCAGCTGGGCTTCTCCGCACTCTGGCTACGCGATGTACCGTTCAACGTACCTTCATTCGGGGATGCAGGGCAGATCCATGACCCCTTTGTCTATCTGGGGGCGTTGGCCGTGAGTACTGAGCGCATAGCGCTGGGTGTGGCCAGCATTATCTTGCCACTGCGTCATCCGGCCCATGTGGCCAAGGCGGCGTCCAGCGTCGATCAGCTCTCCGCTGGACGGCTGCTGCTGGGGATCGCATCCGGAGATCGTCCCGAGGAGTATCCAGCATTGAATCTGCCGCTCGAGAATCGAGGGGCACGTTTCCGTGAGAGTATTGACTACATTGAAAATATGGCTGACTCTTTTCCCACGGTTGAGAATAGCTATGGACAACTGAGAGGCACCATTGATCTGTTGCCCAAGCCAACTACAGGGCGATTACCGCTGCTGATTACCGGTGGTAGCCAGCAGTCGCCACAGTGGATTGCGCAGCACGGGGATGGCTGGATCACCTATCCACGAACCATCTCTGCTCAGGCTCGAATCATTGAGGGGTGGCGCAGACGAATGGTAGAGGCAGGGCAGCCCGACAAGCCGGCTGTCCAGTCACTCTATATCGACCTGGTGGAGGATAATGATTCTGCTCCTGAACCAATCCACCTGGGGTATCGTCTCGGCATCAACCTGCTGCGAGTGCATCTCAAGGCGCTGGAGGAGATCGGTATCAACCATGTGGCGATCAACTTGCGCTTCAACCGGGCGGATATCGAGACTACACTGCAACGGTTGGCTGAAGGGCTGCCTGAATTTATCGAGAGACACTGAGTAGATAAAACGATGAAGACCATTTTGATTACCGGTGCCACCGATGGCATTGGACTGGAGACCGCCAAAACCCTGGTTGAACAGGGGCACCGTGTGCTGTTGCATGGTCGCAGTGAGGAACGGTTGCATGCACTGCAACAACAGCTCTCTACCATGGGTGAGGTGGAGCATTATCTTGCAGATCTCTCCGATCTACAGCAGGTGATCTCGATGACCGAGGCAGTGACAGCGGCGCATGACCATATCGATGTGCTGATCAATAATGCCGGGGTGCTGAAAACCGACCAGCCAATTACCAAAGATGGCCTGGATATCCGCTTTGTAGTCAACACCCTCGCCCCCTATCTGCTGACACAACAACTTCAAACATTGATGGATACAACTTCGCGTGTGGTCAACCTCTCCTCGGCGGCACAGGCACCGGTCAATTTGGATGCACTGACTGGCAGAGTACAAATCAGTGATGCGATGGCAGTCTACTCGCAGAGCAAGTTGGCCATCACCATATGGTCCCGGCAGATGGCGCTGAAAGATCCAGATGGTCCAGTGATGGTCGCCATCAATCCCGGTTCACTGTTGGCGACCAAGATGGTACGTGAGGGGTTTGGTATCTCCGGGCACGATGTCCGTATCGGTGCCGATATCCTCATTCGTGCTGCGCTCTCGGAGGAGTTTGCCAATAGGTCTGGTAGTTATTACGATAACGATTCCCACCAGTTTGCCGCCCCCCATCCAGATGTGCTGGATCAGCAGCAGTCACAACGGGTGGTTGATGCGATAGAGGTCATTTTAAAGCAGGCGCACTAAACCCCGTGCCTTTCAGGCACCTCTACTGCCGTGCTCCCACTACTGATACTCCACCTGCTCTACGCGGTTGTCGATCCGTGCAGCCCGATCCTCAAAAGTACCGGAGGTGGAGGACATCAGCTGGGCAAACAGCAGTACCAATACAATCATCAGTACAACCCAGATGACTGGTGGAATGTGATCCATGGTATATCTCATCATGCTGCTCCTGTTTTGGTTGCCACTACCCAGAGCATAGGATATCTAGTTGATATTTCAAGGTTGTGTTATGATTTATCCTTGATAAAACAGAGAGATACAGACAGTGCAATTTGACCTCGATTTCCTCAAACAACTGATTATTGATAGTGCCAGGGCAGAGATCCTGCCGCGCTACCAGCAGATCGAGAGCAGCACCAAGGCGGATGGCACACTGGTGACCGAGGCTGATCTTGGTGTGCAGCACCGTATCCAGCAAGGATTGAGTGAACGCTATCCAACAATCCCCTTTCTGGGTGAGGAGATGTCAACCGAGGCGCAGCAGGCACTGTTGGACAACTCCGCTGAGGGGCTGTGGTGTCTCGATCCACTGGATGGCACCTCCAACTTTGTTGCCGGGATGCCCTGCTTTGGTGTCTCCCTCGCCTATGTGCAGGATGGTGAAACCAGACTGGGGATCATCTACGACCCGATCCGGGAGGAGTGCTTCTCTGCAGTGAAAGGGGAGGGGGCCTGGCTCAATGGCAAGCGCTTGCTACTGAATGATGAGACTGCATCACTTTCAGACTGCATCGCCATGGTCGATATGAAACGGCTTGCCCCACCTCTTGCCTGTAATCTGGTGACAAAGGCTCCCTACCGCTCTCAACGCAGTATTGGCAGCGTGGCACTGGAGTGGTGCTGGCTGGCAGCAGGGCGAGCCCAACTCTACCTGCATGGTGGACAGCGCATCTGGGACTTCGGCGCAGGTCGGCTGATCTTTGCCGAGGCGGGAGGCAGTTTCACCCTGACCGATGGCATGGCGCAGGGATCAGGTTACACGCTCGATCTCAACCAGAAGGTGGCCAAGGCAGCACTCAACCCGACACTACTTACACAATGGGAGGTGTGGATTGAGCAAAGCAGCAGAGGCTAAACCGAATCTCTATGTATCAATCCACGCTCTGGCGCTGGAGATATCTTTAAACATGGCCGCTCTCCAGGAGGAGCCACTCTCTGCCAATGACTCCATATAGCGGCGGTTGACTGCATCTGATTCGGGCGTGGTGGATACGATGGCAACCTTCACGTTTTTGACATAGCTGCTCTCGACATTGTCCATTGCGGCAAACATCTTTGGAACATTGTTGCTGATATCAAATTTTTCCAAATCTGAAAAATCAACCAACTGATACTTTGCCAACTCTGACTTCTGATCCCCATAGAATTGACCAAATGCCTCGTACAGCTCCTTAAAATCCACGGTTCCGGTGAATTTGAAAAGAATTCCGTTCTCTTCCCAAGTGATTTTGTGCGGCATGTCAGTGGCTTGCATTGAAAATGATTCTCATAATGAATTTACCACCAATCAAGAGTCAGAAAAAGGGTGGATAGTTTGGGATCTGCTGACAAACTTGCGCTGGATCAATCCAGGATGCCTCACTCATCGGTTTTTCGCATCTCACTCACAGATTGATACCCCACCCCCCAGTTATCGCTGTTCACCTCATCGATCACCACATAGGTAGAGGCGGGGTTCTTCCCCAGCACATCCACCATCAGCCGGGTCGCGCCTTCGATCAGCTGCTGCTTCTGTGCCTTGGTGATTCCATCGTCGATCAGTTTGATATTGATATAGGGCATCGGTTTTCTCTCCTGCGTTGGGGATGAATGGGTATGATCTACAAAACGGTGTAAGGATAGAAGATGCAGGATCGATACGCTGGTGATATTGGTGACTTCAGCAAGTTTTCACTGCTGAAACTGCCGGCCGGTGAGTAGTTGGAAGTGGTCTGGTATAAATTCCCCGATGAGAACTACAACGGAGATGGTCGTCATATCGACTATGCGGAACGGGAGGAGTTCCAGCGGTGTGATGGTGATCTCTGTAACAGAATGGGGAAGGTTGCCAACAGTGGTCTGCGAACCATCACTGCCATAGAGCGGGTGGTAACAGGATATCTGCCAGAGTGGATGGGCGTTCCAGCAGTTGCAGACACTACTGGGAGAGGGGTATCAGATTCGTGCGTTACAGTGTCAGAGCCTACTTCCTCATTGCCAAAGCGCATGTGGCTGACCGTTACGATACTATCGTAGAAGGTTACCTCAATAGTGACTGTGGCTTTATGTGGGATCAGCAACGGTTTTCATAACGCCATGAACATGAAACAATAGGGTCTATGAATATTGTAGTGATTGATCGAGAGAATCTGCCGATGGAGGTGGAGTTCCCTTTTCTGGAGGCAGCCAAGTATGGCTGGGTGGAGCGTGCCGAGCTGAGTGATGAGGAGCTGGCCGAGGTGGCATGGCGTTCTCATGTGCTGGTGACCACCAGCAAGGTGATTACCGCAATGGTGATCGAGAAGTTGCCGCTACTGAAAATGGTTGCGATTGTCGGTGATTGTGCAGATAAAAATTGTAATCTGGTGGATTTTGAGGCGATTGATGCACGTGATATCGAGGTCTCTCATGTGCCGGGAGGCCGGGTGGACTCCTCAGCGGATGCAGAGGCCTGTATGGCACAGACGATCCGCAATATCGACGCGATGATTGCGGGAGCGCCGATTAATCTATTGTGACTGGGGTTGAAGCTGGGCGCTCTGCTCCGCTTCTGGTCGGGTTACCAGTGAGAACAGGGTGTATGCGGCCAGGCCAACGGAGATCGCCGGGAAGGCTGCACCGGCTGCGGCGCGCACGGCGGTTGCAAGCCCTACACTTGCAACGGTGGTGGAGGAGAGACTCGCAACAACTGCAGTGGTTGCCTCGCTGGCTGCTGTCGTAATGATGGTCGCCTTGATTGCACTCTGAATCGGCTCCTCTTCAAGGATGGGTTGTGCTTCACTCATTTTGCTATCTCCCTGATCTCTTTGCCAGACCCGACTTTGAGTTGGCGGTCAGATCCTTTTTTCTCTTCTCGTACGCCTTCTTGCCGGTTTCGTAGGTCAATACGCCGGTGAGTGTTGTTGCCAGTCCGCAGACTACGGGGATGAAAAGTGCCATGGGCTGTTTCCTTATTCTTGGATTTCAGTGGTTTGCTGCTCTTTCACAGGCTTGTTGACCGGTTCAACCTGGTAGAGGTAGTGGTGCCAGAGCGCCAGACCGGTGAAGAGGGCACCTGCTCCGGTATGGAGGTTTTTCATGAACCGCCCCTTCAGACGGAGTGCGGATGCAACAGTGATCGCGAGGGTGCCGGCCATCCCGACTTTTGCGATCTGCTTCTTGTCGTTATGATCCAGCGGCATGGGTCATGTCTCCATTGTGGCGCTGGGCTGGGCGGTTTTTGGCTGAGTTGGCCTTTGATGATCTTTTGTTCGCTTTGGGTGAGACTTTGCGTGGAGCGGTCTTCTTCAGAAACAGGGCGAAACCAACGCCAGCAGTAGCACCGATCAGATGTGGAACTTTTAACATGGATGAATCTCAATCGTGTTTTACAAATGATAACGATTATCAATAACAAAGTAAACCACTTTATTCAGATTCGATCAATTTATTCTGTTCCAGTACATGGTGGATCTTTTTGCCCACCTTGGTCATGTTCTGAATGTCACGGAAATCGGGGATATCTCCGTTATCCAGTCGCTGCTCCCACTCAATCACTTCCTGCTCCATATACTCCAGCAGCTTGAGCGGGCAGCCTACTGTACAGGTGTCGGTACAGAGTTCGGCCTCTCCAAGGTGAAACGGGAATTCGATGCGGATCTGCTGGATGATCTCCCGCATGACGATGTCGGTGGTCGGTTTGTTCATGGAGTGGGTTAGAGTTCATCCATCCGGTTCTTGATCTCCATGATCTTGCGGCGCTGGCGCTTGTCGGGGCGACGTTCGCGCTGTGCGCGGGAGTGGGCCTCCAGTTTCTTGCGATCGACCTCGGCCAGACGGTTTTTCAGGCTCTCTTCGGTTTCACGATAGAGTTGCTGTGCCTCACTGGCAGGGCGGCGCTGTTTGTTGATCCCCTCGACAATCACCTCGAAGAAGGTATCACCACGTTGAATCTCCAGTCGATCTCCCACCTTGACGTTGCGAGAGGGTTTAATGCGCCCCCCGTTGAGGTGTACCTTACCACCAGAGATAGCATCGGTGGCAATTTTACGGGTCTTGAAGAAGCGTGCAGCCCAGAGCCATTTGTCGAGGCGCAGAGTCTGCTCATCCGGGTTCATAAAAAATTCATTCCTTGGAAATGTGGTTGCTGAGGTATAGTACAGGCTACAACCTCTGGGACAAACTGTGAACACTTTTGACGAAACCATTCAAGTGAGAAAGCAGCTGCTGCAGGAGCATCTGGGTGGCTTTATGGGGCAGCTTGCGGAAAAGTGTGCGGATGGATGCCAGAACCACAGTGACAGACAGGCGGTAGCAGACCGACTCGATTCGGTGCTGATCCATGAGCTGGATAACTGTGATGAGATTCCCGCCTGTCGTCTGCTCTACGTCATCGATGTCAACGGTATCCAGCTCAGCTCCAATATCTTCTCGGAAGACAGTCGGGTGGATAGCTCCCGTATTGGGCAGGATCTCTCCAATCGACCCTATATTGCCAAGGTGGTGCCGGCGGATGGCTTCTTTCTCTCCGATGTCTATATCAGTCAGACCACACGACGCAGTCTGATCACGGCGGTACAGCTGATCCGTACCGAGGTGGGGGCGGTCGGTTTTGTTTGTGCTGACTTTGAGCTGGGCAAACTGCCGGAGGTGGATCAACCCACAGAAGATCGTCGCTACTGGATGCAGGTGAAGGGTGACCCTTCGATTCGCAGCCAGCTCTTCATGCAGAGCCGTGCGGTCAGTCCGATGGATGAGCGGATCGAGGATGTGCTTGCAACGGTGGATGAGCTGATGACCGAGCGCGGCATCTTCCACTCCAAACTCCATTTTGCCAGTTCGCGTGCCACCATCTGGCTCTATGATGACCCCTATCGCTATCGGGTTCACGTACTGGAGGAGATTCTCAATCCGTCGATCTGTCTCGCCTATCCACGGCGTGAATATCCCCGGGAGGCGATGGTACCTAAGGAGCTGGTACGAGAGATTCTGGAACGTTTCCGCTGGCTGCGGGAGATGGATGAGACCATCTATCTGCGTGCCGGTTCAATCAATACCATCAATGGCATTGTCGGTCTCAACTTCTCCTGTGATGGTTCACACTACCTGCCGTATGAGGAGTTCCTGGAGCGGGATGAGAGCTTCTGGTTCGGTTCTGATTAGTACAATTTCATTTCTATAAGTAACTGATAACTCACTTTAATAGGCTTGACTCATTCAATAGAATGTGTGATTATTAATGGGTTATGGCAGTAAAAGACTACAAGAAATCGATCTTTGAGCAGTTTGCCCGTACCGGCAAGGCCTTCAGTAATGCGCATCGCATTGAGTTGCTGGAGATTCTGGCGCAGGGTGAACGTACCGTGGAACAACTTTCACAGGCGGCGGGCCTTACTGTTGCAAACACCTCGCAACACCTCCAGTTGCTGCGCAACGCCGGTCTGGTAACCGCGCGCAAGGTGGGACAGTATGTCCATTACAACCTTTCCGATGATCTGGTGATCGACCTGTTGGTTGCGCTACGCAAACTCTCCGAGAGTCATCTTGCCGAGGTGGAGCGCCTGGTCAACACCTATCTGACGGTGAAGGATGATCTGGAGCCAATCCATATCAGCGAGCTGATGGAGCGTGCAGGCGATGGCACGGTGACGGTACTGGATGTACGCCCGGAGGCGGAGTATGAGGCGGGTCATATCGATGGCGCGTTGGGTATCCCGATGGATCAGCTGGAGGATCGTATTGATGAGCTCAAGCCGGGGCAGCAGGTGGTTGCCTACTGTCGTGGCCCCTACTGCATGCTCGCCTATGATGCGGTTGCCAAACTGCGTGAGAAGGGCTTCGATGCGGTACGTCTGGAAGAGGGTTTCCCTGAGTGGCGCAAGGCTGGAATGCCGGTTGAGCTGAAGGAAGACTGATCTCTTCAATCCAATCTCCGGTAAAATAGCCGGATGAAATCACCCGAACTACTTGCCCCCGCTGGCACGCTGCACCATATGCGTGCCGCTTTCGCCTACGGTGCCGATGCGGTCTATGCCGGTCTGCCGCGCTATGGTTTGCGGGTGCGCGAGAATGACTTTGATCTGGCAGGATTGGGGCAGGCGATCAGTGAGGCGCACCAGCAGCAGAAACAGCTTTTTGTCACTGCCAACATTCTGGCCCATAACAGCAAGGTCAACACCTTCGAGAGGGATATCGAGCCGGTCATTGCACTGCAGCCGGATGCGCTGATCATGGCTGATCCCGGTCTGATCATGCTGGTGCGGGAGCGCTGGCCGGAGCAGACCGTTCACCTCTCGGTACAGGCCAATACGGTCAACTATGCTGCAGTCAAATTCTGGCAGCAGTTGGGGGTCGAGCGCATCATTCTCTCGCGTGAACTGTCACTGGAGGAGGTGGAGGAGATCCGCCGGCACTGCCCTGATATCGAGCTGGAGGTCTTTGTCCATGGTGCACTCTGCATGGCCTACTCGGGTCGCTGTCTGCTCTCCGGCTATATCAACCATCGTGATGCCAATCAGGGTGCCTGCACCAATGCCTGCCGCTGGGAGTACAAGGAGGTGGCGAGTGAAGAGGATGAGAGTGGTGATCTCAAACGGGCAGAACCATCTCAGCAGTCGCAGCGCATCCTGATCGAAGAGATGGGGCGCCCCGGAGAACCGATCCCGATGGAGGAGGATGAGCACGGCACCTACATCATGAACTCGCGTGACCTGCGCGCAGTCGAGCATATCCAGCGGCTGGTGGAGATCGGGGTCGACTCCCTCAAGATTGAGGGGCGTACCAAGTCGGTCTACTACGTCAGCCGCGTCACTCAGGCCTATCGCAGAGCGATTGATGATGCAGTGGCAGGCCGTGATTTTGATACCGGTCTGCTGGCAGAGCTGGAGAATCTTGCCAGCCGTGGCTATACCGATGGCTTCTTCAAGCGCCACCACAACGAGGAGTATCAGAACTACATCCAGGGCAACTCCCAGGGCCATCGTCAGCTCTATGTGGCGGAGATCACCGACTACGATTCACAACAGCAATTGGCAACGCTTGTGGCCAAGAACAAGTTTGGTGTGGGTGATCGACTGGAACTGATCCTGCCCAGTGGCAACCGTGAAATTACGTTGTTGAAGATCTACGGTAAAAAAGGAGAGCCGATGGAGGTGGTTCCGGGTGGCGGTTATACCGTGCAGGCTGAGTTGGATCTTTCGGCAGAGGGGGGAGAGTATCGCTTCGGGATGGTTGCCCGTTTCTTGTAGAAGAGAGCCGTGCAAGAGAGCTGCTGCATGGGGGGTTTACTCCGTTTCAGGCTGATCCCGAATTTCTGAAATAACGATATATTGCACAGCGATATGCTTCGTACCGTACTCAAGGATACCGCCCCTGTACTGTTTGGCTATCTGCCCATGGGGATCGCCTTTGGCCTGCTGTTTCAGGAGTTGGGTTATCCCTGGTACTATGCAACATTGATGGGGCTGATGATCTTTGCCGGTAGTGCACAATTTCTTGCTATTGGACTGCTCACTGCAGGTGCGGGCTGGATTGAGGTTGCACTCTCCACCTTTTTGCTCAATGCACGCCACCTCTTCTATGGGCTGTCGATGCTGAAGCAATATGGCCAATGGGGGCTGCGTAAACTCTACCTGGTCTTTGGTCTTACCGATGAGACCTTCGCTCTGTTGACCACAACCGAGCCACCTGAAGGGGTTGAGCCTGCCCGTTACTATCTCTGGGTGACGACACTCAACCAGAGTTATTGGGTGATTGGCTGTACATTGGGTGCATGGTTGGGTGCTGTGCTCCCCTTCAATACCGAGGGGATTGAGTTCGTCATCACTGCACTCTTTACGGTATTGCTGATTGAGCAGTGGAAACGGTTGCGAGAACTTACCCCGCTGCTGGTTGCAGCAGGCGCAGCATTGCTGATGATTGTGCTCATGCCGCAACAGATGTTGGCTGGTTCCATCCTGCTGGCACTGACCATGTTGGCCATTCTCCACAGAATTCCACGGAGCAGTGCATGAGTGATGCTGCTCTGTTGTTATTCATCATGGTGATGGCTGCGGCTACTTTTGCAACCCGGATTATCCCCTTTCTCCTGCTCCACAACCACAGCAACCATCCACTGCTGGAGGAGATTGCCCGCTATGCACCGCCTGCCATCATGACCATTCTGGTGCTCTACAGCATTCAGGGGTATGACTTCATGAGCTACGAAGGGGTGCCGGTGTTGATTGCGATGGGGGCTACGGCAGCACTCCATCTGTGGCGAGGCAATACCCTGCTCAGCATTTTTACGGGAACACTGCTCTATATGGGGATGGTGCAGCTTTGATCTGCTGGATTGAGCAGAGCGGCCGGCAAAAAGCTACTTGGAGGCAGGCGCAGCAGCTTGTTCTTCTACGACACCAGAGTCACCCTTTCCAAGCATCACCTCATAGACATAACCACCAATGAATATGGCGATAAGCGTAAAAAGTATAGCGATCATTGTTGTTTTGAACATGCGGTAGATTATAACGGCTCTGCTGATCCAGTGTGAGTACTCTGCAAGAGTAGTTGAAAGGTTTTAACTTGACTATTATGCTCAGGAAATAGATTGCCAAAAGGAGTCTGGTTGATGTTCATCAGTGTGCTTGAGTTATTTAAAGTGGGGGTGGGGCCGTCCAGCTCGCATACACTTGGACCGATGGTGGCCGCACGACGATTTGTTGAGGAGTGTAGTAGTGAGCTGGTGATCCCGGCGGGAGCTGCACTGCGCTGTACTCTGAAAGGTTCACTTGCCTTTACTGGAAAGGGGCACTCGACTGATCGAGCCGTACTGCTCGGGGTGCATGGCTATCGCCCGGAGAGGTTGATTGATGAGGATATCGATCTGCTGGTGGAGCAGCTTTCACACTGTACGGAGATTCAGCACGGAGAAGAGACCATGCTGTTTGATGCTGAAGAGTCGATCATCTTTGACCGGGGTGAGCCACTCGCAGAGCACCCCAATGGAATGCTCTTTGAGTTGCTGGATTCCAGTGGAGAGCAGTTGCACCATGCATGTTATTTCTCCATTGGCGGTGGTTTCATCGCTACTAGAGAGGAGATCAACCAAATTGATGCACCATTGAAAACCAGCCCGATGGTTGAGTACCCCTACCCTTTCGATTCGGCTGCGGTGATGCTGCAGATGGCTGAGGAGAGTGGACAGGGTATTGCAGAGATGAAACGGGCCAATGAGTTGGCATACAGCACAGAAGAGCAGCTGAACCGGGGGTTGGATACAATCTGGCACCACATGGAGCATTGCGTAGCACGTGGATTGGAAGCGGACGGGATACTGCCGGGTGGTCTCGATCTACACCGCCGTGCAGCGGCGCTCTATTGTCAGCTGCAGCAGGACGATCCGTTCAATCTCAATGAGCTGCTCTGTGCCTATGCGATGGCGGTCAACGAAGAGAACGCTGCAGGCCATATGGTAGTGACTGCCCCCACCAATGGTGCGGCCGGAGTGATACCGGCGGTGCTCTATGAGTGGATGCACCACCATCAGGGTACACAGGAGCAGGTACGCACCTTCCTGCTGACAGCAGCGGCCATTGGCGGGTTGATCAAGCATCGCAGCTCCATCTCCGGGGCTGAAGTGGGTTGTCAGGGGGAGGTAGGATCGGCCTCTGCAATGGCGGCAGCGGGGCTCTGCGCGGTGCGTGGCGGTACGCCGCAGCAGGTAGAAAATGCAGCAGAAATTGCACTTGAACACCACCTGGGGATGACCTGTGATCCGGTCAACGGGCTGGTACAGGTCCCCTGTATTGAGCGTAACGGCTTTGGTGCAATCAAGGCGCATGCGGCCGCAGCACTAGCGATCCACGGCAGTGGTCAGCATTTCATGCCGCTGGATGGCTGTATTGCTGCTATGAAGCAGACGGGGCTGGAGATGTCTCACAAGTTCAAGGAGACCTCTCAGGGCGGACTGGCGGTTAGCTTGACGGAGTGCTAATCGAACATAGGAGCAGCCACGGTTCTGCGCTATGATTGGCGCACTGTTTTAACCACCCACCATGTTAAAGGGGCTTGAGTGTGAGTAACTTCGATACCGGCCGCGGCCAATTCCCACAGGTACGGATGCGTAGAATGCGCCGTGATGATTTCTCCCGCCGTCTGATGCGGGAAAATGTGTTGACCGCCAATGATCTGATCTACCCGATGTTTGTGATCGAGGGGAAGGGGCGTCGGCAGAAAGTGAAGTCGATGCCGGGTGTGGAGCGGGTCACCATTGATGAGTTGCTGAAGGAGGCGAAAGAGTTGGTGGCGTTGGGTATCCCCACCATTGCCCTGTTCCCGGTGGTACCAAAGAACAAGAAGTCGCTGCAGGCGGAAGAGGCGTGGAACCCGGATGGTTTGGCGCAGCGTGCAGTGCGGGCGTTGAAGAAGAAATTTCCGCAGCTGGGGGTGATGACTGACGTCGCACTCGATCCGTTTACTACCCACGGTCAGGATGGGATTATCAATGACGATGGTTATGTGATGAATGATGAGACGGTCGAGGCACTAATCCAGCAGTCACTTTCTCACGCCGATGCCGGGGCCGATATCGTTGCCCCTTCCGACATGATGGATGGGCGTATCGGCGAGATCCGCTTTGCGCTGGAGGGGGCCGATCATATCCACACCCGTATTATGGCCTACTCTGCCAAATATGCCTCCAGCTTCTATGGACCATTCAGAGATGCTGTAGGGTCTGCAGCCAACCTTGGTTCGGGTGACAAGTCCACCTACCAGATGGACCCAGCCAATAGTGACGAGGCGCTACGCGAAGTGGCACTTGATCTGGAGGAGGGGGCCGATATGGTGATGGTCAAGCCAGGTATGCCTTACCTTGATATTGTGCGTCGAGTGAAGGATCAGTTTGGCGCTCCCACCTTTGTCTACCATGTGAGTGGTGAGTACAGCATGTTGAAGGCGGCGGCAA
>CAYQFH010000048.1:0-19411 GCA_964416755.1 uncultured Piscirickettsiaceae bacterium | reverse complement strand
TGAGAGTCGACGCCTGGAATCTGAACGCATAAGCACGGCTTCAGTCAGACGGCATTCAACAGGTTATTAAGCTGCGAGTGCGTAGTTGTCGTCGTTGGCAACTATAAATGTGCAGAGTGATTTACGAGGTGTCTACACCCTCGACATGCACCTCAGGTTTTGTAACCCACGTCGAAGCCAGGTCGTCCCCAAAGTTGTAACGTAGACTATTGTAACGGCAGAAAGTTCCGTGAGTGAATGTTTTTGTTGTGTGCTGATTCACCAGAACCTGTAACTGATTCAGGTTGCCTCTTAAATTGCCAGGTCGAGGTGGGAAATGCGAGTTTATCCTTAGATGACCACGAGCACTGCTCGTAGTGTTACACGTGTAAATGACCATTTTCGAACACAGAAATGGCAGTTTTCAGAGGTGAACTGGGCAGTTACTTTACCCTTTCTTCATGATGCGGCTTTGCTCCCGCTTCCAGTCCCGATCCTTGATGGTGGCCCGCTTGTCATGGGCCTGTTTGCCCTTGGCCAGCCCGACATCCAGTTTGGCGCGCCCCTTGCTCCAGTAGAGAGCCAGCGGAACGAGGGTGTAGCCCTTGCGGTCAACCAGTCCGATCAGGCGATCCAGCTCGCGGCGGTGCAGCAGCAGCTTGCGGCTGCGTAGTGGGTCGGGGTGGATATGGGTCGATGCAGTGGGTAGCGGGGAGATGTGTGCGCCAAACAGGTAGGCTTCGCCATCCTTGACCAGTACGTAGCTCTCCTTGAGCTGTACTCGACCATCACGCAGGCTCTTCACCTCCCATCCCTCCAGTGCGATCCCCGCCTCGTAGTTCTCTTCAATGAAGTAGTCGTGGCGTGCGGTCTTGTTGAGAGCGATAGTATTGCTGTGCGCCTGCTTTTTTTTCTTCGACTTTCCCATGGGGTAATTATATCTTGTTCAGGTACCTGATTGAGTATCGTATGCTGATCGGTCACAATGTGCATAAATTGTTATATCAGAAGGATTTGAGAGATGACAGAGACACGTCAATCGATTCATGGTCAGTGGTCTTCGCGCTGGGTCTTTATTCTGGCTGCCACGGGGTCGGCGGTGGGGTTGGGAAATATCTGGAAGTTTCCCTACATTACCGGTGAGAACGGTGGTGGTGCCTTTGTGCTGATCTATCTGCTCTGTATTGCGATTGTGGGTATTCCGGTGATGATGTCGGAGATTATGCTGGGGCGACGTGGCAAGCAGAGTCCGATTCATACTATGCGCACGCTGGCACAGGAGGCGCGGGGGAGTGGTCACTGGCAGATTGTCGGCTGGTCCGGTGTGCTGGCCGGTTTTCTGATTCTCTCTTTCTATAGTGTGATTGCTGGTTGGGCGCTCTCCTATGTGGTTACGGCAATCAGTGGTACCTTTACCGGGATCAGTGGTGAGCAGTCGGGTGACCTGTTTGGTGGGCTGGTCTCCAACCCGGGAGCGCAGCTCTTCTGGCACACTCTGTTTATGGTGATGACCATGTTTGTGGTGGCACGTGGTGTGCATGAGGGGTTGGAGAAGGCGGTGCGCCTGCTGATGCCGGCGTTGTTTGTGCTGCTGCTGATTCTGGTCGGTTATGCGATGAATTCGGGTGGCTTTATGCAGGGGTTCCATTTTCTGTTTGATGCCGACTTCAGCAAGGTGACTACCGAGGGGGTATTGACTGCACTGGGTCATGCCTTCTTTACCCTCAGTCTCGGAATGGGGGCGATCATGATTTATGGCGCCTATCTGCCGGATGATGTCTCTATCACCAAGGTGGCGTTGACAGTGGCGGTTGCCGATACCGTAGTGGCACTGCTGGCCGGGTTGGCGATTTTTCCGATCGTCTTCTCCAACGGACTGGAGCCGGGGGCGGGACCGGGTTTGATCTTCCAGACGCTTCCGGTCGCCTTTGGCGGGATGCCGGGTGGGGTGATCTTTGGCACTCTCTTCTTTGTCTTGTTGGTGTTTGCCGCCTGGAGTTCAGCGATTTCGATCATTGAGCCGGTGGTGGCGTGGCTGGTAGAGGATCGTGGCTGGAGTCGCAAGCGTGCCGCACTGGGGGCCGGTAGTGTCACCTGGTTACTGGGGATCGCAACCATCTTCTCCTTCAATATCTGGTCCGATCTGAAATGGTTCGACAAGACTATTTTCGATCTGCTCGACTACCTTACCTCCAATATTATGTTGCCGCTGGGTGGTCTGCTGATTGCACTGTTTGCCGGTTGGGTGATGAATGAAAACCACTCCCGTGGCGAACTCCATCTGAGAGAGTGGGCTTACGAGAAGTGGTTGCTGCTGATCCGTTATGTCACGCCGATCGCCATTCTGCTGGTCTTCCTCAATGCCGTCGATCTGATCTGATGCCTGTTGTCGAGAAGAGTGCGCTGGTGCCCTACAGCAGTGAGCAGATGTTTGTGCTTGCTGCCGATGTGCCGGGGTATCAGAACTTTCTCCCCTGGTGTGGTGGAAGCCGCTTTCTGGAGGAGGGGGAGTTGGAGAATGTGGGGGAGGTGGATATTGCCTTCAAGGGGGTGAAGCAGTCGTTTGCAACCCGTAACCGCCAGGTGCCTGGACGTTCGATTGATATGTCGCTGGTCAAGGGACCATTTAAACAGTTGGGTGGACGCTGGGACTTCGAGCCACTGAATGAAGAGGCATGCAAGGTCTCTCTGCAGGTTGAATTCGAGTTTTCGAGTAAAATTGTGGCGATGGCCATCGGGCCACTCTTCAGTCAGATTACTGCGTCAATGATTGATGCGTTTGTGAAACGGGCACAGGAGGTGTATAGCAGTGGAAGCAGATAACACAATGGTAGTTGAAGTCGCCTATGCGCGCCCAGACGAGCAGGTGATTTTTGAGGTTGAGGTGGCAGAAGGGGCTACCTTGCAACAGGCAGTAGAGCAGTCTGGTATTGTGGCTCGCTTTCCGGAGATTGATCTGGAGAAGGGGAAGATGGGGGTGTTTGGCAAGGCCGCTAAAAAAGATCGGGTGTTACTGGCAGGAGATCGGGTAGAGATCTATCGCCCACTGATTGCCGATCCCAAGGAGGTGCGCAAGCAGCGTGCGGCAGCAGGTAAGAAGATGAAGAAGGGGGGTGGAGATGCTTAAAGGCACCTAAAAATCCCCAGCCAGAAAGGCCGGGGGAGCCTGAATAGTTTTGACGGGAAGTTGAACCGTCAAGGGAGAGTTGACATTATCCTATTCAGTCAGCAATGCTCTAAATAGTTGATAGAGTAGGTACGGAGCAAGCACAACCGCACTACTCCAACTGCTCCAGTTAGCGGATAGCAAGTCTGTATAGAATAGGTCCAGAGTGATCCACTCTGTTACAGCAGCAAGCAGAATCGGTACTACGAAAACTCCTACTAAAAACCAGGTCAAGAAGCCAATCCAGCGTTCTTCTCCCCGATCCATCCATTCAATGAGGTGTGCTTTCATTATCGAAACCTCCGGCGAATCACTATAGCCCGATGGCAGATAAAGATGTCCATGATGTATACCTCTTTCCTAGTGCAAACGAAAACGACAGCGGTTAGGCTGAATTAAGTTAGAGGTGACTCAAGAGTTGAGTATTTGGATAGTTCACTCTGTCAGAGTCACCAATCATATTGTTTGACCGGTAACCCTGCTACCATTAAAGCGATGCTTCTTTAGGCCAGTGGTTTTGCGTGGCTGTCTTTCGATCAGCTTTGCCGTTACAGACGGCCTCTTTATATTTCAATGGTAAGTATTGAGTCAAGAAAAATTGCAATTTTTCGCAAAACTAAAATATGAGATTTTGTTTACTGAGAAGAGGTTTGAGGTACCAGATCCCCCTCCAGACGTGCCAGCTTCTCTCCGGTAAAGAAGAGTGAGATCCGCTTTCTCTCCCGCAGTTCACCGTCCTGTTTCAGGCTGTAGAAGTAGTCCCAACGCTCCTGGTGGAAGGTGTCGATCAGTAGTGGCGATCCCATGATATGGCGTACTTGTCGCTTGTTCATGCCCGGTTTGAGGCGATTGATCATCTCCTGTTCGATGATGTTCCCCTGATGGATGTCGGCCCGGTAGATGCCCGGTACTGAGGGCATGGAGATGTCCGGCATTGAGAGATCAGGCATCGAGATCTCGGGTAGCTTCTCATCCAGTGTGGCGCTGCAGCCAGCCAGGGTCAGCGGGAGTAGCAATAGCAGGGGTAGATCTCTTTTTCTCATGTTGGGCAGCTCATTTGGGACAACTCATCGGTTCAATTATGCGGTCAATCATACCAGTCTGGTTCGGGGAGATAAACGCAGCTACGATTCAAGCGAGAGCATCTCTTCGGCATGGGCTCGGGTTTGCCGGGTGATCTTTACGCCACCCAGCATGCGAGCGATCTCCTCAATGCGCTCCTTGTTATTCAGTAGCGTGATCTGGCTGCGGGTGTCGGATGTCTTGCCGTCTTGCTGTTTATGGATTTTTAGATGGTGGTGCCCCTGTGAGGCGACCTGTGGCAGGTGGGTGACACAGAGGATCTGAGTGGCATCGCCGAGTTGGCGTAGCTTTTGGCCGATCTGTTCAGCGGTGCCGCCACCGACACCACTGTCGACCTCATCAAAGATCAGAGTGGGAGTCTGACCCCGGTTGGCAGAGGCGAGCTGGATGGCGAGGCTGATGCGAGAAAGCTCTCCACCGGAAGCGATTTTTGCCAAGTGGTGGAAGCCGGTGCCGGGGTTGGTCTCCACCTCAAAAGTGACTTCATCCACTCCGTTGGCGCGCAATTGTGCCTCGGAGAGTGGAGTAATAGTAATCTGAAAAATGCCCTCAGCCATCCCCAATTGCCGGATCTCGGTTGTGACCTCCTGCTGTAGTTGTTTGGCCGCCTCTGCTCGTCGTTTATGCAGACTGTTTGCTGTTTTGATGCAAGCCTGGTGTGCCACCTCAATCTTTTGGGTCAGTGTCTCCACTGAGGAGGTCGAGGTGTTCAACTCATTGAGTTGCTGTTGAAGCTGTTGTGCCTTGTCGAACAACAGTTCTGGTTCACATTGGTGTTTGCGCCCCAGATCGGAGAGGGCTGCCAGCCGTTCGTTGAGCTGCTGTAATCGCTCTGGATCGAGATTGTATTGGTCACTATGGCGCTGAATTTCCGAGGCTATTTCGCCGGCCTGCAGGGTCGCTTCCAACAATTGCTCACGCAGTGGAGTGACTTGACTGTCGAGTGTTTCCAGCTGCTCCAGTTGATGAACTGCACGATGCAGCTGTTGAATGGCGCTCTGCTCCTCCTGTTCACCATCCAGTAGTTGATGAGCCTGTTGGCTCAGTGAGAGTAGCTGCTCGCCATTGGTGAGGCGTAGCTGTTCTGACTCCAGTTGAGGAACCTCTCCTTCGGTAAGTTCCAGATCGGAAAACTCTTGCAGCTGAAACTCCAGCAGTGCAGTGCGATCTCTGCGTTCCTGCTCATTTTGTAGTAATCGTTGCCGCTTCTCTACCAGTTGTTCCCGGTTGCGATACTGTGTGCCCATCTCCAATACCGTGTGCTCATTGCCTGCATAGCGGTCAAGCAGTTTCAACTGTTCATCCCGCTTCAGTAGTCGCTGATGGGCGTGTTGCCCCTGAATATCGATCAGCAGGGAGGCAAGGTCACGAAGTGCCTGGGTGGTAGAGGGGGAGTCGTTGATAAAGGCGCGTGAACGCCCATCGCTGCGGATGATCCGGCGCAGGATCAACTGCGCCTCGCTGGAGTCGATCTCCTGCTGCGCCATCCAATGCTCGATCTCCGGAGTGAGTGCCTCGAAGGTGGCGACGATCTCCGCTTGATCGGCTCCGCTGCGGATAAGGCGGCTCTCTGCACGCTTGCCGGTAGCGAGCCCCAGCGCATCAAAGATGATCGATTTGCCGGCACCGGTCTCCCCGCTGAGTACGGTCATCCCTTCGCTGAAGTCGATCTCGGTCTCGGTGACCAGAACAAAATTGCGGATAAAGAGATGGCTGAGCATGGCAACAGTTGGGCAGAACAGAGGAAGGAGGTGAAGCGGTTTTGCTGCGGTGTTATCCGGACCAGCCCAGCTTCTGCCGCAGTACCCGGAACGGGCTGTAGTTGGAGGGGTGGATCAGGCGGATGTGATGTTCCAATCGCTCCACCAGAATCTTGTCTCCGGCCACCAGGGTCTCGTTGCTCTGTCCATCGCGGGTCACCTGTGCGTGGCCACTCGGCCCCATGATGGTGATCTCGATCTTGCTGTTGCCGGGTACCACAATCGGGCGGTTACTCAGGGTATGGGGGCAGATCGGCACCAACGTGATCGCCTTCAGTGTCGGAGCGAGGATCGGACCACCACCGGAGAGGGCGTAGGCAGTGGAGCCGGTTGGCGTGGAGATGATCAGTCCATCGGAACGCTGTCGATTGACGAACTCCCCATTGATGTGGGTCTCGAATTCGATCATGCGGGCGATATCGAGTTTGTGGATTACCACATCATTGAGGGCGCGCCCTTCTGCCAGGGTCTCCCCATCGCGCAATACGTGACTCTGCAACAGGCAACGGCGCTCCTCGGTAAATTCACCACTCAGTACCTCCTCCAGATAGGTGTCGATCTGGTTGGGAGCGATATCGGTGAGGAAACCGAGTCGACCCAGATTGATCCCCAACATCGGGATCTCGTAACAGGCGAGTGATCGGGCTGCATTGAGGAAGGAGCCATCGCCGCCGATCACAATGGCGAGGTCACACTGTTCTCCCATCTCCTGACGGGTCACCACGGGAAGCTGGTTCTCTGGATGGCGTTCTGCGGTGTCTTTGTCGAGGTAGACCTCCAGTTCCCGGTCGATCAGACAGCTGGTGAGTGAGAGCAGGGTCTCGCCTACGGTGGGAGCACCAAATTTGCCGATAACGCCAATTTTCCGGAATTGATAATCCATTGCCCGAGTCTCTGTTTATAGGTGTGTAAAGGGTTGAGTCTGGCACTCTTTGTAGCTGAGTGCTAATCTCTCCATCCTTTAAATAATTCAATCCACTATAGCACGGTTTTCCAACTGAAATGAGTGTAGAGCTTCCATTGACCGAGCGTGCACAGCACCTGCTGAAGGTGCTGGTCGAGCACCATATCCGTGACGGGAAACCGGTCGGTTCCACTACACTATCGCGCAATTCCGGGCTCAAGGTAAGCTCTGCCACCATCCGCAACACCATGTCGGATCTGGAGGCGATGGGGTTGATTCAGTCGCCCCACACTTCGGCGGGGCGTATCCCGACCCAGAAGGGGTACCGCCTCTTTGTTGATAGTCTGGTTGCGGTACAGCCACTCCACAAGCTGGAACTCAGCCAACTGGAGCAGGAGATTGTAGATGTGGAGAAGAATACGCAAGAGGTGATCTCCTCTGTCTCCTCTCTGTTGTCGCAGATCACCAGTATGGCGAGTGTGGTGATGGTGCCGCGCCACAGTAAGGTGATCTTGCGCCATCTGGAGTTTCTGCCGCTCTCCGAGGGGCGGGTGCTGGCAATTCTGGTGACCAATCTGGATGAGGTGCAGAACCGGATCATCCAGACTGATCGTAGCTTTACCGAGTCAGAGTTGCGTCAGGCAGCCAACTGGTTTAATCAGACCTTTGAAGGTGAAGACCTTTCGGTAGTACGTGATCGTCTGGTTACCGAACTGGAGCGTTCTAGAAACGAGATGGATGCAGCAATGCAGCAGATTGTGCAGATGGCGCAGCAGGCAGTTTCCGGTGGAGAGCCGAGCGAAGATCAGATGATGGTGTCCGGGCGCTCTAAATTGATGGATTACGATGAGTTCTCCGAGATGGAGCGGCTGCGCCAGCTCTTTACCGCCTTTAGTGAGAAACGCGACATGATCCATCTGCTGGATCAGTGTATGGAGGCGGATGGGGTGCAGGTCTTTATTGGTGAGGAGTCGGGCTACCAGTTTTTCGATGAGTGTAGCGTGGTCACCTCTCCCTACAAGAGTGGGGATGAGGTGGTGGGTGTGCTTGGTGTGGTGGGGCCGACCCGCATGGCCTACGACCGGGTCATTCCGGTGGTCGATATGACTGCAAAAATTTTATCTTCCGCCTTGAATTCGCGCGGATAGACCCCATTCAGAGAGGGAATTTTCTCCGGCAGACTTCAGCTGTCGGGTAGTAATGGGTTTATGTTTTTATAATAAGGAACTGTTTTGATGAGTGAAGAGGGTCAGGCTCCAGAAGAGGAGCAGGTTGCGGAAGCAGTTGCAGACGAGTCGGTTGAGGCTGCAGAAGAGACACAAGAGGTAGGTCAAGAGGAGCGTGTTGAAGGTGTCTCTGAGGAAGAGGCGGTTGTCGAGGAGGTACCGACTGAATCCGAGATTGAACAGGCAAAAGCGCAGGCTGCCGACTATCTGGATCGCATGACCCGGATGCAGGCAGAGATGGATAATCTGCGCAAGCGGACGGCGCGAGATGTCGAAAAGGCGCGCAAGTTCGCGTTGGAAGGGTTCGCTAAAGAACTGCTTGCTGTGGCTGATAGCATGGATCTGGGGCTCAATGCAGCACAGGATGCAGAGGAGGTTGCTACACTGGTGGAAGGGATGGAGCTGACTCGCAAGCAGCTCTTCGGCACCCTGGAGAAATTCAATGTTGAGGTGATGGATGCGATGGGAGTGAAGTTTGACCCAGAGCAGCACGAGGCGATGACCATGGTGCCCAACCCCGAGATGGAGCCCAATACGGTGATGGATGTGATTCAGAAAGGATACACGCTGAATGGCAGACTGCTTCGCCCGGCTCGTGTGATTGTGAGCTCCTGAATTAAATAGAGTGCTTGGCTTGAAAGCCTGAATAAATGTCCCCACTGTAGGGGCAGGCTGAGAAGTTAAAGTTAAAAAATAGCATTTAAAGTTTACTGTAAAGAATTGAAATTGGAGAAGATGTAATGGGTAAAATTATCGGAATCGACCTCGGAACCACCAACTCGTGTGTCTCTGTTTTGGAAGGTGATGCGGCGCGTGTGATCGAGAATAGTGAGGGTGCACGTACCACACCATCGGTGATCGGTTATGCCGATGATGGTGAGGTGCTGGTTGGCCAGGCGGCAAAACGTCAGGCGGTCACCAACCCCCACAACACCCTGTTTGCGATCAAGCGACTGATTGGACGCCGCTTCGAGGACGACGTGGTACAGAAGGATATCGATCTGGTTCCCTACAAGATCGTCAAGGCGGATAACGGCGATGCCTGGGTGCAGGTGGATGACAAGAAGATGGCGGCCCCGGAGGTCTCTGCTCGCGTGCTGCAGAAGATGAAGAAGACCGCCGAGGAGTACCTCGGTGAGGATGTGACCGAGGCGGTAGTGACCGTTCCGGCCTACTTCAACGACTCTCAGCGTCAGGCGACCAAGGATGCGGGCAAGATTGCCGGTCTGGAGGTGAAGCGTATCATCAACGAGCCCACCGCAGCAGCGCTCGCTTACGGTATGGACAAGAAAGAGGGCGATCGCACCATTGCGGTCTATGACCTTGGTGGTGGCACTTTTGACGTATCGATCATCGAGATCGCCGAGATTGATGGCGAGCACCAGTTCGAGGTGCTGGCGACCAATGGTGACACCTTCCTCGGTGGTGAGGACTTCGATAATCGCATCATGGATTACCTGGTCGATGAGTTCAAGAAGGAGCAGGCGGTCGACCTCTCCAATGATCCAATGGCGCTGCAGCGCCTGAAAGAGGCGGCAGAGAAGGCGAAGATTGAGCTCTCCTCCAGTCAGCAGACCGATATCAATCTGCCCTATATTACTGCAGATGCTTCTGGTCCAAAGCATATGAATATCAAGATGACACGTGCAAAACTTGAAGCTTTGGTTGATGATCTGGTGCAGCGTTCCATTGATCCATGTCGTGTCGCTCTGAAGGATGCCGGACTCTCTGCCTCCGACATCGGTGACGTGATTCTGGTCGGTGGTCAGACCCGTATGCCGAAGGTGCAGGAGCAGGTGCAGGCCTTCTTCGGTCGCGAGCCACGCAAAGATGTAAATCCCGATGAGGCGGTGGCAATGGGTGCTGCAATTCAGGGCGGTGTACTGGCCGGTGACGTCAGCGATGTGCTGCTGCTTGACGTGACCCCGCTCTCGCTCGGTATCGAGACCCTTGGTGGCGTAATGACCAAACTGATCGAGAAGAACACCACCATCCCAACCAAGGCGCAGCAGGTCTTCTCCACTGCCGATGACAACCAGAGTGCGGTAACCGTACATGTGTTGCAGGGTGAGCGTGAGCAGGCAGCAGCCAACAAGTCACTGGGCCGTTTCGATCTGACCGATATTCCACCCGCGCCACGTGGCACGCCACAGATTGAGGTGAGCCTTGATATCGATGCCAATGGTATCCTCAACGTCTCTGCCAAGGATAAGGCGACCGGCAAGGAGCAGTCCATTGTGATCAAGGCCTCCAGTGGTCTCAGTGATGAAGAGATCGAGAAGATGGTCAACGATGCCGAAGCCCATGCCGATGAGGACAAAAAGTTCCAGGAGTTGGTTGGCGCCCGCAATCAGGCCGATGGTCTGATCCACTCTACCCGCAAGGCGATGGAAGAGGCGGGAGATGACAATATCGAGGCCGATGAGAAAGCTGCGATTGAGGCCGCCATTGCCGATCTCGAAGAGGCGATGAAGGGTGACGATGTTGCTCTCATCGAAGAGAAGACCAAGGCGCTGGGTGAGGCCTCGGGCAAGATGGCCGAGCGCATGTATGCCCAGAGTGGGGCGGCTGAGGGTGCAGCACCGGATATGGATGGCGGTGCAGCGGCTCAGGATGATGATGTGGTCGATGCCGAGTTTGAAGAGGTAGACGACAAGAAGTAAGGCCTTTAAAAGCCCTGTAACCACAGAGGGCACAGAGGACACAGAGATTATCGCTTTCCCTCTGTGCTCTCTGTGTCCTCTGTGGTTTAATGCTTTGGCTGTTGATGTTTGATAACTGACTGAAAAATAATATGTCCAAAAGAGATTACTACGAAGTACTGGGTGTGGACCGCAACGCCAGCGAGGCCGATCTGAAGAAGTCCTATCGCCGTATGGCGATGAAGTACCACCCGGACCGCAACCCCGACAGCGAGGATGCCGAAGCCAAGTTCAAGGAAGTCAAGGAGGCCTACGAGGTACTCAGTGACAGCCAGAAGCGGGCTGCCTACGATCAGTTTGGACATGCCGGCGTGGATCCATCGATGGGTGGTGGTGGCGGAGGTGGTTTTGGCGGAGGCTTCGGTGGTTTTGAGGATATCTTCAGCGACATCTTTGGTGGCGGTGGCCGCAGTCGGGGTGGGCCTCGGGTCTATCGTGGTGCCGATCTCGCCTACCGTATGGAGTTGACGCTGGAGGAGGCGATCTCTGGAATTACCAAGGAGATCAATATTCCGGCCACAGAGATCTGTGGGCAATGTAATGGAACCGGGGCTAAAGAGGGGAGCGCTCCGGTCACCTGTGGTACCTGTGGAGGTGCCGGCAAGGTGCGGATGCAGCAGGGCTTTTTCTCGGTGCAGCAGACCTGTCCCACCTGTCACGGTGCTGGCAAGGAGATCAAGGATCCCTGTAACAGTTGCCACGGTTCCGGCAAGGTCAAGAAGCAGAAGACTCTCTCGGTCAAGATTCCGGGTGGAGTCGATACCGGAGATCGGGTCCGTCTCAGTGGTGAGGGAGAGCCGGGTGAGAATGGTGGCCCATCGGGTGACCTCTTTGTTGAGGTACGGGTCAAGGAACATGCGCTCTTCACTCGTGATGGGGATGACCTCTATTGCGAGATCCCGGTTGGTATCGTCACTGCCGCATTGGGTGGTGAGGTTGAGGTACCCTGTCTCGGTAATACCCAGTGTGTGAAGCTGAAGATCCCGTCTGAGTCACAGACCGGTAAACTGTTCCGTCTGCGTGGTAAAGGGGTCAAATCTGTACGCAGCCATGCGCCGGGTGATTTGATGTGTCGCATTGTGGTAGAGACCCCGGTCAAGCTGACCAACAAACAGAAAGAGCTGCTCAAGCAGTTTGGTGATTCGCTTGATGAGAAACGTGAGAAACACAGTCCACACCACCACTCCTGGCTGGATAAAGTAAAAGGTTTCTTTGAGGACTTAACAGAATGAGCAGTGTAAATATCGCCATTACCGGGGCAGCAGGGCGCATGGGGCGCAGTCTGATCGAGGCGACTCACGAAGAGTCTGCAGCGATACTACACTCCACCATTGAACGCAGTGGTAGCTCTCTGCTGGGAGCCGATGCTGGTGAACTGGCGGGGCTGGGCAAGGTTGGTGTTACCCTTGGTGATCACCCGGCAGCCGCTCTGGAAGGAGCCGATGTACTGATCGACTTCACCCGTCCCAATGTAACGCTCGACAATATCGAATTGTGCCGCAAGTCCGGAACCAAAATGGTGATTGGTACCACCGGCTTCAGTGATGAAGAGAAGGCCAAAATCGCTGAGGCGGCCAAAGAGATTGCTATCGTCTTTGCCCCCAATATGAGTGTTGGGGTGAATCTCTGCTTCAAACTGCTCGATATTGCTGCCCGTGTGATGGGCGATGAGGTCGATATCGAAGTGATCGAAGGGCACCATCGCCACAAGATCGATGCCCCCTCCGGTACTGCACTGCGTATGGGTGAAGTGGTGGCTGATGCCTTGGGACGTGACCTGAAAGAGTGTGCGGTCTACGGTCGCGAGGGCAATACTGGCGAAAGAGATCGCAAAACCATTGGTTTCGAGACCATCCGTGCTGGCGATATTGTTGGAGACCATACCGTACTGTTTGCCGATATCGGCGAGCGGGTCGAGATCACCCACAAGGCCTCCAGCCGACTCACCTTTGCCAAGGGGGCGGTGCGTGCTGCCGGTTGGTTGATGGAGAGGGGGAATGGTCTGTTTGATATGCAGGATGTGTTGGGGCTGCGATAGCCGTTGAACGCTTTTTGTGCTTACGGTTTTCCGAAAAACCGCTTATTATCAAGTTGGATAGGCGGTTTTGAGGAGGTGTAAGTGATGAAGAAGATAGTTATGCTGCTTCTTTTATTGAGCAGTTCCACACTGCAGGCAGAGGGTATTGCGCTGCCTGGCATGGGGGATGATGAGATCCACTGGCTACCGGTTGACCCTATGATGTCATCCTCGGCCTATAGTGCAGCTGCGAGAAACAATCTGCGGGTACTGGGGCGCTCGGCTGGAGAGGGGCTGACCGATCTGGGGGTTCCGCAGAGTATCATCGGGGTGACAGGTTCCGCGATGCGCCTCTTCAGTGGTGATGATATTACCCTCTTCAACGGTCAAAACTTCTCTATCAATACCAATAGCCCGGTCCGGGAGGAGGGGGGAGCCTATATGAACTATTCGGTGGATTGGTAAGGCGCTTCCAGCTATCACTCACCGGGGTTGAGTGTGTATAATTCGCGGCTCTTTACTGTAATACATTGTTGAGCCACTGTGGCAAGAGTCACCATGATTGAATTGAACCCCATCTACAACCAGATCAAGGATTTGCAAGGGCGTACCGAGGCCCTGAGGGGGTACCTTTGACTATGCTGAAAAGGCAGAGCGTCTGATTGAGGTCAACCGGGAGCTGGAGTCTCCCGAGGTCTGGAATGAGCCGGAGCGGGCCCAGGAGCTGGGACGTGAGCGCTCTATGCTGGAGAAGGTGGTCAACGGCATTGATGAACTCTCTGCTGGTACGACCGATGCCCATGATCTGCTGGAGATGGCAGAGGCAGAAGAGGATGAAGAGACGGTCAATGAGGTGGTGGCCGATCTTGAATCGCTGACGACAAAGATCGAGACGCTGGAGTTTCAGCGCATGTTCTCTGGTCAGCAGGATGCCTCCAACGCCTATATCGATATTCAATCAGGGTCTGGTGGTACCGAAGCGCAGGATTGGGCCGAGATGCTGCTGCGCATGTATCTGCGCTGGGGCGAGCGCAAGGGGTTTGATGTGGAGCTGATGGAGGCCTCTGCTGGTGAGGTGGCGGGGATTAAATCGGCCACGGTACAGGTGAGAGGGGAGTATGCCTTTGGCTGGCTGCGTACCGAGACCGGGGTGCACCGTCTGGTGCGTAAATCGCCGTTCGACTCCGGTAACCGTCGCCACACCTCCTTCTCTTCAGTTTTTGTCTATCCCGAGGTCAATGAGGATATCGAGGTCGATATCAATCCAGCCGATCTGCGGGTCGATACTTATCGGGCGCAGGGGGCGGGTGGTCAGCATGTCAACACCACCGACTCGGCGGTGCGTATCACCCATGAGCCAAGCGGGATTGTGGTGCAGTGCCAGAATGAGCGTTCACAGCACAAGAACAAAGCCACGGCCATGAGCATGCTGAAGGCGAAGCTCTATGAGATGGAGCTGATGAAGCAGAATGAGGAGAAGCAGGCGGCGGAGGATGCCAAGTCCGATATCGGTTGGGGTAGCCAGATCCGCTCCTACGTACTGGATCAGTCGCGGATCAAGGATCTGCGTACCAACCACGAGACCGGCAATACCCAGGCGGTGCTGGATGGAGATCTTGATCCCTTTATCGAGGAGAGCCTCAAGTCAGGTTTATAACAGCATTCACCACAGAGGCACAGAGGACACAGAGATGCAAATTGATTTCTCTGTGCTCTTGGTGTCCTCTGTGGTTACATAGCGTTTTGAGAGCATAGAAAGATGTCTAAACAAGAAGTAACAGAGGTAGATGAAAATCGGTTGATTGCAGAGCGCCGCCAGAAATTGGATGCACTGCGTGAAGAGGGCAACGCCTTCCCCAACGACTTTCGTCGCAATGTGATGGCGGGGGAGTTGCACGCCGAATATGAGTCCAAGGATGGCGAGGCGCTGGAAGCGGAAGGTATTCGTGTGGCGGTGGCCGGACGGATGATGGCCAAGCGCATCATGGGCAAGGCCGCCTTTACCCACGTCAAGGATATGAGCGGCAAGATCCAGCTCTTTGTCCAGCGCGATGCTCTGCCCGAGGGTGTCTATGCAGCCTTCAAGAAGTGGGATCTGGGTGACATCATCGGTGCCGAAGGGGTGATGTTCCGCACCAAGACCGGAGAGCTTTCGGTGAAGGTGGATAGCCTGCGCCTGCTGACCAAGTCGGTGCGTCCTCTACCGGAGAAGTTCCACGGTCTGACTGACACCGAGGCACGTTATCGTCAGCGCTATATTGACCTGATCATGAACGATACCTCACGCGATGTGTTCAAGACCCGTGTGCAGGTGATCCAGTACATCCGCAACTTCCTCAACGGGCGTGACTTCATGGAGGTGGAGACGCCGATGATGCAGGCGATCCCCGGTGGTGCCACTGCGCGCCCCTTCACCACCTATCACAATGCACTGGACATGGATCTCTTTCTCCGTATCGCCCCGGAGCTGTATCTGAAGCGGTTGGTGGTTGGCGGTTTTGAGCGGGTTTACGAGATCAATAGAAACTTCCGCAATGAGGGGCTTTCTACGCGCCATAATCCAGAGTTCACCATGATCGAGTTCTATGAGGCCTACGCTGACTATCACGATCTGATGGACACCACCGAGGCGATGCTGCGCGGGATCACCGAAGAGGTGCTCGGCTCCACTACGGTCAACTACCAAGGCGACACCTACGACTTCGGCAAGCCATTTACGCGGATGACGGTCAAGGAGTCGATTCTACACTTTAATCCCGATCTGACTGAGGCGGATCTGGATGACCTCGACAGCGCCCGTGCGGTGGCGGAGAAGCTGGAGATTCCGTTGAAAGAGTCCTACGGTCTGGGCAAGGTGCAGATCGAGATCTTCGAGAAGACGGTAGAGCACCGTCTGATGCATCCCACCTTCATTACCGCCTATCCGACCGAAGTCTCTCCACTGGCGCGGCGCAATGATGAAGATCCATTCGTCACCGACCGCTTCGAGTTCTTTGTCGGTGGACGCGAGATTGCCAACGGCTTCTCTGAACTGAATGACTATGAAGATCAGGCGGAGCGCTTCCGTGCGCAGGTGGCGGAGAAGGAGGCGGGGGATGATGAGGCGATGCACTATGATGAGGACTACGTCACTGCACTGGAGCACGGCATGCCACCAACGGCCGGTGAGGGGATCGGCATTGATCGTCTGGTGATGCTCTTCACCGACTCTCCATCAATTCGTGATGTATTGCTCTTCCCGCATATGCGACCATTAGGGTAAACAAGCAGGGCAGGAAGGGGGGAAGATGCCGCCAGTAATTGAACAGACCGGACTCAACGGAATCGATATCGCCATTCTGGCGATTGTGCTGATCTCGGCTGGTATTAGTCTGCTGCGCGGTTTCTTTAAGGAGGCGATTTCGCTGGCGACCTGGATAGCGGCTTTCTGGGTGGCGGTCCACTTCTCTGCTGATCAGGCCCGTTTTTTCGAGCCGTTGATCGAGACCCCTTCACTACGTGCTGCAGCCTCTTTTGGCCTGCTGTTTCTTGTTACTCTGATTTTGGGATCATTGGTCAACAAGGCGGTGCAGGAGGTGGTCGAGTTTACCGGCTTTGGTGGGATGGATAGCCTGCTGGGAATGGTCTTTGGTACTGCCCGTGGTCTGTTGATCATCTCCATGTTGGTGATGGTGGCCGGAATGACCCCATTGACCCAGGATCTCTGGTGGCAGGAGTCGGAGCTGCTGGGACATTTTCAGAAGATGGCAGACTGGCTGTTGGCGCAGTTGCCGGAAGATCTGAAGAGTTATTTCCCGTATACTTCCCGTTAATTTTTTCCAGATAGCAGACAGAATCTATGTGCGGAATCATCGGAATTGTATCGACCGCTCCGGTCAATCAGGCGCTCTATGATGGGCTGACAGTATTGCAGCATCGTGGTCAGGATGCGGCCGGCATCATGACCTGCGACTCCGGCAAGGTTTTCCTCAGAAAGGCGAACGGTCTGGTCAAGGATGTCTTCCATACCCGCCACATGTTGCGACTGAAGGGCAATATGGGGATCGGCCATGTGCGTTATCCAACGGCAGGTTGCTCCTCCTCAGCCGAGGCGCAGCCGTTCTATGTCAATTCGCCGTATGGTATTGCACTGGCTCACAATGGCAATCTGACCAATGCAGCTCGCATCAAGCGTGACCTCTATATGGAGGATCTGCGCCATATCAATACCGACTCTGACTCTGAAATCTTGTTGAATGTCTTTGCGCATGAGCTACAGCATATGGGCAAACTACGACTGGAGGTGGAGGATGTCTTCAAGGCGGTGTCCGGCGTTCATCGTCGTTGCGAAGGGGGGTATACCGCTGCAGCACTGATCACTGGATATGGCATTGTTGCCTTCCGTGATGCCTTCGGTATCCGTCCGCTCTGTATCGGTGAGCGTGAAGATGAGGCGGGCCACAAGGAGTATATGGTCGCCTCTGAGAGTGTGGCGGTGGATACGCTCGGTTTCAGGCTGATCCGTGAACTGGACCCCGGTGAGGCGGTCTATATCAGCGCCGATGGTGAGATGCATACCCAGCAGTGTGCAGAGAACCCAACCCTCTCTCCCTGTATCTTCGAGCATGTCTACTTTGCCCGCCCCGATTCGATTCTGGATAACGTCCATGTGCACAAGGCGCGCCTGCGTATGGGGGAGAAGCTGGCAACCAAGATTCTGCAGGAGTGGCCGGAACACGACATCGATGTGGTGATTCCGATTCCCGATACCAGCCGTACTGCAGCCTCACAGCTCGCCTATACGCTGGATGTAGTCTATCGTGAGGGCTTTATCAAGAACCGTTACATTGGACGTACCTTTATCATGCCGGGGCAGAAGCTGCGCAAGAAGTCGGTACGGCAGAAGCTCAATCCGCTCGGCTTGGAGTTCAAGGGAAAGAATGTGTTGCTGGTGGATGACTCCATCGTGCGTGGTACCACCTCGGCACAGATCATCGAGATGGCGCGTAGTGCAGGGGCGAATAAGGTCTATTTTGCTTCGGCAGCGCCACCAGTACGTTACCCCAATGTCTACGGTATTGATATGCCGGTCGCCTCGGAACTGATCGCCCATGGTCGTACTGAGGAGGAGGTGGCAGAGTGGATTGGTGCCGATCGCCTGATCTTCCAGGATCTCAATGATCTGATCGACTCGGTGCAGGAGGGCAATCCACAGATCAAGCAGTTTGATACCTCGGTGTTTGATGCCAACTATGTCACCGGCGGGATTGATGATGATTACCTGCAGCAGCTGGAGGCGTGTCGTTCCGATGATCAGAAGAGCAAGGACGATAGCTCGGATGATGAGGTGTTGGGCGTCTACAACAACGTTTAAGTATAACCGTCCAAATTGTGCCTAAATACTCCAATAGCGGTGTTGGAAAATGGTCATTTATATTTATAAACTCACATTTTCCGCCTTGCTCTTGAAGCATCTAGGCGCAATTTGAACGATTACGGAGAGGTGAAGTGATGATTGATCCAGACGAATACGGTTTTTCTACACTGGCGATTCGTGCTGGACATGAACGTACTCCCGAAGGGGTGCACGGAGAGCCGATCTTTCCCACCTCCAGTTTTGTCTTTGACTCGGCCGAGCAGGCAGCCGCTCGTTTCTCGGGAGAGGAGCCGGGTAATATCTATGCCCGCTTTACCAATCCTACTGTAAAGATTTTTGAGCAGCGACTCGCGGCTCTGGAAGGGGGCGAGCGAGCAGTGGCGACCGCCTCCGGCATGTCAGCCATTCTCTCAACCTGTATGGGATTGCTGAAGGTGGGAGATCATGTTGTGGTCTCGCGTAGTGTGTTCGGCACCACGGTGGTGCTGTTCAATCAGTTTATGGCCAAGTTTGGGGTGGAGGTCACCTTTGTCTCGCTGACCGAGTTGGAGGCGTGGGAGCAGGCGATCCGGCCCAATACCAGGCTGCTCTTTCTGGAGACACCAGCCAATCCGCTGACGCAGGTGGCGGATATTCGTGCACTGGCTGATCTGGCTCACAGTAACGGGGCCCTATTGGTGGTTGATAACTGTTTCTGTACCCCTGCACTGCAGCAACCACTGTCGCTGGGTGCAGATATTGTGGTGCACTCCGCGACCAAGTATCTCGATGGGCAGGGGCGTGCGGTCGGTGGTGCGGTAGTCGGTTCAGAAGCAGTAGTCGGTACCGATGTCTACAGTTTTCTACGTACGGCTGGTCCCACCATGAGCCCATTCAGCGCCTGGATCTTCCTCAAGGGGCTGGAGACACTGAAGCTGCGGATGGAAGCCCATTCGCGTAATGCGAAGTTGTTGGCGGAGTGGTTGGAGCAGCAGCCACAGGTGGATCGTGTCCACTATCCGGGGCTGGAGAGCCATCCGCAGTATGATCTCGCTGCAGCGCAGCAGAAAGGAACCGGCGGTATCCTCTCATTCGAACTGGAGGGAGGTAAGGAGGCGGCTTGGTCACTGATCAATGCGACCCAAATGGTCTCGATCACGGCCAATCTGGGGGACACCAAGACCACCATTACCCATCCGGCAACCACTACTCATGGGCGACTCTCCGATGAGGATAAGG
>CAYQFH010000047.1:13548-19885 GCA_964416755.1 uncultured Piscirickettsiaceae bacterium | reverse complement strand
CTGCAATGGGCGCACTGCCGCCTGCTTTGATCCTGTTTCCGATGGTAAAAACTGGAGAATCTTATCCTGTAATTTTACACTTTCAGCTGTCTGAGGCAATGTTATTGTAGTGATGCAGCCTCTTCGCTATTCAGTAATCTGTTGCGGCCCTGAGACTTGGCGGCATATAGAGCCTTGTCTGCCAATGCAACCAGCATTTCCGGGGTGTTCTCTCGGTTGGGTATCAGCACGGCGACACCGAGACTGATGGTGACGACAGGCTGGAGTTGATCGTTTCGAAACTCATGCGGAATTTTGAGTGATTCAATCTCAAAGCGGATCTCTTCGCCAATTGAAGAGGCGTGTTCCAGATTGGAACCGCTGAGGATCACAACAAACTCCTCTCCGCCATAGCGTGCAACCATATCCGCTGGACGCTGCGCGTGGTTGCTCTGTTGCAACTGTTGGCCAATCGTACGCAGACACTCGTCTCCGGCCAGATGACCATAGTTGTCGTTGAAGCGTTTGAAGAAATCAATATCAAACAGAATCAGTGCAATGGGTTGCTGGCTACGCCGGTTACGTTGCCACTCCTCGGTAATACGGGCATCGAAGGCGCGGCGGTTGGCCAATCCGGTCAGACTGTCTTTTGCAGCATGCTCTTCCAGTTTCCGGTTCGAACGCTCCAACTCCTCCTGTGCAATTTTCAAACGCTCCTCGGTACGGACACGTTCTACAATTTGCTGTTGCAGGTTCTGATTGATCTTCACCAACTCTTCGGTACGCTGATTGACCCGTCTCTCCAACTGCCGTTTTGCTGAGCGGATTGACTCTTCATGAGCTTTGCGTTCACTGATATCACGCAGAAAGGTGGTGTAGATATGTTGGTTCTGCTGTTTGGTACGGACAATGGTAATTTCGATTGGAAAGCGGCGCCCTTGCAGGGTATGGGCAACCGCTTCAAAGCGCCCCTTTCCACTGTAGAGTTGATCCTGATTGCTCAGTTTTAACCCTTGGTGGTGTTTGCTACGATACTCGGCAGGAATGATTATATCGGCAACATCTCTTCCGGTTACAGGATGATCACCAAAACCAAACATCTTGTCGGCAGAAGGGTTGAACTCGATGATCTCGCCATGAGCGTTTGTAGTGATAATCGCGTCAATCGCGGAAGAGACGGTAGCAGTATGGCGTCTGTGCTGCTCTTCCAGTGCCAGTGTTGTGAGCTGGCTGTTGTAACGGGTGTAGGCTCGCCACCAGCTGGCGATCAACAGAACCAGTAGCAGCAGCGTACCGTGTGTGGCAACGTAGAATAGCAGATGTTGTGAACGCTGCTGCAGTGTACGGTTGTTGACATGGGTAACCACTTTCCAGAAATAGGTCTTGGAGAAGGGGATTTGTTCGCTCTTCCCGTATGAGTCGATAATGTCGCTACTGGAGAACATCTCTTCTCCCAGTGGATAGAGGGTGTCATAGGTGAATATGCCCGCTTCATTCTCAATCTGACCAGAGTCGATGTGCCGGATCTGGGCCCACTCTAGCGGATGGTAACGATCCATGGTCTCTTCTCGCTTGAACATGAAGCCCCAGCGTCGTTCCGGTTGTGGATGTGAGAGCCAATATCCATCTGCATTGAGCAGCATCGCATCACTGTCTTGAGCTTGACTGAGCTGGTTGATGGTGTCTAGCAGTTGTTGGGCAAAGTAGTTGAGCAGAACAACACCAATCTTCTCATCTTGTGCATTGAATACCGGCATACCGAGCCGGATCATCGGCTTGTGGGGTTGTTCGATCTGGCCTTTCTCGATGTTGAGATCGAGTGGTGAGATGAAAATCTGGTGCCGTTTGAGGATAAAGCTGTCGTTGAAATAGTACCGTTTCCCCTTGTGCTGCAGTTGCGTTTTATGAACCGGTTGCGGTGCTCCTCTGTTGTAGTTGACGCGAACCACTTCTTTACCCTGCTGATCGAGATAGCGGATCTGATCATACAGTCGACGATTTGCGGAGAGAGACAGGAAGTGCTGTTGCAGGTGTTGTAGTGCATGATCATGATTTTCGCTGTTAAGTTCCAGGATCGCTTGCAATTCGGAGAGGATTACCAGATCCTTGATTGCGGTGTTGAGATCCTTGAGCAGGCTCTGTTTGAGCTGTTGCATTTGCAGCTGTTCAGTATGCTTCAATGCATCGGTCTCCTGCTTGAGTGCATAGAGATAGTAGAGGGTTAGGCCAATCATCAGCAGTAGTAGGCCCGGCAAAAAGGTACGCAGTGTTCCTGCCAGTACAGCAGATTTAAAAAGAGGGGTTCTTTGTGTGGTTTCAGACATTAAGAATCGATGTAGTGCTCATTAGTCAAGAGTAGAGTTTTGTGTGTGTCGCTTGTCTATGTTGTCTCTATAGTCTGCAGCCGCATGGAGAGATCGATGGCCCGGACATGCTTGGTCAAAGCGCCAATAGAGATATAGTCGACCCCGGTTGCGGCAATCTGTGGAAGTTTCTCATAAGTGACATTACCCGAGACCTCCAGCCTGGCTTGCTGTTGGCTAATCGCAACGGCCTCTTCCATCTGCTCAATGGTGAAATTGTCTAACATAATGGTATCGGTACCGGCGGCTAGTGCTTGCTTCAGTTCCTGTAACGTCTCTACCTCTACTTCTACCGGCTGCTCTGGTGCAATCTGATGAGCCTGATCAACTGCAGCCGCAATTGAACCACAGGCGGTGATATGGTTCTCCTTGATCAGAAAGGCATCATGGAGCCCCATGCGATGGTTTTTACCACCACCGCAGGCGACGGCATATTTCTGTCCCTCGCGCAGTCCGGGAATGGTTTTGCGTGTATCCAGTATGTGGGTATGGCTTCCCTGTAGTTGAGCAACATAACGGCTGGTGGTTGTCGCAACGGCAGAAAGCGTCTGCAGAAAATTTATGGCAGTACGCTCTGCCGTCAGCAATACACGTGCGGGACCGTTGATGGAGAGCAATGTCTGGTTGGCCTCAACTGCATCCCCATCCTGAAAATACCATTCCAGAATGCAGTGGGGGTCCAGTTGTTGAAAACTCTGTTCGGCCCAAGCCGATCCACAGAGTATCATTGCCTCCCGGGTCATGATGGTTGCGGACGCCACAGTTCCATCCGGTATCAATTGGGCGGTAATATCACCACTGCCGATATCCTCTCTCAGTGCGATGGCAACACTCTCTGCAATAGCCTCTGGTTCAGGTTGTCTCATGGCGTGTGATCTCTTCGGGTTGTGTGCTCTGTTGTTGTACCAAAATTCTGGCATGCTGCTCGATCGGGATCATACCGTTGCTGATGGCATGGGTACGAATCTTCTGGGCGGTAACACCGTTTCGAATCAGGTCACGCAGTGACTCCTCTGCAGGCATCAGCTCATAGAGCGGTACACGTCCATGGTAACCGCTCTGATGGCAGTGATGGCAGGAATTGATCAGCCTTGGACGGCCGTGACAGTGGGAACAGGTGCTGCGCACCAGTCGCTGTGAAAGTACGCCGAGCAGCGTGTCTTTCAGAGTGTAGGGTTCAATGCCCATCTCCAGCAAGCGCGGTATTGCACTGGGGGCATCACCAGTATGCAGGGTGGAGAGCACCAGATGGCCGGTATAGGCACTCTGCAGGGCGATATGTGCGGTCTCTTCATCGCGGATTTCTCCAATCAGGATGACATCCGGGTCATGGCGCAGAATATGTCTCAGATTCTTCGGGAAGGTGCTGCCGGCAGCTTCGTTGATTTCGATCTGCCTGACCTGATCGATACGGTACTCAACGGGGTCTTCCAGACTGATGATGTTGAGCTGTTGATCACGTAATGCCCGCATGGCGGCATAGAGGGTGGTTGATTTACCTGAACCGGTGGGGCCGGTGACCAGAAGCAACCCTCCTTTCTGCTGCAGCATCTTCAGCAGTTGCTGTTCATCGTTGCTCCGGAAGCCAATCTCTGAAAGTGTGCGCAAGCCACGTTTGGGATCAAGAATACGGATGGCGACGCTCTCTCCCTCAACCACAACTACCGTGGAGATACGAAGGTCCACATCACGTCCTTCAAATTGCAGGCGGTAGGCCCCATCCTGAGGTTTGCGATGCTCGGCGATATCCATATTGCCGAGAATCTTGATGTGGCTGACCAGTGCGGGGTACTGTGCCGGATCCAGCTGTTGAATGGTCACCATTTCACCATCGATCCGGAATTTGACATCGACCTTTTCCCGGAGTGGCCTCAGATGAATATCGGATGCCCGTTCACGGATTGCCTGTTGGAACAGCGTGGCAACCTGTTCAACAACGTTCTCGGTGCTGTCCGAAAATGGTTTTCCAGTTCCAATGGTGAGCTGATGCGGGGTCTCGGTGGGGACAAAGAGGTGAGTTGCAGTTGTGGGGGAACCAACATGATAAAGATGATGCCCCGACTCATCCTGGATTGCATTCATGCAGTGTGAGTGGAGTCGAGAGCCATCACTGAAATGAAGTGCGAATGGACGGTACTGCCGGGATGGATGGGGGCGGTTGTGGTAGAGGTGACTGATTGCGGTGAATGGAATGGAGTGTCTCTTACCGTTATGACGGAGTTCGGCATGACGCTCCACATGGTTCAGCTGCAGAAGTGCGCCCTGTTGTACAGTGCCATCCAGCAAATAGCAGTGACAGCGATGCTCACTCATTGTTGTGCCAGCTCAAAAGGGTTGGAGCCTCTCCGGGGGTACCTGAAAGCTCGATGGTCAAGGTGCGTCGGGCACCGGAAGCACTGTCTGTCGCCTGGCTCACGATGGTATAGGTGCCTGAGGACTCGGTAACCGTTGTGGTGTAGTCACTTTGTCCAACGGTTCCGTTGAAGCTACCGATGATTTGATTTTCGGTGTGGTTACTGATGGCCTGCTGCAGTCCGCTCTCTGAGGCATGAAAGGCAGCTTCACCAAAGCGGAAATTGTGTGCCATCTTCTCTTCAAGCACAGCTCCCTGCATAGCTCCGAGGCCAAGCAGGCTGATGGTGCTCAGTAATAGCATACTGATCACCAGAGTGCTGCCTTGCGCCATTGAGGGGTTGTCAGATCGAGGGTTCAAAATTGGGGTATGATCTAGTTTATGGTCAAAAACTATTCTACTGTAACCTCCCGCAGATGAAAGAGCTGATTCTCGGAGGAGTGCGCTCGGGAAAAAGTCGCTATGCAGAAGGGGTTGCCGAGCAGCTGCAGGCTCAGCAGGGAGGAGTGCTCTGCTATCTGGCAACCGCTACTGCCGGAGATGGGGAGATGGCAGCACGGATTGCCCACCATCAACAGCAGCGAAGCAGTGCATGGAGGCTAATTGAGGAGCCGATTGAGCTGGCCGGTGTGCTGCAGACTGAGGCGCAAGACGGGCGGATTTTATTGGTGGAGTGCCTCACTTTGTGGCTGACCAATCTATTGATGGCAGAGGATGATGCGCTGCTGCAACGGGAGAGCAAGCAGCTACTGGAGTTGTTACCGCAACTGCCTGGTTCCATCCTGTTGGTGAGCAATGAGACCGGGCAGGGGATTGTGCCGATGGATGCGCTCAGTCGGCGTTTTTGTGATGAGGCAGGGCGATTGCATCAGCAGTTGGCGGCACTGTGCGAACGGGTTACCTGGGTGGTTGCCGGATTGCCGCAATCACTCAAGCGGGAGAGTTGAATGGATAAATCATGGTGGAGTGTGCCGGTTGCACAGCTGGATGGTTCGAGCGCGACTGCGGCCAGTGAGCGGCAAGCCAGCTTGACCAAGCCGCCGGGATCACTGGGGCGCCTGGAGCAGGTCGCCATTCAGCTGGCAGCGATGCAAAAGTGTGCTGTTCCATCTGTTACCCGGCCCTGGATCTCGGTTTTTGCGGCGGATCATGGTGTGGCCACACTGGGGGTCTCGGCATTTCCACAAGCGGTTACCGTAGAGATGGTGCGCAATTTCTCGCGTGGTGGGGCAGCGATCAGTGTGTTGGCACAGCAGCATGGAGCCCATTTCGAGGTGGTCAATGTAGGTACAGTCTCTGTAGTTGAAGTGCTGCCGCATGTGATTGATCAACGTATTGCAGCGGGTACTGAAAGCTTTGTCAGCAAGCCGGCGATGGATTGGAGCCAGCTGGAACAGGCATTGGATGCAGGTCGGTCTGCAGTGGAGCGTGCAACAGCGGTAGGAGCAGATCTCTTTATTGGTGGTGAGATGGGGATCGGTAATACCACTGCAGCAGCGGCAGTTGCAGCAGCACTGCTGGCATTGAGTGGTGCCGAGATTGCCGGTGCCGGTACCGGGCTGGATCGTGATGGTATTTCACGAAAAGCCGAGATGATTCAGCAGGGGCTCGATTTTCATGGGGATCAGTCTGGTGATCCGTT
>CAYQFH010000047.1:0-13448 GCA_964416755.1 uncultured Piscirickettsiaceae bacterium | reverse complement strand
CGCGCAATCATGGTTATTCGATCCTCTTCTATCCACTGGTTGGTGCAGTAATTGGCGGACTGTTACTGCTGTCGGGGCAGCTGATTACTGAGCAATCCGTACCGGTGCAGGCAAGTCTGTTGCTGCTGCTCTGGGTCGGCCTGACAGGTGGTCTCCACCTGGATGGTCTGGCCGACACTGTCGATGGTTGGGTTGGTGGTATGGGGGGCCGGGAGCGGATGCTGGAGATCATGAAGGATCCAGTATCTGGTCCGATGGGAGTGACGGCTATCGTACTGGTACTGTTGCTGAAGTGGAGCGCGTTGACTGCGCTGGTCGAGTCCGGACAACTGAATTGGCTATTGTGGGTGCCGTTGCTTGCGCGTACTGTGTTGATTACCCTGTTTCAGACAACCAATTATCTTCGAAAGGAGGGGATGGGTGAGACGCTTGCGCAAAATATGCCGCGGAAGTGGGCGATCATGCTACAGCTGGCGATACTGTTTGCGGCGCTCTCCGCTGGAGTAGCGTGGAGTATTTTGTTGCTGTTTTTATCCGTATTTATGCTGCTTCGTTGGGCAGTGGTTGCTCGGCTGGGCGGAATTACAGGAGATATTGCTGGGGCAATGGTAGAGAAAATGGAGGTGGTGTTGCTACTGTTGCTGGTTTTGATGTCTTGAATTCATTTATTGGAAGAGTAGCTCCAATTTAAGGTGCTGTTCCAGGGTGTCAGCAAGTCGTTCCAGACTCTCCTCTCTCAACTTATCCAGACTGATTGCTTCTGCCTCTTCCAATCCAGCCCATTGCAATAGTGCTTGCAAACTCTCTGGATGGTCAAAGAGACCATGCAGGTAGGTGCCAATTACCTGCTGGTCAGCGGAGATCGCGCCATCACTCAGCCCATTTTCCAGTTCAGCCAGTGGATGCTGCAGTGCCTTGCCTGCTGTGGTGCCTGCATGGATTTCATACCCCTGAACAGTTGCATGTGCCATTGTGAGTGTCCCGCAGACATTTTTAAGCTGTTTTTCAGGTTCCAGTCGTGTGGTGATCTCCAGCAGCCCCAGACCATGGCTGCTGCCTGGTTCTCCCTCAATCCCTTCAGGGTCTTCGATAGTGGTGCCGAGCATTTGAAAGCCGCCGCAGATACCCAGTAGTTTCCCACCATAACGAAGATGGTGTTGTATGTGATCCTCCCAACCCTGACGGCGTAGCCACTCGAGGTCGGAACAGGTGTTCTTGCTGCCGGGAAGAATGATCAGGTCGGCAGCAGGTGACCGCATATTGGGGGGGATAATTTGCAGATCAACCTGTGGATGGTGTCGCAGGGGATCGAGGTCGGTATGGTTGCTGATGCGGGGCAGGGCTGGCACTACGATCTTGAGTTGTGCCTTCTCTTTTGCTGGATCGTTTTGTGGCAGGGCATCTTCAGCATCCAGGTGGAGTCCATGCAGATAGGGAATAACCCCAATCACCGGTTTTCCGGTGCGTGTTTCAAGCCACTCCAGCCCGGATTCCAGCAGTTTGATATCACCACGGAAACGGTTGATGATGAAGCCGATCACTCGATCCTGTTCACTCTGCGAGAGCAGTTCCAGTGTGCCCACCAGATGGGCAAAGACCCCGCCGCGATCAATATCGGCCACCAGCGCCACCGGGCAGTCGACTGCCTCGGCAAAGCCCATGTTGGCGATGTCCCGATCGCGGAGATTGATCTCGGCCGGACTGCCGGCCCCCTCTACCAGTACCGCTTGGTGGCTGGTTTGTAGCCGCTGAAAGGCATCGACCACCTCTTTCAGCAGTTCCGGTTTCAATGCATGGTAGCTGACTGCATTACGGTTACCGATCGCCTGCCCGTGCAGGATCACCTGTGCACCGATATCCGTGGTGGGCTTGAGCAGAATTGGATTCATGTCGGTTGTAGGCTCCAGACCGGCGGCAATGGCCTGCAGTGCCTGTGCACGCCCGATCTCTCCACCTTCAACCGTTACTGCACTGTTGAGTGCCATGTTCTGTGGCTTGAATGGGGCAACCACAATGCCGTTACGGTGCAGAAGTCGGCACAGACCTGCAGTGATGACACTCTTTCCGGCATCGGAAGTGGTTCCTTGAACCATGAGAGAGAACGGTTTTGTGGTGAATTTCATAGCCAACCATTATACGATGGAGCCATGTTTGAAATTGCAGCTATTGTCACACTCGCGCTACTGCTGGATCGCATCCTGGGCGAGCTGGGTCGCTTCCACCCATTGGTTGGGTATGGGCGTGTTGCCCACAAGGTGGAGTTGATTCTGTTCCGGGGACAACCAGCGGCACCGCGTCCCTGTGGAGTGATCGGCTGGATGGCAATGGTATTGCCGATCCTCTTTCTGGGGCTGTTGTGGATGTTATTGGATGGATGGATATTGTTCGTGGTTGAGGTGGTTATTCTCTATCTGCTGGTCGGAGGTCGCAGCCTGACACTGCATGCTGACAGGGTAGCACAGGCACTGAAGACGGGGGATTTGCACAAAGCACAGCAGGCAGTGGGGCGGATCGTCAGTCGTGAAACAGATCGACTCGATGAACAGGGGGTGGCGAATGCAGCTACCGAGTCGGTACTGGAGAATGGCAGTGATGCGGTCTTTGCCGTGCTGTTCTGGTATCTATTGCTGGGGTTACCGGGTGCGCTGGTGTATCGAGCAATTAATACACTGGATGCAATGTGGGGTTATACCACTCCGCGCTATATCGATTTTGGCTGGTTTGCTGCGAAGATGGATGACTGGGCCAACTGGATTCCGGCACGGCTGACTGCGCTTAGCTACGCGCTGCTGGGGAGCTGGCCTGAAGCGATACGCAGCTGGCGTGAGCAGGCGACTGCATGCAAGAGCCCCAATGGGGGGGTAGTGATGGCGGCTGGTGCCGGTGCGTTGAAGATCGAATTGGGTGGTGAGGTCTACTACAACGGTCAGCGTGAACAGAAGCCTCAGTTGGGTTTTGGCCCTGGCGTAGCAGCGAAGGATATTGGCCGTGCCAGCCGTTTGGTTGTCCGCACACAATTACTCTGGATTGCTCTGTTGTGGGGAGCAGCGGTGTTGCAGTGGGCCACTTAATGGATAAGCAACCACCACATGGAGGTGCCCGGCGCTACTGGGCACAGCAAGTGGATCTGCAGCCTGATGGGGTGATTGATCTCTCCACCGGCATTAACCCCAATGGCTGGCCGGTGCCACCTTTGCCGGATACGGTTTGGCAGCGATTGCCGGAAGAGAGTGAACGCCTGATGCAGGCAGCGGCAGATTACTACGGCAGTGATGCACTACTGCCTGTTTCCGGGTCACAGGCAGCGATACAGGCACTGCCGCAGCTTCGTTCGCACAGCCGTGTTGGTATCTTGAGTCCCGCCTACCAGGAGCACCTTCATGGATGGCGGATGGCAGGTCATCAGGTGGCACTGCTGGATCGGTCGGAAATTGAAGCGTCACTTCCCAAACTTGATGTGCTGGTGGTGGTCAATCCTAACAACCCAACCGGAACACGTTTCTCCACGACACAGCTGCTCCACTGGCATCAGCAGTTGAGTGATCGCGGTGGCTGGCTGATGGTCGATGAGGCCTTTATGGATACCACGCCAGAGCATAGCCTCTGCCATTCAGGGGAACCATGTGGCGGGTTAATCGTATTGCGCTCAATTGGAAAGTTCTTTGGCCTTGCCGGGATGCGGCTTGGCTTCGTCCATGCGCCACAAACATTGCTGCAGCGGCTTGATCACCATCTTGGCCCCTGGTCGGTGAGCCATCCGGCGCAGTGGGTGGCAGAACAGGCGTTGAAAGATCGACAATGGCAGCAGCAGGCCCGTAAACAACTTGTATTGGCTGGAGATCGACTGCAGCAACTGCTCACTGACTACAGTCTCAAACCTAGTGGTAGCACGGCACTGTTTCAATGGGTAGAGGCAACTGATGCTGCAGTACTCTTTCAACAGTTACTGGAGCAGGGGGTGTTGGTGCGACAGTTGCAGCAACCCACGGCGCTCCGTTTCGGGTTGCCTGCCAGTGAGATGGAGTGGAAAAGATTGCAACAGGCACTGCAGCAGTGTGAGCGGTTGAGGGCAGTGGCATGAGCAGGCCAATCAACTGCCGTATCGGTATCGACTTGGGAGGCACCAAAATTGAGGCTATCGTCATCGATCACAAGGGGCAGGAGTTGCTGCGTCGCCGTGTGCCGACACCGCAAGGTCGGTACCATGCAACACTGGAAGCGATCACTGCGCTGGTTACAACACTTGAGCGAGAGAGCGGGCTTTACGGTTCGGTCGGTGTCGGCATTCCAGGAACCCTTTCACCGGTAACCGGTCTGGTGAAAAACGCCAACTCAACGGTGTTGATCGGCCAGCCTCTGGACCGTGATCTTCGGGAGTTGCTGGATCGTCCGATCCGGGTTGCCAATGATGCCAACTGTTTTGCCCTCTCAGAGGCGACCGATGGCGCTGCAGCGGGGGCAAAAACGGTATTTGGTGTCATTCTCGGTACAGGAGTGGGGGGAGGTGCCGTTATCAATAGTAAGGTGGTGGTCGGTGCCAATGCAATTGGTGGCGAGTGGGGACACAACCCACTGCCATGGCCAGGAGAGAATGAGTTGCCGGGACCGGACTGTTACTGTGGAAAAAAGGGGTGTATTGAGACATTTCTCTCTGGCCCCGGACTGCAAATGCGGTATTATCAAAAAACAGGGGTTGAGATCTCTGCTCAGGAGATCGCACTCCGCTCACAACAAGGAGAGCAGAATGCCATTGAGATCATGCAGCAGTATGAAGATCGACTTGCACGAGGGCTTGCAACCGTGATCAATCTACTCGACCCTGAAGTCATTGTACTGGGCGGTGGCCTCTCCAATATTGATCGCATCTACCCTCACACCAGGAACCTCTGGGGAGAGTATGTCTTCTCGGATGAGGTGCGTACCGAACTGGTCAAGGCGCAATATGGCGACTCCAGCGGGGTTCGCGGTGCAGCCTGGCTCTGGTCCGATCAGGAGATCTGGGGAGAGCAGTCTCAGTGAGTGGGCAGGCGTTGACCAGCCTGGAACAACTGGATCAGTTGCGTAGTGAACATGCAGGGTTGTTGCTCTACTTCAGCACCCCGCAGTGTAATGTCTGCAAGGTATTGCGTCCCAAGTTGATGGAGTTGTTTCATATCCACTACCCGGAGATTGAACACGCCTATGTGGATACCACGGTGACGCCGGAGATTTCCGGTCAGTACAGTGTATTTGCCGTGCCGACCATCATTCTCTTTCTCGATGGCAAGGAGTTTGTGCGCAAATCCCGCAACTTCAGCCCTGCAGAGTTAATCGAAGAGGTGCGCCGCCCCTGGGAGATCATGCACGCTTGAGTGACTCAAGTCGGGGTAGAGAGATGAAGTATCGGCTGCTTGTGGTAGATGATGAGGAGATGATCCTCGATTACTACAGGAACGTCCTGCAACCTGTGAAAGAGGATTTTGAGGAGCTGGATGAGCTGGAGGCGATGCTCTCCGATGTGGGGGTAGGGAGTGGACCTGATCCACTGCTTGAATTCATCAACCATGAGGCACATTATGAGATTGATTATGTTGATCAGGGTGAGAGCGCTATTGAGATGGTGGCTCGCTCTCTGCAGCAGGGGGAGCCCTATGCGGTTGTACTGATGGATGTCCGCATGCCTCCGGGCATGGATGGGTTGGAAGCCTCGAAACGGATCCGGTTACTGGATCCCAATGTACAGATCTTCATTGTTACAGCGTATGCCGACTACAGTGTGGAGGAGATTCTCAAGAGTCTCAACAATGATGTGTTGGTGTTGAAGAAACCGTTTTACCGGGAGGACATGCTCCATTTCGTTGCCAATGCGATCAAGAGCTGGAAAAGGGTGAACCGGGTAGCCGAGCTGAAGTGGCAGATCGCACACCAGTCGCGTCCGGAGGACTTTCAGGAGTTTGAATTGCTGACCTCACACAACAAGGTTTCCGGGATTCAGGATCGATGGCAGTTACTTGAACAGTGCCGTGAACAGATTTCGAAGCAACAGCCGTTCACTTTGTTGGTGGTGACCCTTCAGGGGGTTGAAGAGGCGTTTGAGAAGTCGGGTTTCAATGCCTCAGACCACCTGATTGCTATCTGTCTCAACAAGATCGAGGCGCTATTGCCGCATTCATTCAAGAGTTATGATGTTGGTAGTGGTCAACTCTGTATTATGTTGGATGGGGTGATGGATGGAGATAAGGCTACCTCGATCTTCGGCAAGATTGAAAATGCGCTCTATTTCATCTTCTCGCCGGAAATGTTAAGGGTTCATGTCTCTGCATCGCTGCAGCCTTATCAGCTGCCGCTTGAGGAGGAGGCGTTTACTCACATGCTTGAAACAGAGGTGCAATACTCACTGCAGCCGCAGTGGGCATAGTCTGAGTAATTTTCACTGTGTTTTTTATTAACCATTTGTTTGTTATCAGTTAGTTCGATCTGTTGTCTGGAAAAGGCGATCCCTTGAACTATACTCTGGGTGCAAACCACTTCTTGTTTGCAAAGGAGGATAAGGTGATGTTTTTGATGAATGGAACCAGTGGTGACCGGGTAGAGGTGCTTGACACAGGGTCACTCTTCTCTCCACACTCCGAGACCGTTCACGGTCGTTACCATGTCGGAGAGGAGATGCAGGAGCCTGAAGATTTTTTCAAATCCGATCTGAAATTTCTTTCAGGGGAACAGCTGCCCCTATGCTGGACAGATGTCCACTACCGCGAGCATTAGTTCAAGAAATGGCTTCTCCTCTGGTGTGAGTTTCACCTCATGCCAGAGGAGTTCCGTTTGCGGTTTAGTTGACCTTCACAAGGAGGTAAATAGGGAACAATCTGTTTGTTATATATATAAGTTTTTGTCCATTTGGTTGTCGACTGTTTTTCTGTATAGTTACCGCCGTTTCATTTCAAAATCAGTGAGGGAAATAGAATGAACAAAGGCGATATGATTACTCTGGTTGCGGCCAAGTCCGGAGTTTCCAAGAAGGACAGTAAAGAGGTTGTGGATGCATTGATTGAGCTGGTGGGTGATGTACTGAAAGAGGGTGACGCTTTGCAGATCGCCGGTTTCGGTACCTTCAAGGTTTCCGAGCGTGCAGCACGTCAGGGACGTAATCCAAAGACTGGCGAGACGATTCAGATCTCAGCCTCCCGCTCCCCCTCTTTCAAGGCGGGTAAGGCACTTAAAGACAAGGTCAACGGATAACTCATTTCGTTCGTTAATCGGTTATATCAATGGTTGACCGGAGTGGCTCAGTAGCTGAGCCGCTCCATCAGATAACAGAGGCAGTCCTGCCGGATTACCTCAATGTCTCGCGTCAACATTGAGGGCATCACTGCTCTGCGGGTGCGTAGCTCCTCCCCTTTGACCACAAAGAAGTAATCCCCAAGATCTTCACCCGATTCGCTCCACGCTTGCAGGTGTTTCAGGTGGTTTGAGCAGCGTCTGCCGAAACGGGTTCCTGCAGGGATTTCCTGGAAATTGAGTTGATCCAGATCCTCGTCCAGACAGAGGTCTCCCGCTTCAACTCCAAACCCAAACTCGATCTCTTGTGGGATCCTGACGGTGGCAACGGTATGGAACAGATCAATATCATGATGCGCCACAGGGTGGGCAGGTATCTCTGACAGGCGGAGGCAACTCTGTAAAAATTCCAGGGCGTGGGCTTCACCATGCGGTTCGCCTGGGCGGCCACACTCAACAGTGACTGCAGGGCAGAGTTCAGCAAAGGCAATTGACTGTACCTCGGACGGTTGGGTAAAGTAGACCACGGTACGGCTGAATAGTCTCGCCAGTTGTAGATAGGCGGGTTCCAGCAGGTTGACACAGCCATAGTGGGGGTTGCGCCCGGTGTTGTTATGCAGATCGATGCTGGCGAAAGGTCTGCGCTGGCGCATTTGGGAGAGTACCTCCTGCATCATTTGCTGCTCTGTGCTGTTGCCACCACTCCAGATACGGTTGTAGTCTGGTTGGCTGGGCAGATGGCGCACCTTTGCAGCGGCAGCGTCGACATTTCCAATCAGGAATGAAAGTGCCCGGGGCAGTGGCTTCGCCTGGTACTCCTGTAGCAGTCTGCGCATCGCCTCCCAGCCGGTGGTCTCATTGCCATGCAGTAGCAGACTGACAAACAGTGGTTGTTGGTGCTGGCCGGAAAGATGGATCAAGGTTGGGCCATTCAGCACGTTGCGCAGTTGTGTGGCATCCAGTTCCAGTATTCCTTCGGGCAATTGGTGCAGTGTGGTTAAACGCGTCATGCTGACAGTGTCCATTGGTGTACCGGATTGCCGGAGTTCTGTTGTTGCAGATAGTCGGCAACCATCGCCTCTGGCTCCCAACCCTGTTTCTCTACCCAGGCCCGTTGCCAATGAGTTCCATTCTGCCTATTTTCGACACGTCCTTCAATGATCTCCAGCCATGGCAGCCACTCACTGCGGTCAAGTTCCAGCTGTTGCAGCCCGATTCGACACAGTGGTAGCAATTCCTGCTGGATCAACTCTTTGAGATAGCACTCGCCACCACTCCAGTGGATGGCGCTGTCGAGGCCATAACGGGCAGCGTGGTAGAAGTTCTTCTTGGCCTGAATAAAGGGGAGATTGGTTGCAGCCCGTTCGGGGTGCTGCAGCATACCCATTGTGGTACCAATAAAGAACAGGGTGTTGGCGACTATATCAATCGTGGTCGGACCAGAAGAGGCGACCCGGTGTTCAATGCGCAGATGGGGGTCGCCTTTGTGATCCAGACCGACTAATGGACGATTCCAGCGCCAGATGGTGCCGTTGTGCAGCATTAGATTGGAGAGTTGATGTGGTGGCTCGGATTGACAGATTGGCAGCATCACCGGATAGTGGAGTTGGTTCTCCTGAAACAGCTCCAGCAGGCTCTCTCTGACATACCCGCTACCAAAGCTGACACGTCCATCACCAAGGCGGTGACTCAGTTGATTCACATTGACAGCCTGTTCAAATAGAGGGATACGGCTGTCGTCCCACAGATCCTTGCCAAACAGGTAGGGTGCGTTGGCGCAGAGTGCAACCATTGGAGCGGAAAGACGGATGGCGTTATTGAATGCTGAGACCGAATGGCGGTAGGGCACCTGTAGATGGATCTGTAGCGAGGTAGCGGTTGCCTCCATCATCACATCGTGGTGCAGTAGATGAAACGCTTCGCGGCCCTCGAATTCAAATTCAAGGGGCTCACCCTGGCGCATGCGCATCACCTGTTCGTTGAGTGCGCGATAACGCTGCAGCTCACTCATATTGTTGAGGCAGAGATCGGACTGTTCGATTGTAGGCAGTGTGCCGATCATCGCCAGCCGGCCATCGATCGCCGCAGCCTCTGCGGTGATCTGTTGCCAGATGGCTTCGAGCTCATTGTGCAGTTGAGTAAAGGGGCGATCCTGAAGCAGTTGCGGGGTGCTGTTGATCTCGATGTTGAAACGGGCGAGCTCAGGTACCACCAGCGGATGCTGCAGTCGTTCGATCAGTCTGCTGTTGTCCGGGAAGGGATGCAGGGTCTGATTCAGTAGCCACACCTCCAGCTCCATTCCCATGGTGGGTGGGGTGGCCGAAAACCGTCCTTTCTCGAACCATGATTCCAGTAACGTCGTTTCTGCACTGAGGATCTGCTCAAAATGGTGGAAATCGCGTTTATGGAAATGGTCGTTGCAAATTTCCTGTCCCATCCTCTAACTATAGCATCAGTAAACTGACTCGATAGAGATGAAGTGGATGGTATCGCTTTCCAGACCAAATGGTTGACACTCAGTACTGTGAGCATGGTTGATTCGAGGCTTTCTCGATGGCTTCTCCAAACAGGTGGTTGGTTATCTCGACCAGCTGGAGCGTGAGTGGCCTAGTGAGTGAGCAGTTTGGCAGCAGCCTCACGCTCACTGCCATAGAGTCTGCCCAGTAGTTGTTCAAGCACTTTGGCAGATTCGATCTCAATTGGCATCTGTGCCTTGATCTGTTGTAGCAGTTGCAGACGGTTGGCACTCCGTTCCAGCAGAGCGGTCCACTCAGTGGCATTGATGGTGTTTGCCAGATAGCGGCGTTGCTCCCGGTTGTTACCGAGCAGACTGTTCAATGCATGATAACGGGCATCTCCCACCAACCCTTCGATCAACATCAAGGTGTCGGCAGCATCAAGATCCTGCTGCAGCTGTTGCTGATCGCTGATCCACTGAATCAGTTCGTCACGATAGGCACTGCCGTTCAGTAGGGCTGTGGTTGCCTCTGCGGTGAGTGGCAGTTGCAGATAATTCTGGTCCAGTTCATTTCCCCCGAGTAATGCACGCAGCGCATCATGACGGTCTGCACGGGTCACACCCTCAAGTAGTTGCAAAGCCTGCTCGGTGGTGAGTGAGTGTGTAATCAGATTGCCATCTGCCATAAAGCCTAGCATCTGGTCACGGTAGGCGATGCCATCCAGTAGTGTGGCAGCATCCTCCGCAGAGAGTGGTGTCTGCAGATAAGATTGCTGGAGATCATTCATCCCCAACAGTGTCTTGAGGCTGCTGAAGCGGTCGGTTTGTGTGATGCCCTCCAGCAGCTGTTTTGCATCGGAGGCACTCAGTTGTCCACTATAGACTCCACGGTTGGCAAAATGCCGTAACAGCTCCGATCTCAAGGCTGCTCCGTGGAGCAGTTGTAGTGTGTTGTTAAACTGGAGTGGCAGTTTGAGATAGTCCTGTTTATCACGGTTGTCACCGAGCAATGCCTTGATCGAGTCGTGGCGATCCATACTGCTCTGTTGCTGCATAATCTGCTCTGCATCCTCCAGGGAGAGGGTACCGGCCAGTAGTGTACGATCAGCAAAGTATCGGATCATGGCGGTGCGGTCACTGCTGTTTCTTAATAGATTGCGGACCTCTTGTGGTTTGAAATTGGGCAGGCTGTAGTTGCGATCCATCCGGTTGCTACCCAACAGTGAGCGTAGCGCGCGATCATGGTCGATGGGTGAAAGAGGGGCAATCAGTGACTCCACCTCAGTGGCGGAGAGGTAGGCGGCAGGAATGCCCTGGTCACTGAGTAGCTGAAGCAGTGCGCTGCGCTGTTCGGTTCCCTCCAATAGTCGGTGTATCTCACCGATAGTCATGCGGTTGGGCAGCAGGTTGCGTTTCTGGCGATTCTCACCCAGCAGTGTGCGTGTGGCATAGTAGCGGTCGGTTCCGCTCATCCCCCGCAGAATATCCATGCCTCGATTGACGCTGAAGCGCTGGTTTTCCCAAACCGTATCGGCCATCTCTGCAATGGCAGAGCGCCGTTCATAACCCTCTTTTCCCTCCAGCGAGGTGGGTGTGGGTGGGGCTGCAACAGCGACAGTAACAGTGGATAGCAACAGTACGGAGAGTATGTTTCTCATTGTGGGCTCCATCTAACTTTTGGCCGATAACTTTCAGGAATGTAACTGGTTTCAGTGGTGAGCTGAACAGTTACTCTGGGATAGTAGCAATAGCACTCATGGAGGTCTAACAGTATCTGCTGATGATAAACCGGGGGATTACATCATGATGCAGCTGCACGAGTAGCAGGGAGCGGTTCAGCTCTTTTGAAGACGAGGATGGCTTTTGTGGTGTTCCCGGTGGTCAGCTGACTGACTCACGCAATTTTTTCAGATTGGTTACCTGAATCTGGCTACCGTGTACGGTGATCACCTCTTCCGCCTTCATCTTGCCGAGCAGCCGTGAGAAGGTCTCACGCTGGATGGAGAGCAGTGAGGCGATGGTTGCCTTGGAGGTGGGCAGGCGCAGTCCACAGTTGTTATTGATGTCGCAGCCACGAGTGGTTGGATCGCACTCATGTTTATCATCACAGTCGATCTGCGAGAAGATGTACTGGGTCAGGCGGTGGCGGGCATCTGCCAGTGTCAGATTGCCAATCTCGGCGGCTTGCTGCTGAATCTTCAGCCCCAGCGCACTCATCAGGGGCAGGCTGTAGGCGGGGTTCTTCTGTAGTACTTTGAGATATTCGTTGCAGCTGAATTCAAACAGTTCGCTGTCTTCCAGCAATTCGCAGTTACAGTAGTGGTCAGGCTCCTCCTCGGTAAACATCGGAATCTCTGCCAACTCCATGCCGGGTCGCACCACATCAAGTGTCTTCTCATTGCCGTTTGCCGAGGTCAGAAACAGCTTGGCGCAGCCCCGGCGCACGATATAGAAGTGAGTGGCAGGATCCCCCTTTTTGAACAGGTGGTGCCCAGCTTCATGGTGGGTGAGTCTGCCATGCTGAAACAGTTGGTTGGTCAGCCCCTCTTCAAAGGAAGAGAACAGCTTGGAGCGCCGCACTTCGTTTTTATAGATAGATGATAGGGCCATGACAGGTCGGTCAGGTTAAAAATGAGTATTGTCAAAGTCATGGAAGAGAATAGCAATAATTCAGTCGGGTTATAAATTATCTTATTGTTCTTTCAAGATGCTGATTGTAAAAGGATCATCTGGAGATGGGCCTGTTTGCAGGAAAAAAAATTGTGCAGATGCAGTGAAAGTTAACTGGAGAGTACCCGATAACGTTTCACTACAGTGCGAAAGCTCCTGGGAGGAAGTTGGGGAATGGGCGGTTGGATTCGCAGTGAGGGTGCAGTTGTGGTGTGGTTGATGTGCTCCAATACCGCATTGATAAAGGCGTGTGCGGCACTTGACTTGATTCGGGTATCCCCGGTCTCCGTGATATAGGTCTTGTAGAGATCCAGTAACAAACTGTCCTGGATCAGTTCACCCCACAGTTTTTTGCTCTGTTTGATCTCCCGCTTGTGGGCTTTTCCCTTCAGAAATCGAGGTTTTGAGTAGCGATTGGAGTACTGCCGATAGATTACGGCCTGACTTTGTGTAGAGCCTGATTGCTTGCTGCAGTTGGTCGGGGACTCCCACTGTACATTGGATAGATTACTGTGCTCACGGTTACTGGAGGGGAAGCAGTTGTTACTGATCAGCTCCTCCAGGTTCAGTATGGTACGGTTGAGTGCCTCGCTGAATGAGTCATGCCTCACCTTCTGGGTATAAATATTGGCCTGTGTATGAGCAATAATGCCAAATTTGCTGTAACTATCATTGTAGGTAGAGACCAGCTCTCCGAGCCAGGCAGCCAGTGGCATGGTCTCGGGAAGACCATGCTCACGCTTGATGTTGCGTAATAGCTTGAAAGAGGAAACTAGATTCATTGTAGCTGTGTAGATTGATTGGCACAGCCACTACAAAGGAAGCCATGCATTGCTGTCAGTAACTGTAGGCAGAGTTATGGCTTGGTCAAGCCGGGTTTGCTGATGACTGGTATTTCCTGAACAAGTGAGCCCTGCAAGATCGGGTTGCAGAGTCAGAGTGGCAAAATAGATCAGGAACTGCCTCTGTGGTACCTGATTATGGAGACGAACGGTGTTGGATGACCTGATTTATTGTCGCAGTTCGCTAGTCAAAACTATGCACTTTAGTGCAAGGCTTTAGC
>CAYQFH010000046.1:0-20154 GCA_964416755.1 uncultured Piscirickettsiaceae bacterium | reverse complement strand
CAAGGTACACTGGTACGGTATCATGTACTTGGTTGGTTTTCTCTCCGCCTGGTGGTTGGGGGTGAGGCGGGCTACGCTGCATGGTGAACCATGGGATGAAGATCAAGTAGGGGATCTGATCTTCTATGCCGCCATCGGGGTGATCCTCGGTGGGCGCTTTGGCTATATCCTCTTCTATGACCTTGTCGCCTATCTGCAGAATCCGCTCGATATCTTCAAGATCTGGCAGGGTGGGATGTCCTTCCATGGTGGGCTGATTGGGGTGTTGATTGCATTGATGTTGTTTGCCCGCAAGATCGGATTGACCTTCTTTCAGGTGGCTGACTTTGTGGCGCCACTGGTGCCGATCGGGTTGGGGGCAGGGCGCGTGGGTAACTTCATCAATGGGGAGTTATGGGGACGGGAGACTGATGTGGCCTGGGGGATGGTCTTCAGCAAGACCGATCCGCTGCTATTGGTGCGCCACCCTTCGCAGCTCTATGAGGCGTTACTGGAAGGAGTGGTGCTTTTCCTGCTGTTGTGGATCTACTCCAGCAAGCCGCGTCCGGTGATGGCTGTCTCGGCGCTGTTCCTGATCGGATATGGGCTGTTCCGCAGCTTTGTTGAACTGTTTCGGGTACCCGATGCTCATATCGGCTATCTTGCCTTTGAGTGGTTGACGATGGGGCAACTGCTCTCGTTGCCGATGGTGGCTATCGGTCTGCTGTTTTGGTGGATGGTGCACAAAAATCCGCAAAAAGAGAACAAATAGAAAAAGTTTCTTGCATTTCCAGAATTGAACGGTATATTAAGAACAAAAAGAGAACCTAAGTTCTCTTCTGTTCTCTTGAGTTAAAATATATTGGAGGTTGGAAATGGGTCAGAAGGCAGATTCCAAAGCAGATAAGATGGATGAAAACAAGCGAAAGGCGCTGGATATGGCGCTGGGGCAGATTGAGCGCCAGTACGGCAAGGGCTCGATTATGCGTATGGGGGATGAGACAGCACATCGCGATATCGATAGTGTCTCCACTGGTTCGTTGGGGCTGGATATTGCGCTCGGTATTGGTGGCCTGCCACGTGGTCGTATTGTCGAGATCTATGGCCCGGAATCCTCCGGCAAGACCACGCTGACGCTGCATGCGGTGGCGGAAATGCAGAAGCTGGGGGGTACTGCTGCATTTGTCGATGCGGAGCATGCACTCGATCCCACCTATGCGCAGAAGGTGGGGGTCAATGTTGATGATCTGCTGGTTTCCCAGCCTGATACCGGTGAGCAGGCACTGGAGATCACCGACATGCTGGTGCGCTCCGGGGCGGTTGATATCGTCATTGTCGACTCGGTGGCAGCCTTGACCCCGAAGGCGGAGCTGGAGGGAGATATGGGGGATGCCCATGTCGGTCTGCAGGCCCGGCTGATGTCTCAGGCGTTGCGCAAACTAACCGCCAATATCAAACGCTCCAATACATTGGTGGTCTTTATCAACCAGATCCGCATGAAAATCGGGGTGATGTTCGGTAGCCCGGAGACCACAACGGGTGGTAATGCACTGAAATTCTATAGTTCGGTACGCCTTGATATCCGCCGTATCGGTGCGATCAAGAAGGGGGATGAGATCCTCGGTAACGATACTAGAGTAAAAGTAGTTAAAAACAAGGTGGCGCCCCCGTTCAAACAGGTTACCTTTGATATCCTCTATGGTGAGGGGGTCTCGCGTGAAGGGGAGATCATTGATCTCGGTGTGGATCAAGGAATTGTGCAGAAATCGGGTGCTTGGTACAGCTATGGCAAGGAGCGAATTGGTCAGGGCAAAGACAATGTGCGTCAGTTCCTCAAGGAGAACCCGGAGATGGCGCAGGAGATTGAGCAGCAGATTCGTGAGAAACTGCTGCCGAATCAGCCCAAATTGGAAGTGATTGAGGGGGAGGTTGATGCTGTAGAGAGTGGTGAGCGAGAGGCAGCATAATCGGGTTTAATCGCCTATCGATAACAGAGAAGCCGCCGGATGGTATAATTCGGTGGTTTTTTTGTGCCCGGATGGCGAAATTGGTAGACGCAAGGGATTTAAAATCCCTCGGTAGCGATACCGTGCCGGTTCGATTCCGGCTCCGGGCACCATTCTCTTCAGGAGGAGGTAGAAGTGATGATGAAAAGAGGAGTTCTGTTGATCGCTTTTATGCTGACCACGTCATTGGTGCGGGCAGACCACTCAGTGCATGAGTATGTGGAGCGCAATGATCTGGAGCGGGTGAAGCAGTTCATTGCTGGAAAGCACGGTATCAACAAGGCCAATCGTTACAAAGAGACACCACTCCATCTCGCGCGTACCCCGGAGATGATTGAGTTGCTGATCAAGGGGGGCGCCAATGTCAATATCGAGAACCACTTTGGTGATTCGCCCTTGCTACAGGCGGTTTATCGTGGGAATCATGGACTGGTAGAGCTGCTGATCAAACATGGTGCCGATCTCAACCACAGAAATCGTTTTGGTGATACTCCGCTACAAGAGGCGGTTAACCGTGATCTGATTGTGATGGCAGCGTTATTGGTGGAGAGTGGTGCCGATATCAATGCGCAGGGTAGACATGGTGATACAGTACTTCATACAGCGGTACGTCGCGGTAACCGGGCGATGGTGCATATGCTGGTAAAGGCAGGGGCCGTGATGGATGTAGAGAACGATGATGGCCACAAGGCATCTGATCTGGCCGTCGGACGCAACATGATTGGTGAGTTCAGGGCGGCCGGAGCAATTCGCTAGCTATGTGGCGTATCTGGTTACTGCTGGCGCTGTTGGGTCTCGTTATCTGGTGGGTGATTCGGTTTTTGAAGGAGAAGGGTGATCAGGATTGATCAGCCACTGATCCATGCATCAATCCGCTGCCCGTTGATTTCACTGCTGTCGCCCCCCATCAGATAGAGATAGGCTCCCATCAGAGCCGCAGGTTCCGGATTGTTATTGGGATTTTCTGCCGGGAATGCCTTTGCCCGCAGAACGGTTCTGGCAACACCTGGATCGATGGTGTTGACCCGGATGCCATCAGTCTCCAGTTCATCTGCCAGAACCTGTGCCATCCCCTCATTGGAAAATTTAGAGGCGGCATAGGCCCCCCAGTAGGCACGACCACTATGACCTACCCCGGAACTGGTAAAAATCATTGAGGCAGATTTGGATTGGCGCAGCAGTGGAATGGTGTATTTGGTAAGCAGAAATTCAGCGGTGACATTGACCTTGAATACAGTCTCCCACTGCTTGAGCGTGTAGTGTTCGATGGGGCTGAGATCACCCAGATGTGCAGCATTGTGGAGTAGCCCATCCAGATGGCCGATTGCATTGGCAATACCACCTGCCAGTCCCTGGTACGCCTCTTCATCCGCCTTTTTGAAATCGAGAGGGAAGATATAGGGTTCCGGATTGCCTGCCTTGATGATGGCATCATAGGTGTCTTCCAGCCGGAATACGGTACGCCCCACCAAAAGCACAGTTGCTCCATGTGCCGCATAGCGCTCGGCGGCAGCACGTCCCAATCCATCACCGGCACCAGTGACCAGTATGGTACGTCCTTGCAGCAGGTCTGGTGCGGGGGTATAGCTCTTGTCCATCTTTTACTCCTTTTCAGGAGCATCCAGCCCCTTCGGTGTGCGGGTCAGTTTCTCAATTGGGGTCGGTTCATTCAGCTCTTTTCCGGGATGAATGCCCATCTCGGTAAAGCGGCGGGCACCAGGTAGTACGTTGCGTTCCAGTGAACCGACTGCCTTATTAAAGGCGTCGACACCGCTGCCCAGACTCTTGCCCACCTTGGTCAGGTGGTTACTGAAGGTGGCGAGCCGATCATAGAGTTGCACACCCACTTCACGAATGGTCTCTGCATTACGCGCCACCTCCTGCTGTTTCCAGCCAAAGGCAACTGCACGTAGTAGTGCAACGAGGCTGGTTGGTGTGGCAAGGATCACCTTTTCACGTAGCGCATCCTCCAGCAGTGTGTGGTCCTGCTCCAGTGCGCTGCTGAGGAACTGGTCACCGGGAATGAAGAGCACCACAAAATCGGGGCTCTCTTCAAACTGTGACCAGTAGCTCTTGGCAGCGAGCTCCTTGACCCTTTTGCGTACATTGCGCGCATGGTGCTGTAGATGTTGCAATCGTTCCTCATCGCTGGCTGCTTCGGTGGCGCTGATATAGGCGTCTAGCGGGGTCTTGGCATCAACAATGATGGCACGTTGATCGGGCAAGTGGATCACCATGTCAGGACGCAGCAGGCCGCTTTCACTCTCCGTCTGCTCCTGTTCGATAAAGTCGGCATGTTCCACCATTCCAGCCAATTCGGCCAGTCGTTTCAGGGTCAGCTCACCCCACTGTCCGCGTACTTCGGGGCGACGCAGTGCCTGCACCAGATTGCGGGTCTCCTGCTGTAGCTGCTGCTGAGTCAGGGTGATACTCTCGAGGTGGTGGGTGAGGGCACCATACTGCTCCTTGCGTTCCTTCTCGATCTCCCGCAGCTGCTTCTCACTCTTCTCCAGTGTGGTGCGGATCGGTTGCAGTAGTGCATCAATTGCCTGCTGGCGCTGTTTCAGTTCGCTGTCTGACTGGGTATGGTGTTTGGTGAGGGACTCCTGTGCCAGCTTGAGGAAGGATTCGCTGTTGTGCTTGAGGGCGTTGCTGGAGAGCTCCTGAACCAGTTGCTGGATCTGCTCGCGGTTCTCGCTGCGGGCATGTTCAAGTTGTGCGTCAAGGTGGCTGCGTTCACTCTCCAGTGTGACGTTGAGCCGCATATTCTCTTCGCGTAGCTGTTGACTCTCTTTCCGAGCCTGCTCCCCTCTACGCCAGAACAGCAGTGCGATGACGGTCAACAGGGTAGAGAGAGCAATCAATGTCAGATCCACTGCAGGATCTCCTGTGGATGGTCAATAACGTAGTCGGCCCCCCAGTGCTCGATCTCATCCTCCGGCGCAAGGTAACCAAACCGGCAGGCAACCGTCTGCATGGCTGCCCGTTGCCCCGCCTCGATATCGCGGCTGGCATCCCCGATGTAGATGCACTGTTGCGGTTTCAGTGTCATCAACTCACAGGCATGCAGCAGTGGGCGAGGATGTGGCTTGGCGTATTCAGTGGTATCGCCACTGATGATGCAGGAGGCTCGCTGTGTCAGGCTGAGCTGTTCCATCAGTGGATCGGTAAAACGAGCCGGCTTGTTGGTGACCACCCCCCAGGCAATGGATGCGGCTTCCAGTTGCTCCAGCAAGGGCTCCATACCTGACATCAGTGTGGTTTCACGGGTCAGATTGTCGAGATAGATCTCCAGGAGCCGTTGACGCCGCTGCTCAAACTCGGTGGAGTTGATGACATCACCAAAGCCCAGTTGGATCAGTGGTGCACTGCCGTTGGAGGCAACCGCACGGATAGGCTCCAGTGGTAGGGGAGATCGGCCCGCTTCGATCAGGGTCTGGTTTAGGGCGTAGGCGAGATCGGGTGCGGTATCAGCCAGCGTACCGTCGAGATCAAACAGAACCGCCCTCACCTTCACAAATGGTTATCCGTTGGTCGGGCAGGCATGGGCAAAGTAGTTGACGTCCACATTACCCCCCAGTGTATAGACCATGGTCAGCGGGTTGTAGTGCATGCCGGTCAGATCATCAATCGAGAGATTGGCCTGACGACACCAGCGCTCCAGCTCGGCAGGCTTGATGAATTTGTCGTGCTCGTGGGTGCCCTTCGGGAGCAGGTTGAGCACATACTCTGCCCCGATGATCGCCATCAGGTAGGACTTCAAGTTGCGGTTGATGGTGGAGAAAAAGAGATGCCCCTCTGGTTTCACCAGTGTGTTGCAGGCTTGAATGGTTGATGCAGGGTCGGGTACGTGTTCCAGCATCTCCATACAGGTGATGATGTCGTAGTTGCCGGGCTGCTCATCGGCCAGTGCTTCGACCGGGATCTGCCGATATTCGATCTCCAATTGCGATTCCAACAGGTGGAGTTTGGCGACCGAGAGGGGTGCCTCGCCCATATCGATACCACTCACCGTTGCTCCGGCATGTGCCATCCCTTCAGAGAGTATGCCACCTCCACAGCCGACGTCGAGAATCTTCATTCCTGCCATTGGAGTAAAACGCTCAATGTAGTCCAGGCGCAGAGGGTTCATGTCGTGCAGCGGTTTGAACTCGCTGTCACGATCCCACCAGCGGTGGGCCAGTGCCTCGAATTTAGCAATCTCTTCCGGGTCTACGTTGGGGGTGCTTTTCTCACTGTGCTCGTTCATCGGGCTATTTTACCCTGCCACTCCTTGGCGTGTCGCTTCACTTTTTCACTCTCCAGCGTCACCAACTCACCGCCACGCAGCAGATGTGCGCCGTTGACCCACACCTCTGCCACCTGATTGCGAGTAGTGGCGTAAACCAGATGGGAAGCAACATCATAGAGTGGTTGTGACTCTAAAGTTCCCAGATTAACTGCGATCAGGTCAGCTGCCTTTCCGGTGATCAGTGAACCGATCTGCTGCTCCAGCCCTATAGCTCGTGCGCCGTTGAGCGTAACCATTCTCAGTGCCTGATGTGCCGGTAGGGCGGTGGCATCGTTTGCCACCCCCTTGGCCAGCAGTGCTGCTGTACGCAGCTCGCCCAGCATATCGAGATCGTTGTTGCTGGCTGCACCATCAGTGCCGAGGGCTACGTTGACGCCCGCCTCCATCAGCGCATGAACCGGGCAGAAACCGCTGGCCAGCTTGAGGTTGGACTCCGGGCAATGAATCACGCTGACATTGCGCTCCGCCAGTAATTCGATTTCGGTATTGGTCAGCTGAGTCATGTGGACAGCAGCCAGACGCGGGTTGAGCAGTCCCAGCTGCTCCAGTCGCTGTAGTGGTCGAATACCGGAGTTAGTGATGGCATTGGAAACTTCCGTCGCAGTTTCATGAATATGCATGTGAACCGGAAGGTCCAGTTCGGTTGCCAGCATCTGCAGTCGCTCCAATGGCTCATCCGAAACGGTATAGGGTGCATGCGGTGCAAAGGTGGTGTGGATCAGAGAGGAGTTGCGGTACTGCTCGCGAATGGTGATCCCCTTCTCGAAATACTCATCCGGTCCACTCCCCCAGGCGGTCGGGAAGTCGATCATCAACAGTCCGATCACAGCACGCATGCCGATCTGAGTGGCAACCTGTGCTGTCATCTCCGGGAAGAAGTACATGTCATTGAAGCAGGTGGTGCCGCTACGGAGCATCTCGGCAATTGCCAGCTCACTGCCATCCTGCACAAAAGACTCACTGACAAACTGCTGTTCAGCGGGCCAGATGTGTTCCTGCAGCCAGGTCATCAGTGGCAGGTCATCGGCCAGACCACGCATCAGGGACATGGCAGCATGGGTGTGGCTGTTGATCAGTCCTGGCATCACTGCATGTTCATTCAGTTCAAAGCTCTGCTCTGTCCGGTATTTTGAGCGAGCTTGTTCTGTGGGAAGCAATTCCAGAATCCTGCCATCCTGGATGGCAACCGTGTGGTGCTCCAGAACAGTTTCAGCTGGCTCAATCGGAATGACCCAGCGGGCGTGGATCAGAGTATCAATCTGTTTCGCATTTGTAGTGGACATGAGGGTAAGATTACGGGCTGTTCACAAAATTACAAGGGAAGGAGCTGAAGAGATGATGATGGATCGCAAGGAGTCCCCCGCAATCCAGTGGGACGGAGAGCAGTTGATTCTGTTGGATCAGCGACTGTTGCCGCTGCAGGAGGAGTACATCACCTATACCGATGTAGGGGAGGTGGGGCTGGCGATTCGTGACATGGTGGTGCGGGGAGCACCGGCTATTGGTGTCACTGCTGCCTATGGTGTGGTGCTGGCGGCACGTAATCGTATCGATTGCAGTGTCTGTGGCGCATGGCGTGCTGCACTGGAGGATGATCTGGATGAGCTGGCACAGGCGCGACCGACGGCCATCAATCTGCACTGGGCGATTGAGCGGATGCGTGGGCTGCTGGATGGCGATGAGGCTACGTTACTGCAACGGTTAGAGGATGAAGCAGAGGTGATCCATCAGGAGGATATTGATGCCTGCAAGACCATGGGCAAGCTGGGGGCGGCCTACATTGAGTCAGGTAGTGGGGTGTTGACCCACTGCAATGCCGGAGCGCTGGCTACCGGAGGATATGGTACCGCGCTGGGGGTAATCCGAGCGGCCTGGGAAGAGAAGCGGCTGAGTGCGGTCTTTGCCGATGAGACCCGTCCCTGGCTGCAGGGGGCACGCCTCACAGCCTGGGAGTTACTGCAGGATGGAATCCCCACCTCACTGCTGGTCGATGGTGCCTCCTCTTGGCTGATGAAGCAGGGTAAGGTGCAGTGGGTGGTGGTCGGTTCGGATCGCATCGCTGCCAACGGTGATGTAGCCAACAAAATCGGCACCTACACCACAGCCATTGCGGCCCGTTTTCATGGCATCAAATTCATGGTGGTAGCCCCCACCTCGACCATTGATCACAATGTGGCCACCGGCGAAGAGATCCCGATCGAGGTGCGTGAGTCCGGAGAGCTGTTTGCCTGCAGTAACGGAGGCCGGATGGCGGCCGAGTCGGCGAATGGCTGGAACCCGGTGTTTGATGTGACCCCAGCCGATCTGGTCGACATGATCGTTACCGAGCGAGGTGTTGTGGAAAATCCAACCACGGAGAAGATTGCAGCACTGTTTGATTCGTAACAGGTACACAGGCAACGATCTAGCATATTTTTTGTATACTCTGCCAACAATTGTGGGGAGGAGGTGATGAACGATTCATTTAAAAGTATGGTAAAGAGGGGACAGGTCGCTGTGCTGGGCCTGATGTTGCTGCAGATCTGGAGCGGTATTGCGCAGGCGGATGATCCACGCTGTCTGCTGCTCTACTCCTACCATCCAGGCTATGAGTGGAATGATGGTATTGATCGCGGTGCCACACAGGTGCTGGAGGGTGAGTGCGAGATAAGGCGTTTCTTTCTTGACTCCAAACGTAACAAATCACCCGAGTGGATTGAGCAAAAAGCGGCAGAAGCAGTTGCGTTGATTGAGTCGTGGAAGCCGGATGTGGTGATTGCGGCAGATGACAATGCCTCCAAGTATGTGGTTGTTCCCTATCTCAAAGGGGGAGATCTACCGATACTCTTCTGCGGGGTCAATTGGGAGGCGAAACGGTATGGCTTTCCAGCCAGTAACGTGACTGGCATGGTTGAGGTCTCACCGATCATTCCATTGATCAAGGTGGGGATTCAAGTTGCGGCTGGCAGGAAAACCGAGGCCCACTTTATTGCTGCCGATGTGGTGACCGAGCAGAAAGAGTTTACCCGCTTTGAACGGGAGTTTGCGCAGCGTGGAATCAAGCTGATACCACATCTGGTTGAAGACTTTGAACAGTGGAAGTCGGCTTATCGTAAGGCTCAACATCCACGCGAGGTTTTGGTGCTCAGCAATAACGCTGGAATTCGCAATTGGGATCAGCGTGCAGCAGAGCGTTGGGTGCAGCGGCACAGTAGGGTATTTACCGTGACAGTCAACCCCTGGATGAGCAGACTTTCCCATATCACCATGGGGAAAGTTGCGGAGGAGCAGGGAATCTGGAGTGGACAGAAGGCGCTGGATATCCTGAGGGGGGAGGATATCCGCTCGATTGCGATGACCACCAATAAGCAGTGGAAGCTGGATGCCAATCGGCAATTGCTGGAGAAGAATGGTTTCCGTCTGCCTGGTTGGGTGGAAAAGCGTTTGAAGAGACAGAAGTGACGCACAAATACAGAAGGAGAACAGAGATGAAGTTTTGTTTGAACAGGAAGCTGGTATGGGTGGCGATGTTTGTGGTGACTACAGTGCAGGCTGCAGAGAAACCGATTCTGGTTGGATTGGATGCCGATCTCAGTTCAGGTTCTGCCCGCTCTGGCGAGTCGATTCGCCGTGGTGTAGAACTGGCGATGGATGAGATCAATGCACAGGGCGGTGTGCTGGGACGATCGCTGAAGCTGGTCGCACGAGATCATCGGGGTAATCCGGCACGTGGGATCGATAATATTGAAGATTTTGCTGCAATGGAGGATCTGGTTGCGGTAGTGGGCGGGCTGCACACCCCCGTAGCAATGAGAGAGTTGAAGCGTGTACACCATCACAAACTCCCCTTTCTGATCCCCTGGGCGGCAGGTACGCCGGTAGTGGAGAACGGATTTCAACCCAACTATGTGTTTCGGGTTTCGGTACGTGACCAGTATGCGGGTGGGTTTCTGGTGGGACAGGCGCTCTCCAAAGGGCACAAGAAAGTTGGTTTGCTGCTGGAGCGAACCGGGTGGGGAAAGTCCAATCTGAAGGCGATGAGCACTGCACTTGAGAAGCAGCAGCTACAGCCTGCGGCGGTAGAGTGGTTTCATTGGGGGGAGGAGGAGTTTGCTCCAATTCTGGACAAGATGAGTCAGATCGGAGTGGAAGCGATTCTGCTGGTTGCCAATGCGCCTGAAGGGAAGCAGGTGGTTAAAGGGATGGCTCAATTGTCCCCCTCATCCCGTCTGCCGATCTTCTCGCATTGGGGGATTACTGGTGGTAATTTCCATCAGGAGGTGGGCACACTACTGGTTGATCAGGTCGATCTACAGTTTTTGCAGACCTATTCCTTTCTTGATCCAACAGATCCTGCCCGTTCGACTGGATTGGTCAAACGTTACTGTGAAAAGTACAGCTGTGGAGCGGGGGATAGACCGGAGAAGTCCATTGTTGCCCCGGTCGGGACGGCACATGCCTATGATTTGATCCATTTGCTCAGAGTTGCGTTGCAACGTGCCGGGGTGGCTGAGCGTGAAGCGGTTCAGCAGGCACTGGAGCAGATTCCATCTCATCGTGGATTGGTCAGAACCTATCAGCCACCATTTACCGCACAAAAGCATGATGCGCTGACTGTAGAGGATTTCCGTATGGCTCGTTATGGTAAGGATGGAGCGATTGTTCCTCAGAAATAGTACGCTGCTGGGAAGCGTCCTCTGGAGGGTGCTTCCAGTCTCCATTGCGGTGCTGGTGGTCATCTGGATGGTGGTGATTGAGGTGAGTGAGCGCTCACTGGAAGAGGAGACGGTCAACCGTATTGCAGAGAGGACGGAGGGGTTGGTGTTGGCAACCGATACCCGACTCTCCAACGTGCTCTTTGTGGTTCGTAATCTGGCAGCCACCAGCCTGATTGTAAATACGCTGATCCATGATGATTTCAGTGGTGGGGGTTCCAGGTATGATGAGAGCTACATCAACACCTTCTTCCGTTCACTGAAGATTGCTGGTCTGAGAGAGGTTTCACTCAAGGTACTGGACTATAAGGGGCGGCAATTGGTTGGTGCAGGTTCAGAGAGTTACCAGCAGCAGTCCTGGATCGATCTGGTAATGTCTGGTGGAGAGCATCTCTATATTGATGCTCAGCGCCGCAAGTTTATTTTTGCTACGCCGATCGAGTACCAGGGGGTGCCAGAGGGAATTTTGCTGCTGGAGGTAGAGCGCAAGGTACTACTGGAATATCTGGGAGAGCATCTGCCGATAGGGACAGTATTACTGCGTACAGCAGACAATGTGGTGCTCTACTCAGCGTTGTGGGGAGTGGATGATGAACTTGGTTTTGTTGATGTTGCAGATGAGTTATCCAGTGTCATTGGGAGTGAACAGTCACTACAACTATTCTCGGCAATCACTCTGCGTTATGGAGAGGATCGGGAGGATGCCTTGTCTTCTCTGGAGAAGTTGCATCGAACGTTGCTGGTGGTCTTGCTGCTTGATCTGGTTGCCCTGGTAGCAGGCATTGTTGTTGCAGGTCGCTCTGTGGTGCGCCCGATCAAGGAGATGACGACTCAACTCAAGGAGCAGGAGCAGTCTCCCGAGTCATCCAGAAGGTTGAAGATGGAGGGGGTTTCTGAGGTGGATCGGCTGGCATCCACCTACAACCAGCTTCAGCAGACGACGCAGCGCCTGGATCAACAGGTCAGAGAGCAGTTTGAGACCATGAATCAGGTGTTCTCATCGATGGCGGATGGTCTGATTGTGCTGGATGAGCAGGGAAAAATTGTCGAGGTAAATCCCGCTGCAGAGAAGCTGTTGGGACAGACTGCAGAGACGCTGCAACGGCAAGAGGTCTCCCGCTTTGTCGAGAGTCATGAGGATCAGCGTGAAGTGATGGTTCACCCGCTGGATGGAGAGGATATCCCGGCGCTCTGTTCCGAATCATCAACGGATGAGAGTCGCTATACGATCTGGGTCTTGCATGATCTGCGAGAGCGTCTCAAAGCAGAGCAGCAGGAGCAGTATGGTGCATTCCAGGCGGGTATCGCCGAGATGGGGGCTTCGGTTCTCCATAATATTGGTAACGCAATTACCGGTATGACCGGTAATGTCTCCAATGTTGACAAGCAGTTGAAAGTGGTGGAGCGAGTTGCTGTGTTGTTGCAGAATCAGGGGGAGAAAAGTGCGCAGGAGGGGGTTGATGATCCACAGCGCTTGAGTGAAGTGCTCACTCAAAGTGGCGATCTGCTGCAAAAGATCACCAGTGAAGAAGGGGTTGGCGGTTATCTGGTGAAACTCAATACCGCAATACAGCATGTTGGTGAGGTGATCTCCATTCAGCAGAGCGCGGCACGTCCGATCGTGCATGCAACCCGGTTCAGATTCAGTTCACTGCTGTCGGATACTTTGGGGTTGATTCAGGATGGCCTGGATAAACGTAGAATCACCTTCATATCTCGTCTGGATGAGCAGCTGCCGTCGCTGATGTTGCCTCGCAATCCAATGATTCAGTTGATGCTGAATCTAATCAAGAACAGTATGGAGGCCATTGTTGAGCAGATGAGGGTGCAACCGGAGTTGAACGGTGAGATCGTTTTGACGACCCGGCTGCTCTCTTCAGATCGATTCGAGATTGTGGTTGTGGATAATGGTTGTGGTCTGGTGCAAGAGATGCTGGAGGAGGTATTTCAGTCTCACTTCAGTACCAAGGAGCGTGGTAGTGGCTATGGATTGCATTCAGCAGGAAACTTCATCAGCAGCCTAGGGGGGAGTATTGTGCTGGAGAGTAAGGGCAAGGGGTTGGGAGCGCAGATGAGAATAGAGCTGCCGATCCGGATTGATGGGGAATAGTGTTCTGGGTTATCTCGATATAAATCCTATGAAAAGAGTAGGGAATGTTGTTAGACTGTCCCTTATATTTGACAAAAGTCGATTTTTTCATGGAGGAGGAGATTGAATGAAAAATAACCAACCGGTCACTCAGCAAGAGACAGTGATTCCTGCCGGAGAGACGCTGGTCTCCAAGACCGATCTCAAGGGGATCATCGAGAGTGCCAACGATGTCTTCATCAAAATCTCCGGCTTCAGCCAGGACGAACTCTATAACCACAACCACAATGTAGTCCGCCATCCCGATGTTCCACCCCGAGTTTTCGAAGATCTCTGGGAGACTCTCAAGGCGGGCCGTCCTTGGAGTCAGGTGGTCAAGAATCGCTGCAAGGATGGCAGCCACTACTGGGTTCATGCCAACGCCTGTCCCATCCTCGAAAACGATGAGGTGATTGGCTACACCTCCTACCGCACTCCGGTTACTGATGAAGCAACCAAACAGGCTACCGAAGCGGCATACCGGGCCATCGCCAGCGGCGAATTGAAGATTGAACAGGGAAATGTCTACACTCCGTTCCAGCTCTGGCTGAAACGGATACGCCTCTGTAGCCGTTTGCCACTTCCCCTCAAGAGCGGACTGGCTGCGTTCCTCTTCACGCTGTTGCCATTGCTGGGAGGAGGCCCGCTATTGGGATGGGAGCTCACTTTGCAACAGCTATTAATCATCCCTCTGATCAGTGCACTTGGCACCACTCTGGTTGTCCGCTCGCTGATTGCACCACTCAACGAAGCAGCTGCCGCGATGCGCCAGATCAGCCAGCAGCGCTACGATACCGCAATTCACTTCACCAATACCCCCGAAATCCGGGCACTGCAGGAACAGCTTAAAATGATGCAGATCCTGACTGGTGTCTCTGTGGATGAGGCTCGCAGAGAGGCTGAACAGAACCGCCGTATCCGGGTTGCCCTCGACAACGTCTCCGCCAATGTCATGGTGGCCGATGAGAACCGCAACATCATCTATACCAATGATGCGGTAGATCAACTACTGCGGCGCAATGAAAGTGCTATCCAGAAAGAGCTTCCCCACTTTCAGGCTGAAGGACTGGTGGGTAAAAATATGGATATTTTCCACAAAAAACCGGAACATCAGGCCAGAATGCTGGCCGAATTTACACAGGCCATCAGCGCCAAACTGGTCGTAGGTGGCCGCAACTTCAGTCTGGTTGTCAATCCGGTGATTGATCAGCAAAACAAGCGTCTCGGCTCTGTAGTTGAATGGACCGATGAAACCGAGGAACTGCAGGTTCAGGAGCAGCTTAATACTCTGATCGAAGGCGTGCGCAATGGTGAACTCGATAATGCATTGGATACCGCTGGAATGGAGGGCTTTTACCGTACCCTGAACGAAAACATCAATAGTATGATGCAGGCGGTACGCCAACCGATTCACTCCGCACTATTGGCACTGCAGAAGATGGAGGAGGGAGACCTCACTTGTCGTATGGATCAAAACAGCAAGGGCCTGTTTGAACAGCTTTCTGTCAGTTTCAATAACAGTATGAAACATCAGGAGGAAGTGATTCGGGATGTGCGCAAACGGGTCATGGCCGTAGTCGATCGTTCTGAAGAGGTCGCGAGTTCCTCGGATGATCTCTCCCAGCGTGCAGCAGAACAGGCATCCTCTCTCGAACAGACTGCTGCCAGCATGGAAGAGATGGCCGGTACCGTCAAAATGACTGCGGACAACTCCCGGGTTGCCTACCAACTGGTGAGTGAGGCCAAACAGGCCGCCTCTGGAGGTAGTGATGTCACCACCCGGGCGGCAGAAGCGATGGGTAAAATCAGTGAGGCGAGTGAACAGATCTCCGATATCATCAGTCTGATTGACAGTATCGCCTTCCAGACCAACCTCCTTGCCCTTAATGCAGCAGTGGAGGCGGCCCGTGCTGGAGAGCATGGTCGCGGCTTTGCCGTTGTTGCCAGTGAAGTCAGAGCATTGGCGCAGCGCTCCTCGGAGGCATCGAAAGAGATCCGGCAACTTATTGAACGCAGTGGTGAGCGAGTTGGAGAGGGAGAGAGGCTGGTGCATGACTCCGCCGAGGCGCTGAAACAGATTATAGAGACTATTACCAAACTGAGTGACATCGTTGGAGAGATCGACTCGGCAGCGCAGGAGCAGAACCAGGGGATCAACCAGGTCAACGTGGCGGTCTCCCAGCTTGATACCGTCAATCAGCAGAATTCGGCGATGACCGAAGAGCTTGCCTCAGTGAGTCAGTATCTGGAGCAGGATGCTACCGAAATGCGTCAGAGAACCGATTTCTTCAAAGTGCAGTAAGACCTTGGAGGAGTGGCGTGAATTTTAGGGCATTAAGCAAAATTTGATCTCTTGTGGTAGGTGCATAATAGTCCGGTAGAGTGATGGCGTGAGCCATAAGGTTGATCTGTTCACCTAACAATGAGAGACTCAGCTGATTATCAATAGATGACAGCGAACTGTTTTGGAGTTTTAGGGAATGGATGTCAAAGCGCGTCCCTGGCGGGTGTTGATTGCGGACGATATGGCGCCGATGCGTAATCTGTTGCGCACGGTATTGCGTAAGCTGGGGGTTCAAGAGTTTATTCTGGCTGAGGATGGATCTGAGGCGGTACATCTCTTTATGAAGGAATCTCTTAAACAGAGAACTCCCGATATCGTAATGCTGGATATCGACATGCCTCGAATGAACGGACTACAGGCGCTGCAGGAGATTCGTTCGATTGATGAGGAGGTTTTCATCACCATGGTCAGTGCCAACTCGGTAGAGGACAGCGTCATGGATGCCAAGGAGGCTCGTGTGGATGGGTTTCTGGTGAAACCGATACGCAGTGCACAGGTAGAGGATCTGTTGGAGCGTTTTGAGCAGAGAAGGGGCATGGCCACCTGATGATCCGCAACAGCGAACGAGTCGAGAATCGTCGTGTGTTGGCAGTGGACGATGACCCGCTGATTCTGGCACTCTATCAACGGCTTTTTGCGGACAAAGGCGAACAGAGCGGATCCAGAGCTGGAGATTACGAAGGGGAGCTGGATAGTATCACCGGTTTGCTGGGTGATAAGGGTGAATCTTCGCAGGTCGCAGAGGAACTGGAGCGTCAGCCATACGACTTGACCAGCTGTTCTCAAGGATTGGATGCTGTTGCTGCAGTGGAGCAGTCTCTGCAGGATGGCAGGCCATATGCCGTGGCTCTGGTCGATATGCGGATGCCCCCCGGTATTGACGGACTGGAGACGGCACGCCGAATCCGTACCATGGATCAGGATATCCAGCTGGTTTTTGTGACCGCCTATAGTGACCACACCACCGACAGAATCTGTTCAGAGGTGGGGGGGCAGGTACTCTTTTTCCACAAGCCGCTACAGATGGAAGAGCTTTATCAGACAGTACGAAACTGCTGCTGGAGTTGGAACCAGTCGGATGAGTTGAAATCCCTGAAAGAGAATCTGGAGTACCAGGTTGAGTTGCAGACACAACGACTGCGGGAGCGAATCCGCTCTACGGATCTGTTGCACCAGAATGCGGTTACCCGTGAACAGCGGATTGCCGAGTTAAACCATAAAAATACCTTTTTGCAGGCCTACCAGGATCTGCGACTGCTATTGTCGGAGGATCCGCTGTCAGAACCGGACTCTACAGAGGTGGTGCGGAAGAAGCTGGAACAGGTCGGGTTTCCATTGACGCTGCTGTTGGTGGATGATTCGGAGGCGATCAGAAAGAGCTATCAGGCGCATTTGGAATCAATCGGTTTTACGGTACGTTCAGCAGAGTCTGTGGCGCAAGCGATGGATATGGCGCTTGAGGACCCTCCTGATCTGGCGTTGATTGACTATCACATGCCGGTGGAGACTGGGGATCGGTTGATTCGCAAACTGCAGGAGACCCCTGCAACCACGTTGGTACTGCCGGTGCTGTTTACCAATATCGGAGATGAGATCTCTGCGGCAATGGCTGGTGCAGTCTATTGGCTGCAGAAGGATCAGGGATTGAGCGTCACCCTGAGGAAAATGGGGTTGATCCGTGACTATTTGCTGAACCGTCGTCTCAATGAACAGATGGATGCCGAAGAAGCAGAGTCATTGAATCATGAGCGTAAACGGAGTCAGGAAAATAGCCGTGTGCTGCTGGTGGATGACGAGCAGGCGAATCTCGATTTTCTGCTTTCCACGCTGGGGGAAGATGTGGAGGGGCAGGAGTTTGAGGAGAATCTGGATCGCCTGATGGGTTCCATTGGGCTTGATTCAGGGGCGCAGGATAAGTCCAAGGATGTGCGTTCAAAATTCGATATCACGACGGCAAAGCAGGGACAGGATGCCGTTGCTGCGGTGCTTGAGGCGCAGCAGGAGGGGAGTCCATTTGCGATTGCGCTGATTGATATGCGTATGCCACCGGGAATAGATGGGCTGGAAACGGCCAGACAGATTCGGCAGATCTCCAATGAGATCGAGATTGTCATCACAACCGCCTATAGTGATTACACGCTTGATCATATTCGCAGTGTCCTAGGTAGTAACTTCTCTTTCATGGGAAAGCCATTCAATACCGACGAGGTCTACCAGCGGGTGGTTGAAGGGTGTGCCAAATGGAGTGAACTGAATCAAACGCACTCAACGCATCAGGCGTTGCTGGGGCTTGCAGAAGAGATGCAGCAGGAGATCCGCCGACGCAAGGAGACAGAGAGCAAGCTGGAGCATGCCAACAAGGCGAAGGATGACTTCCTCTCCAGTATGAGTCACGAGCTGCGTACCCCGTTGACCACCATTATTGGTTATAACGAGGTGTTGCGGGAGGAGTCACAGATCCCTGAACAGTATCGGGAGATGCTCGATAGCAGTATTCTTGCAGGCAAGACGCTGTTGCAACTGGTGAACGATATTCTCGATATGTCGAAGATCCGTTCCAACAAGTTTGAGCTTAATGAACAGCCATTCGATCTGCGCAAGATTCTGGTTGATCTGACAGAGTTGATCAAGGTGTATGGCTCGGAGAAGGGGGTCACGGTCAAGTTGAAGATCGCCGCTGAGGTTGAATCGCTTCTGCAGAGTCAATGGATTGGCGATGAGATTCGTATCTCTCAGATTCTGTTTAATCTGCTCAGTAATGCAGTCAAATTCAGTGATGGTAAGGGGGAGGTGGTGCTGCGTATTGGGCTGGTGGTGCAAACACAGTTGAATGTTCCGGGAATGACCGAATTCAAGTTGCAGGTAAAGGATCAGGGGGTAGGGATGTCGAGCGAGACAGTCTCCAGACTCTTTACCCCGTTTGAACAGGCAGACAGTTCGATCTCACGCCGTTTTGGGGGGACCGGTCTGGGGCTGTTTATCGCCCAGCAGTTGGCACAGATGATGGGGGGGCGCATCAAGGTTGAGAGTGAAGAGCAGGTAGGCTCGATCTTTACCGTTATGTTGCCGTTGAAACAGGGTACAGAACCGGTTCGCCCCAGAGAAGAGGGGAGAAGTGCGAAGAGGGGTGAAATACCCGCGTTGAGTGGGCGTGTGTTGTTGGCGGAGGATACGATTCAGCTGCAGCGCCTCGCAGTATTGCTGATTGAGAAGTGTGGTTTGCAGGTGGATATTGCCAATAACGGTTTGGAGGCACTGGAGATGGGGCTTGCCAACCAGTATGGTCTGATTCTGATGGATATGCAGATGCCGGAGATGGATGGTATTGAGGCTACTCATGAGTTGCGCAGTAGAGGGTGTGAGGCGCCAGTCGTGGCATTGACGGCCAATGTGATGAGTCAGCATAGAACCGCCTTTGAGGAGGCGGGGTGTAATGGTTTTATCTCCAAGCCGATCAAGCGATCTACCCTGTATACGGAACTGGAGCGCTATTTTCCTGCGGCTCCAGTGTCAGCAGCGCCTGTTGAGGTGGTGGTGCCGATCGAGGAGGATGATGAAGAGGATCTCAGTAGCCTGATTGATGAGGATATGTGGGAGGAGTTTTGGGGCTATCTGACTGGTGCGGAGCAAGAGTTGCAGCAGGCGTGGGAGGCCGGAGAGTGGGATCAGGTGCGTAGCATTGCCCATGCGGTCAAGGGGATGGGGAGCTCTTATGGTCAGCCGGAGATGACTCGCATTGCCGCTGCGCTGCAGGATGGTGCGCCCAGTGGGGACCGGGAGGTGATTGATCCACTCTATCAGCAGTTGGTTGATCTGTTACAGCGTGAGAATCCGCAGTATACACAGTAGTGGTTGTTGTCTGGATTGATGAAATTTGTACCGATTACGATTTTTGGGATGGTGCTTGTTGGAAGCTCTGTTGTTGTCTGGGCTGCAGACGGGGAAGAGAAGAGGTTGGATGAGGCGGCGACAGTAGTCGAAGTTGTCCCTGATCAGGCCGGACAACCTGAACTGGAAGAGGGGCAGGAGGTGACTGTCGAGTTCTCGCCCTCTGTCGATGAATCGGTTATGGAGTCTCAAACCGGAGTTGAAGCAGAGGATGTTGCAGCGCCAATTCAGGTTGATGAGAAAGCTGTTGAAGTCGAGGAGGCGGTAGCAGCCTCTGATACCGCAGAGACAGATGAGTGGGAAGATGCCAGTGAATCTGAACAGAATCCGGAATATGAATATATCTATATCTATGAGGATGAGGCGGGTGTAGAGATTCCGGATCCGGCAGTGGTGGTGGAGCAACCGGTACCATCAGAGAAACCGGAAGGCTTTTTCCCGTTGGGTCGTGAGGTCTACAAATCACCACTGATCTGGTTGCCGGTACTGGCGCTCAGCTGGCTGGTTTTGATGCGGCTCGGACGGCGTAAATCGGTCGATCTGGGGGATGATGGGTTCTCCATGCATCTCTCACACAAGGGGCGCAAGCAGTTGGAGGAAAAACAGTGTGATTCAGGTGGTTATCAGGGGCCAAAGGCCTTCTGATTGAGGCGACTTTTTTACCCTGTTCTGTTAGAATTGGCCGCTTGATCGATGTGGTTTTGCAAGGTACCTCGCAGTGCTGGATGGCCACGGTATGAAAAAGAGCAGCTGAAGATTAATGACTGAATTTGCAAAGGAAGTTCTCCCGATTAATATCGAGGAGGAGATGCGGCAGTCGTACC
>CAYQFH010000045.1:0-20175 GCA_964416755.1 uncultured Piscirickettsiaceae bacterium | reverse complement strand
TTAGTCAGCAGGTTTCCCACTTATCGGCCTGTTCAGATTTTCGGGGCCACCTCTTCTTGTGGTGACTCAATCTGTCGATAGGCACGATTTGCCATCCATAATAGTGCCGATACAAAGAACAGGATAGCTAGAGTAAGCGTAATCTCCATTTTTCCTTAATCACCCAACGGTGGATTCAAACCAGATTCAAAATCATCGCATGCCCCACCAGTTGCGCAATATTGCCAGCTTTCAACTTTTTCTTGGCATTACGAATATAACGGTTGACCGATTCTTGTGAGCGAAACATTTTCAATTCTGCAATCTGTTGAATCGTATAACCGTGAACCAGCCATCTGATCACCTCAACCTCCTTCTCAATTAAATGTCGATTCCAATTATCATGCTCATAGTCATCTCTTGGTTGCCGAGGCATCTGCAAAAGGTGGAAATGAAATAGGTTAGAGAAAACAACTGCAATATCCAGCTGTGGCGCAATATCCTGTCTGAACTCACGTTCCCCGACCTTGGTTGCGCTCAATCCAAAACCGGCCACATTATCACCCTGCATTGGGGCTGGAACTGAGTAGCCATACAAAATTCCATGGTCGAGCGAGGCTTCATCCAACACTTTCTGCTCTTCAGGGAGGCGCTCCATCACCTCTGGATCACCCCATTCAGTTGGCGTACCTTGTTCCACCAAGCATAGCACAGAGGCATCGACATCCATTCCTCCAGCCTGTTCATAATCGTTCAGAAATTCCTGCGGATAATCGGTAACAACAAATCCTTTGTAATCCTCTCCCCGGCGGAACACACTGAACGAATGACCATACTGCGCATGAAGAAACCCCAATGCGACTGTCTCTTTCCGGTAATGCGCCCATGCCTCTTCTACTGTACAGCAGTCCATCAGACCAACCTGAAAATCGATAATATGGTTGCTGGTAGAGTGGCGCACGGCGTTCAAATCAGCCTCAACACCATCGCCTTGGCCACCAATTGTGCTACGTTGAGTGCCTTCAGCTTGTCCTTGGCCTTACGTATATAGAGGTTGACCGACTCCTGCGAACGGAACATTTTCTTTTCAGCAATCAGCTGGATTTTGTAACCATGCGCCAACCATTTGATCACCTCCCGCTCCTTTACTGTGAGCGGTTCTCTCTCTTTTCCGACAACCGCATTCCGCAATGGCCTGGGAAATTGCAGTGCCTGAATATGGAACAGATTGGTGATTACTGTGATATAACCAATATTGGGGGCGATATCCTGTTCGAATTCCTTTTTCTGGATACCGGTTGCACTCAGCCCTGCGCCACCTACATTCCCCCCAGGCAACTTCAATGGGATGGTGTAGCCATGAACGATACCATGATCTTTCGATACATCGTCCACAACTCTCTGTGCCGAGCTCAGTTCTATACTCTTCCCCTCAAGGAGGATCTTCTCTTCAAGAGCCCACTCCAGTGGCTGTTCATAATACAATGCATAAGTGATCGAGATATCATTCTCTACACCATCTACCTGCATATAGTCATCCACAAATTCCTGACGATAGCTAGTCAGATAGTAACAAATATTCTGTGGATGAACTTCATTATCGTCAAAAACAGTATGACCGTAGGAGAGGTGAGCAAAACCACATTGCTCCATTTCCCCCAAATAGAGCTGCCAGCTCTCGTCAAAGGATCTACACTGGAATAGTCGAGTCTGAAAATCAATAATCTGGTTGTCCATTATTCTGGTCTCAGATTAAACGCAGCACCATCGCCTTAGCCACCAACTGTGCCACATTGGGTGCCTGCAGTTTGTTCTTGGCCTTGCGAATATAGAGGTTGACCGACTCCTGTGATCGGAACATCTTTTGCTCGGCGATCTGCTGGATTTTGTAGCCGTGCGCCAACCATTTGATCACCTCCTGCTCTTTTTCCGTCAACGGCTCTCCGTCTTCTCCCAGCACGGCATTCTGTAGCAGTCTGGGGAACTGCAACGTGTGTAGATGGAACAGGTTGGTAATGACCGTAATGTAACCGATTTTAGGAGCAATATCCTGTTTGAACTCCTTTTTCTGAATATCCGTCGCGCTACACCCTACCCCACCAAGATTCCCGCTTGGCAGCCTGACTGGAATGGTATAACCATAGACAATCCCGTGATCTCTGGACACCTCATCCACAAGCTTCTGTGTCGGTGTCAGCTTGGCAATATTCTCCTCAAGACTCCACTCTCCCGGTTCATCATGGTCTAACGCCCAATCGACAGAGGCATCATTACCTATACCATCTACCGCGACATAATCAGACAAGAACGCTTGGTAGTAGTTGGTTACAGAAAAGTCGAACGAACTTGGATCACTTTCATTATCTGTAAAGAGCGTATATCCATACAACAGATGAGCAAAACCGCACCGCTCCATCTCCTCAAGATAGAGCTGCCAGCTCTCATCAAAGGATTTGCACTGAAACAGTTGAGTCTGGAAATCGATAATCTGGTTATCCATTTCCCTTTTTCAAGCCCATGAGTTCAAACATGGGTGAAAAATATAACGTTCTCTCCGTTTAAAAACAAATTGTTACAAAATTGTAACAATTGAAGGAGGCTACAATAATTCTTACGCTCTCCCTCCACCTTTGCCCTTCTCCTGCAAGAAGGTGGAAGAATGTAATCTGATTGACAAGCTTCTAATTCAGATCAACCCAGACCACTCCATCTTTGACCTCCAACGGGTAGACCTTTACCGACTCCTCTGCCGGTGGCTCCTGCGGCTTACCTGTAGTGAGATTGAAACGACTCCCATGTAGCGAGCAGCGCACCACCTCGCCCTCCAGGCAGCCGAGATCCAGCGCAATCACATCATGTGGACAACGGTTGGCAATAGCATGAAAACCACTCTCGGTATGTGCCACCAGAATATCGTGCCCCTGGATCTGATAGGCACGCATCTTCCCCTGTGCCAGCTCATCCACCTGCAGCAACGGCTCCATCAGATGCGTCCTGCCGCCTTGCCGCTCTTGAGCACATCACGCACCTGTTCCGCCCCCTGTTCCAGTGAATCACAGCGCCCCAGATGGTGCAGTGCTAGCGCACCACTCAACACCAGCGTATCAAAGGTGATCCCCTCCTTGCCCTCAAGTGCCTGGACACCGGCCTCTGCAGCCGCCTTGGAGATCTCCTCGTTGCCCTCAACCCCAACCGGAATCGCTGGGGCCCGCAAATCATGCTGAATACCCAATGATTCTGGATCAACCTGCACCGCCACCTCTGGTGCATCCCCAACAAACTGGTAGGTGGTGGAGGCCTGACGCAGTGAGGCGGTCACACCACCTTCAATACCACGTACCAATAGTGCGGAGTCAAACCCACCATGCCGCGCCAGCATGGCGTAGATTTCCGCATAAGGTTTGTGAACATAACCGGTCATCTGATGGTTGAGCTTCTTCGCTCGTACTGGTCGGGTGGAGACCTCCACGGTGGTGATAACACTGCGCTTGATCATCTCATTACGCAGTGGAATCAGGTTGTGCAGCGCTGGACAAGCATGATGCTGATCGACATAGGCCCATCCCTTACCGGGGTCGCTCAGCTGTGCCGCCGCCTCTTCCACTGAAAGGTCCACATTGACGCCTGCAGCACGCAGAATCTGGCGATGGGTAAAGCCAAATTTGGGGCTGACCGTCTCCAGCCCCTGCGAAATAGCAGGAATGCCCAGCTCCGCCAACAGTGCCGGCAGGAAAGGGGCAGCAGGCAGTGTTCGATTGTAACCGTTGTAGGGATCGACAATATCGACCACCTCATCCACATTGGCCTCGGCCACATGGGTGAGGTCCTGAATACCGCTGAGAATACCGCGATTTTCGTCATCGGTCTCGCGTTTCATGCGCAAGGCAATGAGGAATATTGCCGCCTGCACCTCACTCACATGCCCCTCCAGAATGGCACGTATTCCGGTACGCGCCTCCTCGAACTCAATATCCTTACTCAGCGTAGGTCCTGTCGCAATACGCTGGATGATGGAGGTCATAACCTCTTGAGCAACAACGGGATCCAGGGGCTGGTCAACCATGACAATAATTCCTTACTAAAATAGTTTGCTTTTTGTTTTGCCAACTGTATCATAGTTGGCAGCCAGTTATTTGGCACCCATTATTGTCAAACATCCATTTTTTACAAGGAGCGATACGATGAACGTAGATCAGCATATCAAAGTAGCACAGTGGCACATGGAGCAGGCTCGCCTGCACGCTGCGAATGGCGACCACAGCTGCGGCTGCCCAGCCAACGACCACGATCAGAAGGCAATCGATGCCGTTGAGAAGGGGAACATCGAAGAAGAGACTGCCTGCAGCGTTTAATCGTACAGCTTCCTTCTGAACGATTAAATCAAATCCCAAAAAACCCGGTACACACACTGTGTATCGGGTTTTTTTCTGTTTACGGTATACTGCCGCGCCATGTTGACCGAATCGATCTATCTCTCTGCCTTTCTAATGGGGCTACTAGGCACCACCCACTGTGCCGGAATGTGTGGCGGTATCGTCTCCGCCTTGACCATCGGCATCAACCCACAACAGCGCAGTCAACAGGCCATTCCCTATCTGCTGAGTTACAACAGCGGACGCATTCTCAGCTATACCGTTGCCGGAGCCGGAATGGCAGCAGTAGGGAGCACTCTCAGTAGTATGGGGGAAGGGATGGTGATCCGCCAGCTCTTCACACTTCTCTCTGCCAGCATAATGATTTTGCTGGGCCTCTATCTCAGTGGCTGGTGGCCTCGCGCCATTCTTGCCATCGAGCGAGGTGGCGCATTGATCTGGCGCAGGATTGAGCCACTGGCCAAACGCTGGATCCCGATCCGTTCTCTCCCTCAAGCGCTGGTTGCCGGTCTGCTCTGGGGTTGGCTCCCTTGTGGCTTGGTCTACACCGCACTGCTCTGGAGTCTCTCTGCAGAGAGCACTATCCAGGGGGCATTGATCATGAGTAGTTTTGGGCTGGGCACGCTACCTGCCCTGCTGGGAATCGGCCTGCTCTCCGGAAAAATGGTGGAACACCTGCAAAAAGGGTGGATACGGGCCAGTGCAGGTATAATGGTCGGCGGTTTTGGCATTTTCCAACTGACAACACTCCTGTAACCCTAACTTCTATAAATCTGATGAAATTCGAAATCGATGAGGCCGAGATCAAGGCCAGTAAAATCCCCCATGAGGTCTTTCTCACCAACCTCATCGTCAACCATATCCTCTACTTTGTCTCGGCGCTGGGAATCGCCAAATCGATTCCACAGCTGGTGATGGTAACCCCGATTGCCTCGATTGCCGCACTCGCCTACATCATGATTCGTGGAAAAAGGATGGTCGAAGAGGCTCCCTGGTTCGTACAGTGCCACTGGCGCATTGCGATGAAGCGCAGCAAGTTGTTGATGGCGATGTTGTTGGGGCTGATCATATTGCTCTCCACCCTCTACGCCATCCACATTTATGGCGGTGCCGCCTTTGCAACCATCTTCCCGTTTGCGGCTGTGGTCACACTCCCGGTGATGGTGACCATTTTTGCACTGATCATCATGGAGTCCGATGCATTGCATCAGGCCAAGAACGGTCGAATCTCCAACAGCATGGTGGAGAAGTTCCCTGCCCCCACCACTCTTAAAGTACTGGAGGAGACATAACCATGTCACGTACTGGCCTGCTTGCTGTTCTGCTGTTTACTGCAATTCTGTTTCTTGGCGCCAGTCTGTTGCCCGATGAGGAGCGGAATCCACAACTCGATACTCCGTGGAACGTGACCGTCTCTCCAGAAGGGAATAGCCACCTACTGGGTATTACATTGGGGGAAAGTAGCGTCGATGAAGCACAGCAGTACTGGAAAAAAGCACCGAAGATCACGCTGTTTATTCCCGAACAAGGAACGCCAAAGGTGGAGGCCTACTTTCAGGATGTAACTCTGGGCGGCATCCGCGCCAATATTGTTGTTGAGGCCAAGGTGCCAAACAGACAGCTGCAGGTCTTGATTGAACAGGGGGCGCGCATCTCGACTCAGGGGGACGGCAGTCGCAAGGTGACCCTGGATGGTGATGGAGTGACCGCCGTAGAGCAAAGCCCGATATCCAGTCTCACCTATCTACCCAAGGCTGATCTCCCTGTTGCCGTAATTCACAAACGTTTCGGACTACCGACACACACCTTCCGCAACGAGAAAGAGAAGATCGAACATTGGGTCTATCCGTTTATCGGCCTTGACCTCGTACTCTCCGAAGAGACCAAAGAAGTACTGCAATATGTGCCACCACGAGAGATTGATCGGCTACTGGAACCGCTGCAGCAACTCAACGTTAGTTCCGACGACTCAGCTGCTTCACCACAAACTTGATCTCCGCAAGTTTTACCGGCTTGACGATATAACGATTGGCCCCCAGCCGGACGATCTCCTGAACCGTCTCCGGCTCTTCATAGCCTGTCGCAACCACCACAAAAAGTTTACTATCGTGCTCACGGATCACCTTGAGCACCTCCAGACCACTCATATCGGGCAGATGGATATCGAGCAACAGCAGATCAAATCGCTGCGTTTGCAGATAACGTAACCCTTCTCCTCCGGTAGAGGCGGTGACCACCTCCTCCACCCCGGCCTCCTGCAACATCTTGCGCTGCATGCTCAATACGGGGATCACATCGTCGATAACCAGCGCCTTCACTCTTCCACTCACACTATCTATGCAACCATGTTCGGGTTACTTCACCCGCCTCTTGGGGTCGCCCATAATAGAAGCCCTGGATCAGCGTCAATGCCTCACCCTGCAAGAAGTATAGCTGCTCTTCGGTTTCACACCCCTCCACAACAGCCTCCACATTCAGGTCTCTGGTCAACTGGTGTATGGCCCGAACAATCGCAACACTGGCCGAATCATTCGGCAATTCCTGTACGAAACTGCGATCAATCTTCAGCATATCGATAGGAAAATATTTGAGATAGCTGAGTGAAGAGTACCCCGTACCAAAATCATCAACCGAGATACGCAACCCCCTGCTGCGCAACCGCTTGAGGATATTGACCGCCTCTTCGATATTCTCCATCACAATGGATTCTGTCACCTCCAGACAAAGGTGTTGTGGCTGCATGCCGCACACCTCCAGAACCCGATCAATCCTCTGCTCCAGCTCACCATCAGCAAACTGTTTGGCCGACAGATTGACAGAGACATGCTGTGGAGCCTGCCCCTGCTCAGACCATGCCGTAAACTGGCTACACGCCTGTTGCAGCAATCGCTCTCCCAACTCAAAAATCAGATTGGAGCGTTCTGCAAGATCAATAAAGTCGAGTGGCGGCAATACTCCACGCTCCGGATGCCTCCAGCGAGCCAGCGCCTCAACGCCCTCCAGCCGCTCCTCTTCCCCGGCATTTGCCCGAATCTGCGGTTGATACAAGAGAAAAAATTGCTGCTCTCGGATACCCAGCTCAATCTCGTCGATACGTTCCTGCTCTTCCGTAGTGAACCGCTGCTCGATCTGTGCATTGAGCGCCCTGTTCTGTTCCAGAAGCTGCTGGTGCATCTGCCGGATCTCCAACAGGTTGTTGACCCGGCTCACCACCTCTTTGCGGTTGAAGGGCTTACTGATGAAATCCTTGGCACCATTGGAGAGCGCATGCAGCCGAATCGACTCCTGACTGTCTGCCGTCACCATAATAATCGGAAGATAGTCGACAGCCTGCCCTACCCCGCTGTGACTTTTCTGTTGATGTGCCAGCATCTGCTGCATCAGCTGCAGACCATCCATCTCCGGCATCTCGTAATCAAGCAGGATCAGATCAAACTCCCGCTGTTTGAACAGCTCAAGCGCAGCAAATGGATCATGCTCAACCGTCAAATCCAGATACCCGGCCTCTTCCAGAACACGCACCAGCAGACGCGCCTGCGGAGGCAGGTCATCTACAATCAGGATCGCACTGTCAGTAACCGTTATCCCCAAATCAATCCCTTTGGCTCTTATTCTGGCTCATGTACTATGGTCGTTATTTCAAAGCTTGAGACAATCAAACCTGGATCCTCTCACAGCTCAACATTGATCATACAGCAATCCAGACAGCTCAATCTGCGAAAATCGTGATACCCGCTATTATCTGCAACCTGGAGGCTCTCTACTGCAGAAACGTGGATCACTCTCAGGGTTTCTGCTAAGGTGCCTCCATGCTAACGCTCGACCCCATGTCTGATCTCGTCAATGAACACTTCGCGGTGATCTACACTCCATCGCAACGCCGTAACCGCTTTCCGGATAACTGTGTAGAGATCGTCGACTCTCTACAAGCTGCCCGCAACAAGGCTGCTGAGGTAGAGAATCAGCACCCTGCGGTCGTGATGGGACCTGCCCGCTCCTCCGAAGGGTTTATGCTCTATTATCTGGTGCGTTGGCTCTAAACTCACCCCCCTCAAATTTTTTGTAAATTGATATTTGACATTTTTTAAAAGTTTGGATATATTCCTGACTATATTGGTTGGTTATTGCCCTCCAATAATTATGGAATTAACAGATCATCAGGAGATACGCACATGAGAAGAGCAATCAAAGTTTGGGGCGCCATCATGAAAGATGGCTCGGAAATCACTGAAGAGACCGATGGCGTTGTTTCGGTCACCTGCCATCCGGATCGCTCCGTAACCACAACAGACCAGAACAATCAGGAAACCAAATGGGATGGAGAATGGGTCTCCTATAACCCCCGTTACAACTAACCAACGGTTCATAGAGCCGCAGACTGCTGGAGAGGTCTGCGGCTTTAGCCCGTGTATCTACACCATTAAGGAGTCACACCATGTCTGAGGAAAAGACCAAGCTAAATGCAGTCAGCCCTGAGCTGGACATCCCCACCCCTAATCTGGATGAGCTGGAGAAGGGGCCATGGCCAAGCTATGTATCCGGCCTGAAGCGTCTGGCGGCGGGAGATGCCGCTCAAGCCAAGATGATGCGCGGTGTCATCGGAACATTGGAACAGTCTTTCATCAACCGTCGTGGCTACTGGAAGGGTGGTACCGTAGGTGTGGTCGGTTATGGTGGTGGTGTGATCCCCCGCTTCTCCGAGCTGAAGGATGACAAGGGGGAGACCATGTACCCGGATGCACTGGAGTTCCACACCATCCGAATCCAGCCACCCTGGGGTAACCACTACAATTCTGCTCTGTTGCGCAAGATGTGCGACGTCTGGGAAGAGACCGGAACTGGTCTGATCGCACTGCACGGGCAATCGGGTGACATCATGTTTCAGGGGGCCGATACCGAAGGTGTTCAGGTCGCCTTCAACAAATTTAACGACCCGGAGACCTTCAAGGATGTCGCTGAAGATTTCCAGTTTGACATGGGTGGTGCGGGCCCTGCAGTACGTACCTCCGTCGCCTGTGTCGGTGCAGCACGCTGTGAGCAGTCCTGCTACGACGAGGGCAATCTGCAGCGCGAGACCATCAACAACTTTTTGGATGACATGCACCGCCCTGCTCTTCCCTATAAGATGAAGTGGAAGTTCTCCGGCTGTCCCAATGACTGCACCAATGCAATCCAACGTGCAGATATGGCGGTGATCGGCACTTGGCGGGATGAGATCAAGATCAATCAGGATGGCTGGAAAGCGATGGTTGCGGACAAGGGGATGAAGTATGTCACCAACAACATCACCAGTCGCTGCCCCGGCCAGTGCATGAGCGTCAACGATGACAACAGCCTGGAGATCGAGAACAGTCAATGTGTACGCTGCATGCACTGTATCAACGTGGTTGCACCACTGAGTCAGAAATATGTCGGCAAGGACGGGGCCGCAATCCTCGCCCAGGGTGATGACAAGGGGATCACCATTCTGATGGGCGGTAAGCGCACCCTGAAGATCGGCGATACCTTCGGTACCGTAATTGTCCCCTTCATGAAGGTCGATACCGAAGAAGGTGTGGAAGCGTTCATCGAGATCTGTGAAAACCATGTCGACTTCTTCGCCGAGAATGCGCTGGAGCATGAGCGCTCCGGTGAGATGATCGAGCGCATCGGCCTGCCTGCTTATCTCGAAGGAATGGATCTGGAGGTAGAACCTTCCATGATCGACAGCCCACGCCAATCCTCTTACGTGCGTATGGATGGCTGGGATGAAGAGGTTGCTAAATGGGAAGAGCGCAAGAGCGCATAAAAAACCACCCATCGAACCACAAGGATCATCTGAATTGCTTCCGCATGGTTCAAAAGCGAGACAGAAAATGTGAGTGTACAAATGTACATGACCATTTTCCAACAAAGCTATTGGATCATACGGGAGTGAGTCAGGTGATCCACTGCGAAAGAGTGCGTAAGGCTGACTAAGACTCCTCCTCTCTTAGGATGCCGGGGTGCCTCTTGGGTTTTCCAAGAGGCACTTTTTTTGTCACAATGCTTTTTATTCAAACAGACAATTTATGGAGTAAATCATGCTGGAAGCTGGAAATAAAATCCCCGAATTCTCAAAGCCAGATCAGGATGGGGAGCTGAAAACCTTTAAAGATCTTTCTGGTAAAAAGGGGCTGATCCTCTACTTCTACCCCAAGGACAACACCCCCGGCTGTACTACTGAGGCTCAGGAGTTCCGTGATGAGATCAAAGCATTCCACAAACTGGGAGTTGAGGTTGTCGGGGTATCGAAGGATTCAGCCCGTACCCATACCAATTTCATCACCAAACATGAACTCCCCTTCACCCTGCTGGCAGACAACGATCCGGAGGCAGAGTTGTGTGAAACCTTCGGAGTGTGGCAGGAGAAGAAGAACTACGGCAAGGTCTATATGGGGATTGTGCGGACCACCTTCATCATTGATGCCAAGGGCAAGGTGCTGAAGGTCTATCCCAAGGTACGGGTCAAAGAGCATGTTGCCGCCGTACTGGAGGATACCAAAGCGCTGCTAGGCTAACTCTCACCCAAAAAGAAAAAAGCCCTCTGTAGATTGCGCTACAGGGGGCTTTTTCTTTGGCGACTATTCAGCAATTACCCATCTCCACTGACCTGATTACCGATACCGCTCTCATCCGAGATCGCACCCCGCTCCGATGAGAAGCGGTTGGAGCTATAGCGCAGTACCAGAATCGCAACCGTCAACAGCAGAATCGATCCGGAGATCACCAGAATCACCTCCATCGGCATGGTCTTGATATCGATTGCCAGATAGCGTGTCATTGCAGTGATGGTGATGAAGAGCAGGAAAATAACCGGAATCCGGTGGGTACGGAAGAAGACCCCGACCATCGCCCCCAACTCCAGATAGATAAAGAGCAGCAGGATATCGCCTAGTGAAGCGTGTCCTTTGCCAATAATCGCAATGTACTCAACCACTGCCGACCAGACAATGGTAGCTCCAACAACAAACAGCCCCAACAGGTGAAACAGTTCCACCACATGGTCTCCGGCATTTAAAATCCAGGAAAATTTCTGCTGCTCCATCCTGACATCACCTCTCTAGTTCATCTTTTCGCTCAATTGATTTTATCTATCACCACCAACTGAAATTATAGTAGCATACGGAATTGCGTATTATCATAAACAACCAAACGCAAAACATACATCTCTAAATTAATTTGTCTGGAGGAACCATGGATCTCAAAAAGAGCCTGATCGCAGCTTCTACCCTGCTGCTCCCGTTCACACTGCAAGCCGCAGACCTTGAAAATGGCAAGAAACTGAGCCGCAGTTGTGCACTCTGTCATGGCCAATACATGCAGGGTGTTGCCGGTGATCTCTATCCTCGCCTGGCAGGCCTGCCGAGCGGCTACATTGAGAATGAGCTGCAGCGACTGAAAGAGGGGCGTCGTGAGGCACACATGCCGATGCTGATCACCAGTATGGTCGACATGATGTCTCCAAATGACATGGCCGATATCTCAGCCTATCTGGAGCACATGAATGTGCCCAAGGCCCACCGCCGTCAGATCATGAACGCACCAGGTAACATCGCAGCAGGCAAAGAGATCTTTACCGAAGAGGAGTGCTACCGCTGCCATAAGAAGGATGGTTCTGGTAATGCCCGCAAAGAGATCCCACCTCTGAAGGGACAGCACTCTGCTTATCTACTGAAACAGTTGAAGGATTTCAAGGCGATCCTCCGTATCCACGACGGTGAGGATGAGGTTGAAGATAGCAGTTTTGCAGAGATGAACGAGACCATGTTGCGTGATCTCGTCGCCTACCTGTCAACACTGGATGATTAAATATTACGGAGGATAACCCATGAAATTCACATCTATCATTACGACCCTTCTGGCTGCACTGCTGCTATCCACTAGCGCATCTGCCAAAGAGCCCGGTGTTGGCGTATTCAATGTCGAGCAGTCCGTGATCAAGATCGCACTGCGTGATGGCATCTCTCCACAGGATGCCATTGATGCAATGATGTCCAAAGCAAATTCTCTCAACATGAAGAATGTTGGCCGCCAGAATGTCTCTGGTGAACTGAATGCGCGTGGCGAAAAGGTGCGTCACCTTGAAGTATTCCAGTTCTGTCGCCCTGCTGATGCACGCACTATGGCAGACTTCAATGTGGTCTATGCTGCCTATATGCCTTGCCGTATCGCCATGGTAGAGGATACTGATGGGCGCTACTGGCTGGTGACTCTCAACCTCGACATGCTGATTGAGAATACTGTATTGCCAGATGACATCTACACCTTGGCGATCAAGACCAACAGCAACATGCTGACCATCATGTCATCTGCTGCGACTGGCGAGTTCTAAACAGTTCCTTTCAGGTGGAAGAAAAAAGGGGAAGAGCATCCGCTCTTCCCCTTTTTATTATCTGCTACACGCTCCCACTCCCCGCCTTGCCCAACGCGCTGGTAGAGAGCACAAAGGTGATGAGCACCATGATAATCGCCGGCATCACAGCCACACGAGTCAGTGCAACAAAGGCAATGGAGTCGGGGTTTACAAACAGACTGACCACAATCAGCAGTGTAGCCACAATGGCGTAACCGATATAGAGCCAACGAAAACGTCTCTGTGCAGACTCCCAGTGCTGCTGGACCCACCCCTTTCCCGCCTCCTTGAGGTCACCGGTTCTCCTCCTTACATAGAGTAGTAGCACTGTACTGGTGAGCACTGGAACCACCATACCCCAGTAACCAAAATCGAAGGCCAGCCCTGCAGGGACTGCCAACAGATGAAAGAAGATCAAGTTGAGCACAAACAGTTCATGTGCCCTTTTTGCCTCTTTCACCTCTTCAATCGTACGCTCTTCTATTGGATGCTCATCCGGTACCATCTCACTCATTGCGGTTCTCCACTGCTCTTATGGATCCCCTCCTCAAGTTGCTCTGCCTCAGGCGCATCGGGCATCATGGTGTCATCGTCCATCAGGATACGTGAACCATCCCCCTCCAGATCATCATACTGACCTTTACGGATGGCAATCACCAACACCAGTACCAGAATGATGCCCAGTAGCACCATGCCCGGAATCAACACATAAATCACTTCCACTATTGAGCCCTCTGTACTTCACTGCGAATACGCGCTGCATTACCGATCACCAGCAACGAGCTGATCGGCATCGCGATCGCTGCAACCAACGGGGTGATCAGTGCCATCATCGCCAGTGGCACCATAATAATGTTGTAGAGAAACGAGATGCCGATATTCTGTCGAATCGTCTTCAAGGTGCGCTGCGAGAGGCGGTTTGCCAGTGCAACCTGGCTCAATTCACTGCTGAGCAAGACAATATCTGCACTCTCGACTGAAACATCGGTACCCGATCCCATCGCGATACCAACATCGGCCCGGGTCAGCGCCGGCGCATCATTGACACCATCACCCACCATCGCTACTGCAGTGCCCTGACGCTGAAGCTGTGCCACTACATCGGATTTCTGATCCGGCATCACCTCGGCAATCACCTCCATCTCACCACCCAGCGCATCAGCAGTTGCCTCTGCCACCTGCCTGCGATCTCCGGTCAACAGATGCAGTGCCATCCCCTGACGATGCAACTGCTGTATCAGTGCAGGAGCCTCATCCCGAATCTTATCCGCCAGTGTCACTACACCAACCAGTGCTCTCCCCTTTGCAAGAAACAGTACGCTCTCCGCTTGCTGTTCGGCAGCGACAACAAACTGCTTAACCTCCTCCCCCCAGGCAATCTCCGCCTGCTGCAGCCATGTTGCTGTTCCCATCGTTACAGCTTCCCCACCCACCGTTCCACTCACACCGGCACCGGGGGTGTAGCGGAAATCATCAACACCATCCACACCACGCAACACCTCTCTGCCCAGCACCTCCTCTGCCCGACGCACAACAGCGTGAGCTACAGGGTGCTCGGAGTAACGTTCCAGTGCGTATGCCTGACGATAAAACTCCGGCTCATCCACATCGGCAGCAAGATGAATGCGCTTCACCTGCAAGCGCCCTTCAGTCAGGGTACCGGTCTTGTCAAAGATGATATGGCGGATTGCGGAGAGACTCTCCAGTACACCACCATTCTTGATCAATACACCATGGCGTGCCCCCACTCCGGAGGCAACTGCAATCGCCATCGGTGTCGCCAGACCGAAGGCGCAGGGGCAGGTGATAATCAGCACAGAGGTGGCTGCCATCAACGCTATCTCAAAATCGGTCTGTACCCAATAGAGAAAGGTGATTGAACCCAGCAGCAGTGTCGCCAGCACGAACCAGGGAACGATACGATCTGCAGTACACTGGATCGGCGCCCTGGAGCTCTGCGCCTCCTCCACCAGATCGATAATCTTGCCCAATGCACTGTCACGCAACACTCCGTCTACCTCCAGTTCCAGCACACCATGTCCATTGACAGTGCCTGCGTAGAGGGTGTCCCCCGGTTGCTTGAAGATCGGTAGCGACTCCCCGCTCAGCATCGACTCGTCGATCTCACTCTCTCCAGCGATCAATCGACCATCCACAGGAATACGCTGTCCCGGCTTGACCCGCACCCGATCCCCCGCCTTCAGCAGGCGTACCGCAACCATCTCTTCCTCTCCCGCTTTCAGCAGCGTCGCCACGCGCGGCTGCAGATCCATCAAACGCTGTGTTGAGGAGACCGCCTGGCGCTTGGCCGCCGACTCCAGATAGCGTCCCACCAGGATGACAAAGATAAAGTTGACCACGGTGTCGAAGTAGACCTCACCTATAGCCCCCCCCTCGATAGTGACATAGGTGGAGTATAGCCAGGTGGTGGTGGCCCCAATCGCAATCGGCAGATCCATGGTCAAATGACGTGCTTTCAATCCGGTCCAGGCACCATGGAGAAAAGGGTAACCGGAGTAGAGCAGTGTCGGCGTAGCCAGTGCGAAACCGAGCCACTGGAACCAGTTGCGGAACTCCCCCTCGTCCGCGCCGCTGTAGAGCGCAATGGAGATCCAGAGCAGGTTCATCATGGTAAAGCCTGAGAAGACCAGGCGGTAGAGCAAGGAACGGTCGCGCTTTCGAAGACGCCCTTCTGCCGTCTCCGGATCAAACGGCACGGCTACGTATCCGATCTGCGCCAACCGTTGAATCACTGCAGATAACTTGATCTGTTCGGCATTCCAACGCAGGTGGAGCCGCTTGCCAGAGAGGTTGACCTGGGCAGACAACACTCCCTGTAGCGGCTGCAACGTACGCTCAATCAGCCAGACACAGGCAGCACAGTGGATACCCTCGACCAGCAGATGGATCTCTCTCTGTTCGCCATCAATGCGGACATACTCCGCCTGGATCTCCTCCAGATCATAGAGTTCTGCCTCTTCCGAGAGCTCTGGCGGTGGTGCCAGCGGGGCATCCTCCGGGGTGCGATCATAGAAGCCGGACATCCCGCTATTGAAAATGACCTCACAGACACTCTTGCAGCCGTGACAACAGAAGTCGCGTGATTCCCCCTCAATGGGAGCAGTGATGACCTCCTCTGGCAGCGGCAGGCCGCAGTGGTAGCACCCCAACTCCTGATGTCCACTCATTCCGGTTGTAGATCAAGGCTGGACTTCGATGCGCCGTTCAGCCGTATAGTGATCTTCGCCACGCTCCAGTGTCAGCATCAGATCCCATACCCCCTTCAACATCACGGTAAAGGTGGCCTGATACTCTCCAGCTCCCACCTCAGCGATCGAGATGACAGCATCCTGATCCCGATCCGAGGGACGATAGAGTTGAAGTATTCCAGTCAACCCCGTGATCGGCTCCTCCTCTTTCCCTACTACCGAGAACTTCAGTACCTTCGGTTGACCGACCTGTATGACTCCCGGATTGAGAATCACCTTCCACCCCAGACGCTGACGCGCCTCCAACAACTGCTGTACCGTGCGCTCATAATCGCGCCCCTGCTCGTAGTAATCATCCTTGACCAGTCCTGGACTGGTCTTGAAGGCAGTGATGATCATCCCGGCATTAACCACCAACACCACTAACAGTAGCAGAATCCAGCCAATCACCCATGGATTGCGAAACGCCCGTTTATTGGATTGAGAAAAAAAACCCATCTGAAACTCCTTCACTAACCACTAACCACTAACCACTAACCACTAACCCTACCGTGGTCCCAAAAACATGCTCTGATACTGGGTTGTCAACTCCGGCTGCTCTACGCCAGTCAACTTGAACTGTACCGGCATCGATTCACTCTGCATGGAGTAACGCGGCAGGCGCAGGTAGACCGTATATGGGGTCACCTTACCGGGACGTGCCAGGAATGGCTTATCGGCTCCGACCAGAGTCACCCCTTCAAGCCCATCAGCAGTGACCACCACATGCATATCATCATGGGTCTTGTTGAGGATCTTCAACTCATATTTGTTCTGTACCGAACCATCACTCAGTATTACAAACAGCGGCTGACGTTCATGCAGTACCTTGACGTCAAGCCCGGAAAGGGTGCTCAAGCCATAGATAATTCCGACAAAGGAGAGCGCCATGATCCCCATATAGACCAGTACCCGGGGACGTTTGAAGAGCGGTGCAACATCCTTCCCCTCCAGTGCATCAATCGACTCATAGCGAATCAGTCCACGAGGACGATCAATCTTGTCCATGACGGAATCACAGGCATCAATACAGAGCGCACAGGTGATACATCCCTCATCCAGACCATGACGAATATCAACACCAGTTGGACAGACTGCGACACACTGGTTGCAGTCGATACAGTCGCCATTGCCCTCAACCGGTTTTCCTTTCTTCAGACGACCACGTGGTTCACCACGATTCATGTCATAGGTGGGGATCAGTGATTCACGATCCAGCATCACCGCCTGGATACGTGCATAGGGACAGAGCCAGAGACAGGCCTGCTCACGCAGATAGCCTGCCATTACATAAGTACCTGCCGTAAACAGTCCTAGTGTCCACCATGCGGCAGAAGAGGCCTGGAAGGTGAAATAGTCAATCCAGAGCTGATAGGCATCAGTAAACCAGGCAACAAAACTCACACCGGTCAATGCAGAAATAAGCAGCCAAAAGAGGTGCTTGCGCACCTTGATCCACACCTTTTCCATCGAGAACGGGGCCTTCTCCAGTTTCTTGCGTTTGGCAGGTGCTCCCTCCAGCTTCTCCTCAATCCAGGTAAAGACATCCACCCAAATAGTCTGGAAACAGAAAAAACCACAATAGGCGCGCCCCACCATGGTGGTCACTACCGCCAACAGAATGGCAAAGAAGAGTAACAGCAACGCAAGCATCCACACATCCTGCGGCAGGATGGTGAGATTGAAAATATGGTACTGACGCCCGGGAATATCAAACAGCACCGCCTGCTGACCATTCCAGCGCAGATAGGGACCAAAGAAGTAGAGTAGCCAGACTGAGGCAGTCATCCATTTGAGTGTGCGGAAGTGACCAGACATGCGCTTGGCATGGATAGTCTCCTCACCGGTGTTGACCTTCCACTCCTGACCTTCATCATAGAGATCCTGAACACTCTGATTCTGTTGTGCTGTTTCTGACATTGCTACCGTGCCCTTTTCAAACAGTTGCGATTGAACTACAAGATCGCACCCATTCTAACAATCTATTATTTCCAAAGGGTTTCATTGAAAATGAAATCGTCCAATTCCGCCTCTCAAGATAGAAAAAGAGGGGAGCAGAAAACTGCTCCCCCCTTATGTTCACTCTTCAATTGTGATCAATCTTCAGAGTGTGTCTCGTTCATCAACTTGCGAATCTTCAAACCCAAGTAGACGATAATCACTGTAGTGATGCCCACGGTAATTACTGAACCTACCAGTACTGGATCCAGATCCTGTCCTGAAAACATTCCCATAATCAAATCCTCTTTTTAATTAGGATTTCCCTCCCCCTGAAGGGTGGAGGGAATCATTGCACCAATTATTGACCACCACCCAGCTGGTGTACATAGACCGCCAGCTTCTTGATGGCACCCGCACTCAGATCCTTACCGAGAGGGCCGAATGCTGGCATCACAGCGTTACGTGAAGCTGGATCAATCAGCTCACTGTTGACACCATGGGTAATAGTATGGGTAACACTCGCCATACGGTGATCTCCACCACGAACATCAAAGCGGTATACCGCATCCGTCAGATTAGCCGAACCCAGTGCAGCCATGCCCTTGCCGTCCATACCGTGACAAGCAAAACAACCACCCTTGGTTGGCTCATTGTAGAGCGCCTTACCTGCAGCGTGTTCTTTACCTTCACCCAGTGCAACCACATGCTTGGAAAGATCAGCGATCTCTGCCTCGCTCAGACGCGCACCGTAGTTCGGCATGATGCCCTTGCGACCATTGGTGATACTGGTCTGGATCTGATCGATGGTACCACCGTAGAGCCAGTCATCATCGGCCAGAACAGGGTATCCCGACTGGTTCGCAGACATTGCAGGGTTACCGGCACCACCAGAACCATGACATGCCGCACAGTAGTCACCAAACAGTACCTTGGCAGAGCGGACGGTGTAGTTACGCAGGTCGTCATCTGCAACGATCATTGCAGCCGTGGTGTTGGGATCATTGATCTTGTCTTCCCACTTCTGGCGTACATTGTCGATCTTGGCCAGATCATCCTTGTACTCACCTACCGCAGTCCACCCCATGGTGCCCTTGGTGTAGTCCTGAAAATCCAGGGTTGGCAGCGCAGGATAGAGAATGAAGTAGACCACACACCACAACCAGGAGGCGTGGAAGCCGATTCTCCACCATCCTGGTGGATCATTGGTCAATTCACGCAGGGAGTCATCCCAAAAATGACCGGTATTGCTTTCGTTTGGAAACGGATTATTTTCACTCATTTGTTTTCTCCGTGTGTATCGTTCTTAGCGAGGAACTCTTCGCCCTCCGGCCCATCGACCAGAAAGCGTTGAGACTCCAATCGCTCTTTGTTCTTTGGATTGAAGACCAGAAGATAGGCTACTGCCAACACGACTGCGACGGTGATTGTCACGATCATTCCCACCCAATCATTGACGGTCAATGCCGCCCAGTCGGTATGGAAGAAGCCTGTCTCGTTACCGTTAGACATTACTTGCGGTAGGTCTTGTTGTAATCCAGCTTGGCCATGGTTCCGAGCACCTGCATGTATGCGATTATCGCATCCTCTTCAGTCTTGCCCGCGAGCTTCGCATTGGCGCCTGCAATATCTGCATCAGTGTAGGGAACGTGTCCTACACCAGGCATCATCTGCATCACCTTCATGTGACTCTCGATATCATGACCATCCAGCTTGTTCTCGGCCAGCCACGGGTAGTTGGGCATGACAGACTCGGGAACAACAGAACGGGGAGCTCTCAGATGCTGGCGGTGCCACTCATCGGAATACTTACCACCAACACGCGCCAGATCAGGTCCGGTTCGCTTGGAGCCCCACTGGAAGGGGTGGTCATACATCGACTCGGAAGCGAGTGAGTAGTGACCATAACGCTCCTTCTCATCTCGGAAAGGACGAATCATCTGCGAGTGACAGGTATAGCACCCTTCACGAATGTAGACTTCACGTCCAGCCAGCTCCAGTGCAGTGTAAGGGCGAATGCCATCACCTGGCTTCCAGCTCTCCAGGGTATCCTCCGCTTTACGCTGCCATACAATCTCAGGATTGGCATTATGCTCCATAGTCTCGTCGATGGTGAACAGTGGAACAATCTCCACCAGACCACCAACCGATACCGCCACCATGGTAAAGAGCAGCATAACGATCGCGCTACGCTCGATCTTATCCTGAAGTTTGGTTGAATAAATCTTATCAGCCATTGTTTCTTCTCCCTTGATTAAGCCTG
>CAYQFH010000044.1:12955-20558 GCA_964416755.1 uncultured Piscirickettsiaceae bacterium | reverse complement strand
CTCCTCTGCGGCTTTGCGTCTCTGCGCGAGACCGCTTTTAAGGTTTTAAGACATGAAAGAAGAAGAGCTACAATTCCTCCGTGAAAAGCTGCAATGCAACTTCCCTATCATTGACGAGCACTTTGAGGATTTCATCCTCGATGCCCTGCGTCGTCTCTCCCTGGAGGCTGTAGCCGCCTATCTGGAGGGTGCCTCCAGCATCTGCATGATCGGCCGCGGTGTAGAACCGGTACTGATCTTCCTTGAGGAGATGCCGGAGATGGCGCAACGGGTCGGTGAGGCGTTTATTCAGAAGACCGCTGACCAGGTCAGTATCATGTCGCACTCCCCCAATGGTAACGCCATTGTCCATTTCCTCAATTCACTCAATGAGGTGACCCGCTGCCTGCCGACTGGTGAACAGATGGAGGAGTACTTCGATCTGGTCAACCATATGGCGGAAGAGACTTCAGGATCACTCCTTGGTGGTCACACCCCGTTCCCCAGCCCCAGTCTGTCAGAGTTCCTGCAAAAGACCCCCTATATGCTCCACCAGGTGAGTATTGATGGGCTGGCCAACTGGGTTGAGTACGGCATCAAGCACTACAGCAACCACCCGGATCGACAGAGGGAGTACTTCTCACTGGAGACCGCCGACAGCAAGGCGATGTTGATGAAGGAGCGCAGCGGTACGCTCTTTATCGACAGTGAACGTGAACTGGACCTCTATATGCGCGCAATGTGGGATGATCCAGAGCAGCTGGTCCCCTACTCGCGCGGTTACAACCCGTATGAGAAGCAGATGCCCTACTACACCGCTGACGGCATCCGCATCCCCGACAGCTATGAGCCACTCAACGACATCAGTGGCATGGATCGCTACCGCGCCCTGCTGGCCCATATGGCAGCCCACCGGGTCTGGACTGAGATGATCGTGGCGGACAATTTCAGTCCATTCCAACGCCACACCGTAATCATGCTGGAGGACTCCCGAGTCGAGTACCTGCTGATGCAGCGCTACCCCGGCCTACGCAAGCTCTTTCTCGCACTCCACCCCGCACCGGTTGAGGGGAGCTGTGACCATGAAAACGAGTCCTGCATTCGCCACCGTACCGCCATGCTCTCACGAGCGATTCTCGATCCGGATCATGGCTACCAGAGCGAGATCATCAACGAGTACGCCAACCGCTTCCATGAGATGATGGAGTCGGGTGAACACTCCACCCAACAGATGGGGGTGATGGCGGCACAGTTTGTTGCCAAGACCCGCCGTCAGGCCGATCAGCTGCCCAATATCCGCTTCACTGACACCGAGATCAGTTATCGTGATGACAATCGCCATATGTGGATCTACCACGAGGATGGCGATGATGAGGAGATGTTCGAGGATGAGCGCCGCCCACAGACCGATGAAGAACTGGATGGACTGCCACCACGCCACTACAAGGAGTGGGACTACCACAGCAAGAGCTATCGTCTCGACTGGGTGACCCTCTATGAGGCCAAGCACCCGGCCGGCAATGCACAGGTGATCGATGAGCTGCTGGAGAAGCACCAGGGGCTGGTCAAGCGGATGAAGCAGATCCTCGATCTGCTCAAGCCACAGAACTATGTCCGCATCCGCTATCAGGAAGAGGGCTCCGAGCTGGATCTGGATGTTGCCATCCGCTCCCTGATCGACTTCAAGAGTGGCGCCCAACCCGATCCACGCATCAACATGGATCACCGCAATGATGGGCGTGACATTGCTGTAATGCTGTTGATCGACCTCTCCGAATCCCTCAACGAGATGGTAGCCGGCTCCAACCAGACCATTCTGGAGCTGTGTCAGGAGGCGACTGCCCTGCTCGGTTGGACCATTGAGCAACTCGGCGATAAATTTGCCATTGCCGGTTTCCACTCCAACTCCAGACACGATGTGCGCTACCACCATATCAAGGGGTTCAGCGAGCATTGGGACGACGACGTGAAGGCGCGTCTGGCTCAGATTGAGGCTGGCTTCTCCACCCGTATGGGTGGCGCAATTCGCCACGCCTCTCACTACCTCGAAGGACAGAAGGCGGACAAGAAACTGCTGTTGATCCTGACCGATGGTGAACCTTCCGATGTCGACGTGGATGATGAGCATCTGCTGATCCATGACACTCGTAAGGCGGTACAGGAGCTGGATGAGTTGGGGATCTACCCCTACTGTATCTCCCTCGACCCCAACGCCGATGAGTATGTACGGGACATCTTCGACAACCAGTTTGTGGTAATCGATAATGTCGAGCGACTGCCAGAGAAGATGCCCGCACTGTTTGCCTCATTGACCAAATAGTCAAATAGCACTATCACATCGCAAGCAGCCTGTTTACGGAATCCAGAACCTGGTCAGCTGAGTCACTCAACTGCTTTAAATCATCGGGTGAGAGCTTGTCTCCTCGACTCAACACCACCTCATACTGTCCTAACAAAACCGAAAATTCCTTGGCCGATATATTTGCGGCAATCCCTTTCAGGGTATGCAACATCACCTGAACCTCATGGCAGCTCCCACTGGCGCTACTATGCCGGATCTTTCCAATAATCACGGCGGCATCTTCAACGAAGGTAGAAAGAACCTCTCTGTACACCGCTTCATTACCTGCGGTACGCCTCATTCCATCAGCAACATCCAATCCAGGCAAGCTGTCAGGCCACTGTCTCGCCTTGCCTGTAACCTTCTTGCGATCCTGTCTTGAGTACTCACTTTTCTCCCAATATTGTTGCAGGAGCTGGTAAAGGTTAGCTACATTAATAGGTTTTCCGATATGTGCATTCATACCCGCTTGCATCGCTCTGTCATGGTCATCCACCATTGCAGCAGCAGTCATTGCGATAATTGGAAGCTCTTCTGGTGAATAAAGGAATCTAATTTGGCGCGTTGCCTCATATCCATCCATCTCTGGCATATGGATATCCATCAATACCAAATCAAACGAAGCTCCTTGTACCGCGGTAGAAGCCTCTAATCCATTCTCAACCGTAACCACTTCAACACCTACATCCTGCAAAATGTGCTGAGCAATTTTCTGGTTGACCGGTTGATCTTCTGCAAGCAGCACCCTCATTCCACTCAGCAAAGGTTTTGGTGTATCCATTACTTGATGTGAGCCCATTGCAGGTTTACCAACTGCAAATGGAATCTCAACGATGAATTCACTGCCTTCTCCAAAAGTGCTCTCGACGCTGATCTCTCCCCCCATCAATTCGACCAGCTGCCTGGAGATAGACAACCCCAATCCAGTGCCTCCAAATTTCCTTGTAGTTGAGGCATCTGCTTGAGTATAGGTAGAAAACAGCCTCGAAGTTTGTTCCTGAGTGAGCCCAATACCCGTGTCTTTCACTGAAAAACGTATCCGCACTCCACTCTCGGTCTGGTTATTCAGGCCGATTGTGATATTTACTTCCCCCTTCTCCGTAAACTTAATGGCATTACCAACAAGATTGGTAAGCACTTGCTGAAGACGGGTTGAATCACCCACAAGAAACTCTGGAATGGATTGATCCACTCGATAAGCAATTGAAATACCTTTCTCTGATGCAGCAGCTTCCACGATTGATTTTAACTGTTCAATTAATGATCCAAGTTGAAAGTCAGCAACTTCAAGTTCTACTTTCCCCGCCTCAATTTTTGAGTGATCGAGAATATCGTTGATAATAGAAAGCAGACTATTAGCCGATTGCTGAATCTGTCTAATATCTTCTTGCAGTTTTCCTACTGGCCGTCTATCCAGTGCCAATCGGCTCAGACCAATGATGCCATGCATCGGTGTACGAATCTCATGACTCATTGTGGCAAGAAAATCACTCTTTGCCCGGTTTGCATCCTCCAGCTCTCTGTTCTTATTGTGCATCTTTCGCATAAAGAAATTCACACCGATTGCGACCAGCAGAATCAACACCCCGCTTACTACTGCAAAAATCAGGGACTGCTTTTGTAGATCTACAATTTTTTCAGAAACAGGAACATGAACCGAAATGAATGCACGAATATCGCCTAACTTTTCATTGAACCCGCGTTCATCCCCATAAAGATCGACCAACCCTTCCGGTGCTCTATCTGGCGTATCGTGACATCGCATACACTTCTCGGAATTCTTGAACATTGGAATCGCAACAAAGAAGTACTGCTCTCCTTCAACCTCCCTGATTTCGTTTATCTTCCCAACCTCACCTTCATTCATTTTCCGTAATAGTTCAGCCTCTTCAGGCGTGGCATCATTGATCGGGTTTCTTGCATTACTGGAAGCGAGTTTAAACCGGATCGTTGGAATCCCCGCCTCTTCACGTTCCTTGTTGATACGGTTTTGCACCTCTCTGGCGATATACGTCCCTGAAAGCACCTTTGGATCAAACCAGTCTTCATCCAACACCTCTTCCCACTTCAAATCGTAGATCACCTGCTTCTGAACATTGCCACTATAGTTGTGGATCGCACGATGCACACGCAGCGTATCTTCAACTTCGCGCTCGCCGTACTTCAACACGGTATCTTGCGCTTGATGGTAATGAAACAGGTTGAGCACCCCCCATACCAACAGACTCGCACCATAGAGCCATTTTGTTGCATGATTTTTTGTAATTTCAGTCATGGGAAATTTTCTTACCTAGATACTCAAGTGGCGCTTTGAACTGCCTCATAATCAGCCATAGCACACTTGCCCTCCCTGCATGGCTGTGCCCTTGCCCTCTATTCCAATCTACCCAGCACATCGCAGAGTACTTCCCGAACGGCTCTGAACTGAAATTGCTGCAAATGCTCTTCAATCTGAAGCAAAACATCCTCATCGATCATCTCCTCCAAACATGGACGAAGAGATTGAAAACGCTCCTCTGATTCAAAATTTTGTGTTTTCAGCATCGACAGTAACTGACCGATCTCGTCCGTACAGCAACAGTTATCGATCTTGCCAACAGAGATAATATTCAGTGGCAATTGTGCTCTATTCTGGTTAATCAGCATCTCGATGGATTGTGACAAAATATCAACCTTCTGCCGTAACTGCACCAAAGCCACTGTGGGCAGTGAGGGGGACTGTTTGATCAATACCTCAAGTTCCTGTAGCTGTATATTAACCTCATCGGCGGCAATGTTAGCAGTAACCCCCTTTAATGCATGTACAGAACGCTGAAGTTGATCTTCATTCTCCTGCTGACAAGCCTCGTCAATCTCCTGCATCAGTATCGGCAACTGTCCTCTGAATGCCTTTAACACCCTTAGGTAGGTCTGCCGATTCTCCAACACACGAGCCAAACCCACACGCACATCCAGCCCCGGCAGCCGGTTTGGCCACTCCTCAATCCTGTTCGATTTTGCAACAACAGATTGTTGCTGATCACCCAGCTCCAGCCCTGTTTGTTCAAACAGCTGCATCATGAGCTGGTAAAGCTTTTCAACTTCCAGAGGCTTGAACAGAAAATGGTTTATACCCGCTTCCAGAGCATGTGTCCGCGCATCAGCCATCACGTCCGCTGTCATCGCAATGATCGGAATCTGTTGTCCATGTAACAGAGATCGGATCTGCCGGGTTGCTTCATACCCATCCATCACTGGCATCTGTAGATCCATCAAAATAGCATGAAAAGTAGATATCGCAGCAATCTGTTCAACGGCTTCCAGACCATTACTGGCAACCACAACCTCAATACCGGCCTCCATCAGGATATCTGTGGCGACAATCTGGTTGGTGATATTATCTTCAACCAGCAACACTTTCATGCCCTGGAGTTGAGGCGGCTTCTGCAGGTAGGTGACATCTTCCTCTCCATTCAAGGCTTGTGAGAGCCGCTTTCGGGTCACCGGCTTATTGACCCATCCGGAGACATACACCTTCTGCTGCTGAAGCTTTTTCTGCACCTCCTCTCTGCAATAGACCGAATGCATCAACAACAATTGAGGTGTCGGTATCTCAGTATGGTCAATAATCCACTCTGCAACCTCCACACCATCCTGCTCCGGCATCATCCAGTCAATCAATACCATTCCAAACGGTTGCCCGTCTTCTACAGCATCCAGCAGCTGCTGTCTGGCCTGCTGCAGCGTGGCCACACCGGTTGCAGCCACACCAGACACGGTAAACTGCTCTGCAATGACTGCTGCCACCTTTGAATTGTTGTCAATTACCAGCACAGGTGCCGAGGCTGCTGACAGGTCATAATCCTTGCACTGACCTTCCAGATATCCCATTCGGAGTGTGAATCTAAATGTACTCCCTCGGCCTGGTTCACTGACGACCTCGATCTCTCCCCCCATCAACTCAATCAACTGATTGCTAATCGACAATCCAAGTCCGGTTCCACCAAACTCTCTTGTGGTTGAGGTATCTGCCTGGGTAAAGGCATCAAACAGCCCTTCTATCTGTGAAGCGCTCATCCCGATGCCAGTATCTGTAACACTACACTGCAAGATCACCTCACCCCCTGCATATTGTGCAGAAAAAGAGGCGAGAACTTCACCATGCTCCGGGGTAAATTTCACCGCATTTCCGATCAAATTGAGCAAAATCTGACGAAAACGGGTTGAGTCTCCCAACAGGCGCAGGGGCAGTTCAGGAGCACATTCAAAAATCAGCTCAATCCGTTTCTCTATTGCCTGTACCGACAGAGTATCTGCAATCTGCTCCAATTCATCATGCAGGCTAAACGGGACTTGTTCCAGCTCCACCTGTCCCGCCTCAATTTTTGAAAAATCGAGAACATCATTGACGATTTTGAGCAACGAACCGGAAGCACGCTTGATTTTCTTCAGGTAATCCCGCTGACGCTCTGTAAGTTCACCCTGCAACACAATATGGGTCAGCCCCGTTACTGCATTCATCGGGGTTCTGATCTCATGGCTCATGTTGGCAAGGAATCGCCCTTTGGCCTGGTTGGCCTCAGCCAATTCCCGGGTTCGGTCTTCCACCTTCTGTTCCAATTCCCGATTCAGCACAGAGAGTTCACTCTGCAACTTCCTCTTTTTCAGCACAACGGAGATCAGATGTGTACTGAATTCCAGAATCATCTTATGAAACGGTGTCGGTTCACGCTCTGCAAATGATGAGAGCGCAAAAGAGCCTACAATCTGCCCATGATCATCCCGAATCGGCATCGACCAGCAGGCACCGATTCCAAAACGCTCCACAAAACTCTGAAACGGTTCCCAGCGAGCATCTGTCATGGTACAGGCCACATACTGCGGTTTCTGCTCATACATCGCTGTGCCACAAGAACCTGCATTGGGGCCCGGCTGCAATCCGTTCAGCGCATCAATGGCATCCTGCGGAATCGATGGTGCGTGCCACACATTAAGTTCCGTTCGTTGATGATCCAGCATCATGATTGAGGCCACTGCATCACTTACAATCTGCTCAGCCATTTTGCAGAGCTGTTTCAGGATATAGTCTTCATCCCCATCCAGTGCAATCAGCTCGAAGATCTCTCTCTGATAAGAGAAGATTTCATGGTACTCCTGTGGCGTCAGTTCATGCTCACGAACCTCAATACCTTCTCCGGTTGTTGAACCCGTTTGAGAATTACTCATTCGCACTGTACCCCAGAAACCAGACAATCAATAACTTTACAGAACATTAACGATTTCGGGTATCACATGTTCATGTGT
>CAYQFH010000044.1:0-12855 GCA_964416755.1 uncultured Piscirickettsiaceae bacterium | reverse complement strand
ATCTGCTGCTGGTCGACATCGGCCTGCCCGACATCAGCGGTCTGGAGGTGATCCGCACAGCACACCAGCAATTCTCCGAACTGCCAATCCTTGTTGTCTCTGTCATTGACCGCAAAAGCGTATTGCTGGACGCCATTCAGGCCGGTGCGAAAGGTTATCTATTGAAGGGAGAGGGCTCTGCCTCAATCACCCATGCCATCTCCGAGGTGTTGGAGGGAAGCTACCCGATCAGCCCTGCACTGGCACGCTATCTATTCGAACTGGCTGGCGCCCCACAAAACTCAAGCAGTGAACCGGGCATCGAGCTCTCCCCCAGAGAACTTGAACTACTCAAACATCTCTCTCTCGGAAACAGTTATGTGGAGTGCGCTGAATTGATGGGAGTTGCCCTCTCCACCGTGCAGACCCATATCCGCAACATGTACCGCAAGCTGGAGGTCTCCAGCCAGATGCAAGCGGTCTCCAAAGCCAGAGAATTTGGTATTCTGTAACAGGCAACAGCTACAGCGCCAATTCAACCATGGCACCCTGCTCACCATTTCTGATAGAGAAGTCTGCACCGATACTGGTGGCCCGCTTCTCCATGTTGCCGATACCCCGATTTTTTCTGATCTCTGCAGGCAGACCTGCGCCATCATCCTCCACAACAATGAATAGCCGCTCTTCACTATTACACTGTGCAGTGACCTGAACCTGCGTCGCCTGCGCATGCTTCACACTGTTATTCAAGGCCTCCTGCACAATCCGCAACAGCTGCAGAATCTGATGTTCACTGTATTGCGGACATTTCTCCAACTCCAGTCTCCAATGTAGCTGGATCTCCTGAGCAGCCATCCGACTCTTCAGGCGATATCGGTACTGTGCCAATGCCTCCTCCAGTGTAGTCTCCCGGTGCCCATAGAGATCCACCATCAGATGAAGGTCATCAATACACTCTCCCATCAGCTCAACCAACCTCTCCCGGGTATAGTCCCCATTCATCACCATCAGGCGGGCACTCATCAGCTGTGAACCGAAACCATCGTGCATCTCCTCCAGCAACCGTTCCCGCTCTTTCAGCTTCTGATAATAGGCCGACTGAATCTGACTCTTGACCCGCGCCCTCAAAATGGCCGGTTCAAACGGTTTATGGATAAAATCGACAGCCCCCACTTCAAACCCCTGCAACACATGCTCGATACGGTCCTTTGCAGTCAGAAACAACACTGGAGTCAGGTGGGTCACATCACACTGTTTCAGCTGCTTGCAGGTCTCATACCCATCCATTCCCGGCATTTCGATATCCAGTAGAATCAGATCCGGAGACTGTTTTCGGGCGATCTCCAGCGCCTCCTCACCACTCATGGCGAAGATCATCGAATACGCGTCATTCAAAATAGAGCAAACCGTTCGAATATTGGATGGCATGTCATCCACGATCAGAATAGTGGGCTTATGGTGTTTTATCATGGTGACAACCGTCTCACTGCTTCCTGAACACGCTGCAGCAAGTCGCTCGCAACAGCAAACCGAAACGCTTCAATCGCCTCTTCAATTTCCTGCAAAATATGCTCATCCACAATCTGGCTCAAGCAGGATCGAATTCCCAGAAAGGCACTCTCTGCATCAAAGCTGTTCTCACCCAGCAGCTGTTCAAGATACACAATCTTCTCCTGTATCAATTTACACTCAACCGGTGACATATGGTCTTGAGCCGCCTCCTGAAGATTCATTTCAAGGAGCCGATCTATTGAATCATTGACAATATCTACCTGTCGATTGAGCTGTTCCATCCACTCCTCGTCAATCCTCTCTCCTTCATCCAGCAGCTGCTCTATAGTCGTTGCAACAGAAGCCACCGGTTCAGCCGAGATATTGGCCGCCATTCCCCGTATCGTGTGTGCCGCCTTTCTGCACTGTACTCTGTCACTGGATGCAACCCCTTGAGCCAAACGCTTCAGCAACCCTTCTATCTGGTCAGGAAAGCCTTTGACTATTTTGAGGTAGCTGGAGTGCTGCCCCATCACACGCTGCAGTCCACCCATCACATCAAGGCCAGGTAATTCATCAGGCCACGATCCCAGCTCAACCTGCTGCTGATACTCTGTTTCAATCCTTTCAGCCCTCACACCAACATACCGAGCCAGCACATCATGGAATCTCTCCAGATCAATGGGTTTAAACAGAAACTCATCCATCCCGGCAGATTTTGCTCGACTGCGATCACGCTGCATCACGTTGGCAGTCATTGCAATGATTGGCACGTTTTTATAGCCAGGCAGATTGCGTATTCGCTCTGTTGCCTCATAACCGTCCATGACCGGCATCTGCAAATCCATCAATACCAGCGCAAAATTACGGTCTGTAGTCATCCGCTCAACTGCTTCAGCACCATTATTGGCAACAACAACCTCTGCATGGAGCTGTTGGAGAATTTCAGTGGCCACCTGCTGATTCAACAGATTGTCTTCAACCAATAAAACTCGTTTTCCTTGCAAGTCAGGACGGTCAACCCGCATTCGCTCCTCTCCGGGTACAGTCTCTGCTGTAATGAGATTGAAACTGAAACAGCTCCCTTCACCCGGGGTGCTCTCTACCGTGATCTTTCCCCCCATCAAACCCACCAGCTGACTGCTGATTGCCAACCCCAGTCCTGTTCCCCCATATTTGCGGGCAGTAGAGAGGTCTGCCTGAGAGAACTCGGTAAAAAGCTGATCCAACTGCTCTTCCTCAATACCGATACCGGTATCCTCCACACTGAAAAGGAGATTGACCTCATCCTCAACCGTTTCACTCTGCACACGCAAAGTGACACCGCCCTGCTCAGTAAACTTGACCGCATTATTCATCAGATTGATCAGCACCTGCCGTAACCGTACAGGATCACCCAACACCCATACCGGAAGGTCTGAAGCAATATCAGTCGTTACCTCAACCCCTTTCGAATTACCTTGTACGACAACCAGCTCAACCACCTGGGTGAGTTGATCTGCAAGGTTGAACGGAATCTGTTCCAGCTCCAGTTGTCCCGCTTCGATTTTGGAGAAGTCCAGAATATCATTGATAATACCCAGTAATGTCTGTGAAGCTCCTTCGATTTTTGAGAGATAGTTGCGTTGTTGATCTGACATCTCTCCTTTCAATGCCAGATGAGTCAACCCCAACACCGCATTCATCGGCGTACGGATTTCGTGGCTCATATTGGCCAGAAACATCCCTTTTGCCTGATCGGCGGCCAGCGCCCGCTGTTCCGCCTGCTTTCTCTCCTCAACCTCTGTCGCCAACACCTCGGTTCGCTCCAGCACACGATGTTCAAGCTCCTGATTACTCTCTTCCAGTGCCTGCTTGATCTGGTCTCTCTCCAACAGATTGAGACGCAGTACTTCCAGTGCACTGGCAATCCCGGCCACTTCATCCTTGCGCTCCAGACCGTAGGTTTTTTCACTGTATTGTCCATCTGCAAAGCGGTATACCGAGTTGATCAACCGTTTGAAGGGAGTGGCCACCATCATTGCTCCAAAATGGAGCACCAGCATATTGAGTACAATCAAAACAGCAAGGAAAATACCGTTGGTAGCAATCTGGTCTTTTAAATAGCGATTCAACTCCTCTGTTGAAAAGGCCATTCTAAAAGTACCCAACTTTTCAACCGGAGAGGTTGACTCAGGCTGGAATTGAATATCGCGCGTAAAAGTGATGATATCCTCTTCAGGAAAGGGATAACTTCCATACACAATCTCTTCCCCATGCTCATTGATCACGGCTACCCCCAGGAAATCAGGGCTATTCGAGATAATTGTCAAAATAGTCCTCACCTCATCAGGTGCAATCACCCAAAGCGGTTGTGCAACCGCTCCCGCCGCAAAGTCCGCCAAAAATGCTCCCCGCTTCTCCAGTGACTGATAACGTGTTTGATACTCTCTGCCAAGGTCGATAGAGAGCGTGATAATGAGCAGGAGCGTGATCAAAACACCTACAGTAATTTGTACACGCTGTTTTAGTGAGAAATTCATCCTGATCTTAATATACCTGCACCCCACTCAAGAGCGACCAATCTCATATTCAAGGGATCTCTGGCTGTCACTGCAGATGGGCACCTGCTCTGGCTTTCTCCAGCATGGAAGTTTCATGCCTCTGAGTAAGCAACTCTATGCTTCCCGTTCGTTCCATCTCACGCAGAGTCTCGGTCAACTGGGGAACAACAGCCGCATGCCTCTTATGCAGATAGTGGTAGAGAGGCACCACTTCCAGCGCTGGTGAGAGAATTTTGATGGCAACGCCAGTACGAATCGCCACCGTCTTGGCAACCATTTCCGGAAGAACTGCAACATCAATTCTTCCATACTTCAGCATCTGGTAAATCTGCTTCTGCTCGTCTACCCAGGTCACTGAGTCGAAGCCTTTTAACCGATTCTCAATCGAGGCAATCCCTCTCCGTCCTCCCACTCTGTATCTCTTCAGCGCATCCCAGTTTTCAATCACCAACTCACGATCTGGTCGTGTAAACGCTACCATTTTTGCCTCAAAAACAGGGACAGGAACCTGAATAAGATTAGGGTACTGTTGAGTGATGCCTGCCTTGCGCATGACCTCTCCATCAACCTGAACCCCCTCATTGGCAATCACCAGAGATCGAATCCCCGGATACTTCTTTGCCGCGACCTCCACACCAAGCTGTTGATACGCATTTTTCAGCACATTGAGCCCGATGGGATCAGGGGCCATTGCAGAAAAAATCAGTACTTGTTGCGCATGGGAGAGACCAGAAAAGAGCCCTGCCTGCACAAACAGTACAACTGCCAGTCTCCTCACCTTTCAATTCCGCTCATTACTCTCTCCAGGAACGCCCCAACGCAAAACAATAAGATTATTTATAGCGTAACAATTTCCATTCTTCAAACATTGATCACCATCACTGCATCCATCTCCACCTGCGCATCCTTCGGCAGTGCTGCCGCCTGAATTGCTGCACGAGCCGGATAAGGCTGATCAAAGTAACGTGCCATCACCTCATTGACCAGCGTAAAGTGGCCCAGATCGGTCAGAAAGATATTGAGCTTCGCTACATCATTCAGCGTACCACCTGCCGCCTCAGCCACCGCTGTCAGGTTATCGAATACCCGCACAATCTGAGCCTCCATATCTCCCTCCACCATCTCCATCGTCTCCGGCACCAGCGGGATCTGTCCGGAGAGGTAGACGGTGTTGTCCACCTTGACCGCCTGAGAATAGGTACCAATGGCTTGTGGAGCTTTGTCGGTTGCGATGATTTCTCTCTTCATTGTCGATTTTCCAATTTTGATTTGAGGTAAAATTTACAGTCTGTTCCGACATAAGATTATAGAGTGATGAACACCGTTTTTGATACCCAAATCACCTCTCTTCCACTACTTCACAAGGGCAAGGTGCGTGACATCTACGAGATTGACGAGCAACACATGTTGATTGTCACCACCGACCGCATCTCTGCCTTCGATGTAATTCTGCCTACCCCGATCAGTGGTAAAGGCGCAGTACTCACCCGAGTCGCCAACTTCTGGTTCGAGCGTTCCAAGAACATTATTCCCAACCAGCTGGCAGAGATGACGCTGGAGCAGGCACTGCCCGATCCTGCCGAACGTGAACCAATCGAGGACCACGCCATTGTAGTGCGTCGTCTCAAGGCGCTGCCGGTCGAGGCCATTGTGCGTGGCTACATCATCGGCTCAGGCTGGAAGGATTATCAGCGTAGTGGCGCGATCTGTGGCATTGAACTACCCGCAGGGCTGCAGCTGGCCGACAAACTGCCGGAGCCGATCTACACCCCATCGACCAAGGCTGCCGTGGGTGATCACGATGAGAATGTCGACTTCAACCATACCGTGGAACTGTTGGGACAGGAGCTGGCAGAGCAGGTGCGGGATGTCAGTCTGCAGCTCTACAAGGAGGCAGCTGCCTATGCGCTGGAGCGTGGCATCATCATCGCCGACACAAAGTTTGAGTTTGGGCAGGATGAAGATGGGACGCTGGTGTTGATTGATGAGGTGCTGACCCCCGACTCCTCCCGCTTCTGGCCCGCCGACCAGTACCAGCCCGGCATCAGCCCACCCAGCTTTGACAAGCAGTATGTGCGGGACTATCTGGAGACGCTGGATTGGGACAAGAGTGCTCCCGGTCCAGAACTGCCTCAAGAGGTGGTCGACAACACCGTCGCCAAGTATACCGAGGCGATGGAGCGGCTGACACAGTAACCGTGCCCCTTCCCCATGGTCTCTTTATTACCGGCACCGACACTGGAGTCGGCAAGAGCGAGGTAACGGCTGCACTGGCTGCTGCACTGGTTGCAGCTGGCATCACCGTCTACCCACGCAAACCGGCAGAGTCGGGCTGCCTCAAGAGCGAGCAGGGAGAGGCACTCCTCCCTCAAGATGGCTATCAACTGCAGCAGGCCAGTGGTGCTCATGAATCGTTGGAGATCATCACCCCCTACCGTTTTGAACCTGCACTCTCCCCGGAGCGGGCTGCACAACTGACCGGAACAATACTCACCCTGCAACAGCTCACTACTGCCTGTAAATCACCAGAGCGTGACAACAGCATCACTCTGGTCGAAGGGGCTGGCGGCTTCTACTCCCCTATTGCCGAAGATGCACTCAATGCCGATCTGGCACAGGCACTCGGCCATCCAGTGATACTGGTTGCCGAAGATCGCTTGGGGGGGATCAATCAGGTGCTACTGGCACGGGAGGCCATTCTCAACCGTGGCCTGCAGCTGGCAGCCATTGTGCTCAACCGCTCGGCACCCAACGATGAAATGGGCAACCATGCTGCCATTGTCGCTCGGATCAACGAGCCACTGATTACACTGCCTGAATGTGGTCAGGAGATGCCGTGGCAGAAACTTCAGCACGACATCACTGCGCTGATAACTGCGCTAGAATCGCTTTAACCTGTTCCATACCGGACTTCAGGTTCTCGGTGATCTCCTCCATGGTGATCTCCCCCTCCACCTTGCCTGCAGCCCAGTTGGCGGAGACCGCACAGCAGGCGTAGCAGAGCCCCGCCTCTTTTGCCAATGCCGCCTCCGGCATACCGGTCATTCCAACAATGTCACATCCATCCTGCTCCATGCGGCGGATCTCTGCCGGACTCTCCAGCCGTGGCCCCTGGGTTGCACCATAGGTGCCTCCATCGACGGCATCCACTGAGACCTGCGCAGCCGCCTGCAACAACTGTTGGCGCAACGATTCGCAGTAGGGGTGGGTAAAGTCAATGTGCTCCACCTCTGGACCATCATAGAAGGTGTGCTCCCGCCCCCAGGTGTAATCGATGATCTGGTCAGGGATAGAGACCTGCCCCGGCAGCATCGCCGCAGTGATCCCACCGATGGCCGCAACCGCCACAACGGCCTCCACCTCTTGCTGCTTGAGCACATCGATATTGGCCCGATAGTTGACCTTGTGCGGTGGAATGGCATGATCTTCACCATGACGCGAAAGGAAGAGCAAACGGTTGCCATTCAACTCCATCTCAATCAGGTCTGAGGATGGCACACCATAAGCAGTCTTCATCGGATGACGCGCAATCTCCACCGCACCCTCGATCTGCTCCAGTCCTGTTCCACCAATGACTGCCAATTTTTTCATCGATCACCACTCCAAAATGATTATTCTGGAAGGGTACAGCGCACTCTTAAACTTTGCTATATTGAAGTGCAAATTCACCTGAAGATGGAATTCGACAATGTCCGAAACCGAAAGCTTCCAGCTGGCCGATGGGCTGGCCGCCTTTGAGACCAAGAACTTTGCGCTGGCGATGCAGCACCTCACCCCGCTGGCCGATCGTGGCGAGCCGGAGGCGCTGTTCCGAGTGGCCATCATCCACCAGAACGGACTGGTCTGGAGCCCCAATGAAGAGAAGGCCTACAACATGATGAAGGCTGCAGCAGAGAAGGGTCACCCCTTTGCGCAACACAGCCTCGGATTTATGTACTACCAGGGCGAATGCGCTGAACGCAACATGGATCTCGCCATCGAGTGGTTTACCAAAGCAGCTGATCAGGGGCTCTCCGGTTCCATGGTCACCTTGGGGATGATCTACGATGCCGGTGACGGTGTCGACAAGAGCGAGGAGCAGGCACAGGCGTGGTACCGCCGCGCCGAGGAGCAGCAGAAACTGGATGAGGCGGCAGAGGCGTCCTGATCATTATGAGTGAAGAGAAGAGCAACAGCGAAGCCCCCGCCTTTCGAACCCCACTACCGGTGCGACTCTTTCTGGTTGCTGCCGCAGTGGTACTGATCAAGACCATCTATGACATCTCCGAGCAGAGCAAGGCCAATCAACAGGCGATTCAGGAGCTGAATCGACAGGTGACCACCCTCTCCAAACCATTGAATGAATTGAGCCGTAGCGTGGAGCGACTCAATGGCGGTTTCTCCGACATGGTGAAAGGGGTTGCCCGCATGGGTACCGAGGTCAACAAATCGGGGCGCAGCGTCCAGTTGATGCAGAGCGATCTGCATCAGGAGATCGAAACCGTCCGCAAGAAGGTCAATGACATCTCCAACCGAGTAACCACAATACAGCAGGATCTGCGCAATCCGTTCCGCCGATAACCAACTGTTGATGATAAAATCGTCCGCCTCAACAGGGATGGACCATACTCTTGGAAGCGATTACAGACACTGCAACAACCACTAACGGATTGAGTACCGTCAATCTGGAGTGTATCCGTGGTGACCGCATCCTCTTCAGCGGCCTCAACATCACCATTCCTCCTGGGAAGATCCTGCAGATCGAAGGGCGCAATGGCTGTGGAAAAACCAGTCTGTTGCGCCTGCTCTGCGGCGTTATGATGCCGAATGAAGGCAACATTCTCTGGAACGGCACCGATATTCTGGAGGATCGCTCCGAGTACTATGCCGATGCCGCCTATCTGGGGCACCACAACGGCATCAAGGGGGAGCTGACTGCACTGGAGAACCTCCACTTTGCACAGGCACTTTCCGCCTCCAAAAGCGATGAAGATCTGTTCAAGATTCTGGCCCGGCTCTCTCTGCGTGGCTATGAGGATATCCCCTGCCGCCACCTTTCGGCGGGCCAGAACCGTCGTGTTGCGCTGGCTCGACTACTCGCCACCGAGGCCAAGGTGTGGATTCTGGATGAACCTTTCACCGCGCTGGATCGAAAGGGAATTCAGCTAGTTGAAGAGATCTTTGAAAGTCATGTATCAACTGGAGGCATCATCATCCTCACCACCCATCATCCACTGAAACAGGATGATCGCTACTACACTGCACTCAATCTGGAAGAGGCTGCCACAGCATGAACAGCTCCACCTCTCTTTCCAACGCCTTCTATCAGGTACTGAAACGCGACCTGACCCTCGCCTTTCGCCACCGTGGCGAACTGGCCAACCCACTACTCTTCTTCGTCATTGTGGTGACACTGTTTCCACTGGGCGTCGGTCCAACCCCCTCCACGCTGGAGACCATCGCCCCCGGCATTATCTGGGTGGCGGCACTGCTCTCCGCCATGCTCTCCCTCGACAGCATGTTCCGCTCCGATTTCGAGGATGGTTCACTGGAGCAGATCACCCTCAGCCACCACCCACTCTCGGTGCTGGTACTGGCCAAGATACTGGCCCACTGGTTGGTCACCGGACTGCCGCTACTCTTTATCGCCCCGCTATTGGGTGTGCTGCTCTACCTGCCATTTGAAGCGATGAAGACACTGGTGATCACACTGGCCCTTGGAACTCCAATCCTCAGTCTGGTTGGTGCCATCGGCATGGGGCTGACCGTCGGACTCAAACGGGGCGGCGTACTGCTCTCACTGCTGGTCCTCCCCCTCTTTATTCCTGTTTTGATCTTCGGCGCACTGGCGGTCAACGAGGCTGCTGCCGGACTGCCCGTCGATGGCTATCTCTATGTAATGGGGGCACTGCTGCTGTTTACACTGGCACTCTCACCACTAGCCACTGCCGCATCGATCAGGATCAGTATCAGTTAAGGTGAATAGCAACAGCGCCTCGCGCAGAGACGCAAAGGCCGCAGAGAACAACATCCACAACAACAGACAGACTTAACCGCTTGAACCACTTCAGATACCATACACCCAACCCTACGCTAGTTATACTCTGCGTCTCTGCGTCTCTGCGCGAGCATGCTGTTTTTTCTACTCAACAATAACCATGAAACTACCCGCCTTTATCTACCGCTTCTCCTCACCGAAACACTTCTACGCGATGTCGGGAACGCTGATCCCGTGGCTTGCCAGCTTCTCACTGGCACTGCTGCTGTTGGGCCTCTATGTTGGTTTTGCCATGGCCCCAACCCACTCGGAACAGGGGGAGAGCTACCGCATCATCTACCTCCATGTCCCCGCCGCCTCCAACTCGATGATGATCTATATGGCGATGGCAATCTCCGGAGCGATCTTCCTGATCTGGCGCATCAAACTGGCCGACACCATTGCTGCCGCCTGCGCCCCAATCGGCGCCGCCTTCACCTTTCTGGCACTGGTCACCGGTTCAATCTGGGGCAAGCCGACCTGGGGTACCTGGTGGCAGTGGGATGCCCGTCTCACCTCGGAGCTGATCCTGCTCTTTCTCTACTTCGGCTATATGGCACTGCGGGCGGCGATGGATGACCGTCAGAATGCAGCCCGTGCCAGCGCGGTACTGGCACTGGTGGGTGTGGTCAATATCCCCATCATCCACTTCTCGGTCGAGTGGTGGAACACCCTGCATCAGGGGGCCACGGTCTCCAAGATCGCCAAGCCGTCAATGGAAGCGACCATGCTCACCTCGATGTTGACCATGCTACTGGCACTCTCCCTCTTCTTTGCACTGGTGACGCTGATCCGCGCCCGTGGCATTGCGCTGGAACAGGACTCTCGTGGTAGCTGGGTGGAGGAGTTGCCTGCCATCCAAATCAAACCACTCCACTGGCTGATTCCCCTGCTTGCAGTCGGCTATATCGGTTATCACAACGCGACCACGCCCGTAGAGACTATCCTCTCCCCCTCTCAGCTGATCGCCAGCAGTGAGGCGATTCAGTTCCGAGGCACCGTCAACCAAATTGAATCGGAAGGGAACCAGCATACCATTCTGGTGTCCGATGAGGGCCGATCGGTGAATGTGAGCTTTTTTGGCAGGTTGCCCAGAGAGTTGCGTACCCACTGGGGAGCCCATGTGAACGGTACCGTAGAACAGAGTGGAGAGACAATAACTGTGACCGCATCTTCCATTGCAGCACTCAATATTCGTGACCACAGCGGATATGTACTGGCCGCCTATGGCATTGCACTGGTGACCCTGCTGCTCAACCTGCTGGGTTCGATGCGCCAGACACGTGATGCGCGTCAAGGCATTGCCCGACGACTACGCCAAGAATCCAACGAACAACAATAGAGATAAAGACGAGAAAGTAAGCGATGACCCCAAAAAGAAAGAAGAGACTCCTGCTGGTTCTGTTGATTGTGGCCGGTGTGGCCGGAGCGGTGACACTGATGACCAAGGCACTGAACGAGAACATCAACCTCTTCTACAGCCCGATTCAGGTGGTGGCTGGCGAAGCACCCAAAGGGCATACCTTCCGTCTGGGCGGGTTGGTTGCTGCCGGTAGCGTCAAGCGCGAGGGTAACGAGGGGCTGACAGTTCACTTCGACGTGACCGATGAGGCGGAAAAGGTGACCGTCGCCTACACCGGCATCCTCCCCGACCTCTTCCGTGAGGGACAAGGCATTGTTGCACTCGGCAAACTGGGCAATGACGGCATCTTCGTTGCCGATGAGGTACTGGCCAAGCATGACGAGAACTATATGCCACCCGAGGTAGCCGAGGCACTGGAGAAGGGGCATGAGGAGGGCAAGGCCCGTATGGCAGCAAAGGCGGCCAAAGCGGCTGAGGAGCAGGCCTTGAAAGCAAAAGAGGCAGAAGCCACTGCAACAGCGGCAGGCAGCAGTGTGGAGCAGGCACAATGATTGCAGAACTGGGCAATTTTGCGTTGATGATCGCACTGGCGATCACCATCCTGCAGGGCACCATTCCACTGATCGGCGCACAACGCGGTTATGCCAACTGGATGGCGATGGCCCGCCCCGCCGCACAGGCGCAGTTCTATTTTCTGCTGCTGGCGATTGTGCTGCTGGGCTACAGCTTTGTGCAGGATGACTTCTCCATCAAATATGTGGCCAGCCACTCCAACTCCCAGCTCCCGCTGATCTACAAGATCAGTGCAGTCTGGGGCGGCCATGAAGGGTCGCTACTGCTGTGGGCCTTCATGTTGAGCATGTGGGGTGCTGCGGTGACCTGGTTCAGCAAGAGTCTGCCAATGAAGTTGACCACCCGTGCCGTGGCAGTACTGGGACTGGTCGGCATCGGCTTCCTGCTCTTTCTGCTGCTCACCTCCAACCCGTTTGATCGGCTGATGCCGGTACCGGCCGATGGGCGTGACCTCAACCCACTCCTGCAAGACCCCGGTCTGGCGATCCACCCTCCAATGCTCTACATGGGCTACGTCGGCTTCTCGGTCCCGTTTGCCTTTGTGATTGCTGCCCTGATCGGTGGCCATCTGGATGCCACCTGGGCACGCTGGTCGCGCCCCTGGACCGCCGCCTCCTGGGTCTTTCTGACGTTGGGCATCGGTATCGGTAGCTGGTGGGCCTACTACGAGCTGGGCTGGGGCGGCTGGTGGTTCTGGGATCCAGTCGAGAATGCCTCCTTTATGCCGTGGTTGATGGGCACTGCCCTGCTCCACTCACTGGCCGTCACTGAAAAGCGTGGCGCCTTCAAGGTATGGACGGTACTGTTGGCAATCTTCACCTTCTCTCTGGTACTGCTTGGCACCTTCCTGGTGCGCTCCGGCGTACTGGTCTCGGTACACGCCTTTGCCG
>CAYQFH010000043.1:0-20619 GCA_964416755.1 uncultured Piscirickettsiaceae bacterium | reverse complement strand
GGCGCTCTTCTCGATGCAGAGCCATGCTCAGAGCGAGCGTGAGATCTCCCTGCAGTTGCCTCCTGAATCGATTGCCCAGTGGTACAAGCCGCAAAACAAACGTCAGGTTTGGCTGCACACCATGTTTGGCTTGCGCCGTGCGATGCAGGCGATTCAGACTTATGCTGCACTGGAGGATGGAGAGCGGCTGGATAAGTGGGGAGGCATATTTCTAAAGAAATACCGCAGCATTCCACAGATGGTGCCGGAGTGGAGCGATGAGGTGGAGCTGCAGTGGGCTGACAAACTGGAGCAGGCCATTGCTCAGCGGGAGTGGGAGCAGACCGGAAAAGCGCTGGGTAAACTGGGGATGACCTGCCGCTCCTGCCATCAGGACTATCGTCCAACCACTGCTGCCCTCTATCGTGCCCCTCGCTTTGCTGAAGTGATTGTAGAGGACAGTGATACGCTGGAGGAGATCAGCTTTCATGATGCCATGGAGGGGGTGACCCGGGTGATGAACGGCTTCAAGATTGCGGTCGAGGATGGGCGTCAGCAGGCGGCAGCCGAATATCTGGAGAAGTTCACCCAGCGTGTTGGAGATCTGGGAGGCAGCTGTAGCCACTGCCACAAGGAGGATGAAGCACCAGTCGAGCGTATCCTGGGGGCCAATACTACAGCACTGCTCGACCAGCTCGCGGAAATGCTGCAGGGAGATCAATCAATGATCGGGCGCAAGCTGGGTGAAGTGGGGGTGGTGGTCTGCGCCCGCTGTCATGGTGTGCATCGTACTGTGAGTGATTTGACCGGCAGTCTGCAGTAATGGCACATTCAGAAAATCGTGCCGAACAGCTCTCTCACAGCTTCGGTTTTACGGAGGTTGAACAGCTGGAGCGAGAGGAGAAGATCCGAGCCGTGTTCGAAGCGGTAGCTCCACGCTACGACCTGATGAATGACATGATGAGCTTCGGTATTCATCGACTCTGGAAGCGACGTTTGGTGCAATTGGTCAATCCACAACCGGAGGAGCGGATTGTTGATCTGGCAGGGGGGACTGGGGATATTGCCGAGAAGATTGTGCAACGTGGCTGTCAGGTGACAGTAATCGATCCCAGTGAAGGGATGATGGCGACAGGGCGACAGAGAAACCTTTCCAGAGTTGATTTCCAGGTGGGTACAGGAGAGTCGATTCCGCTGGCGGATGCATCGGTGGACCGCCTCACTATCTCCTTTGGTATCCGCAATGTGACCGATATGGGAAAGACGCTGCAGGAGATCCATCGGGTGCTGAAACCGGGAGGAGGTTTCTACTGTTTGGAGTTTTCCCGACCGGCCTGGTGGCTGAAGCCGTTCTACGATTTTCACTCATTCCATATCATTCCCCGTCTCGGGGCGTGGGTGGCCGATGCACCGATTGCCTATAATTATCTGGTGGAGTCGATTCGGCGCTTCCCCGATCAGCAGGAGATGAAGGCATTGATTGAAGAAGCTGGTTTCCACAATGTCTGCTACAGCAACCTCAGCTTTGGTATTGCTGCCATCCATATCGGCAGAAAGTGAGATGGGAAGCCGGGAGCGCATTCAACAGGAGGTTGAATCCCTCTCGGAGGCAGAATGTACTGAGGTACTTGGTTTCATTATGCAGCTCAAGGGGCAATTCATAACGGAGGAGATCGAACGTGAGATTGATATACAGCGGGTATGGATCGATCAGCTGGTTGGGGAGGGTGATGATGAGGGATGGATTGACCTCTGATGCAGTTGCCCGAGACGATCACCATCCAGACCAGCGGTAGTGAAGGCCAGCCAAAAACGGTGATACTCACTGCCGAGACTCTGCTTGCCAGTGCTCGCATCGGTCAATTGGTTGAGGATCTGAGAGTGGGAGACTGTTGGCTCAACTGTCTGTCACCATCGTACATCGCTGGGCAGGCGATCCAGTATCGCTGTGCTGCAGCCAGTGCAACCATGCGGAGCCATCCAGGATTTGACCCACGGCTGATTGAACTGGAGATTGAGCGTGGGTCGGTCACCCATATCTCGCTGGTGCCGGTGATGCTTTCCAGGTTGTTGCAGCAGTATGGAGAGCGTTCGCCACACCGTGCATTGCGAACCGTGTTGGTGGGAGGAGATCGCCTGCCCAAATCACTGGCACTGCGTGCAGTAACACAAGGTTGGCCGCTGGTAGTGAGCTATGGGATGACGGAGACCGCATCCAGAATTGCCATGTTGCGCCTGACCCCGGAGAGTATCGGAGCGTGGGAGGAGCATGATGTTGGACCACCACTGCCGGGGGTAGAGATTACAACAGATGTGGATGGGGCTATTCGTATCAGCAGCGAAGTGCTGTTTCCGGGAGAGGGGAGGGAGATCGTCACCAGAGACCATGGGGCAATTGATGAGCGGGGACACCTGCATCTCTATGGGCGTATGGATCACCAGATCCTCTCCGGTGGGGTGTTGATTGATCCGCTGTCGGTTGAACAGCAACTCAACCAGTGCCCGTGGGTCGGGGCGGTAGGGGTAACAGGGAGTGAAGATGCAGAGTGGGGAGAGATTGTAGTGGCAGTGGTTGAAGAACCGCTCTCTGTGGAGGCTCGAGAGTGGATTCAACGGCAACTTCCTGCTGCCGTGCGTCCACGCCGTTTCAAGGTGGTGGAACAGCTCCGATACAGTGTTCATGGCAAACTGGATCGCCAATGGCTGCAGCAGGTGGGTCAGGATGTGGCATGATCTGATCCGTTCACTCCGGCACCGTAATTACCGTAACTACTTCATCGGTCAGCTGATCTCGCTGCACGGAGCCCAGATGGCGACGGTGGCGCAGGCGTGGCTGGTCTACAGTATGACCCACTCCAGCCTGATGTTGGGAGCGGTCCATTTTGCCATGCTGATTCCGGTGCTGCTGTTCGGTCTCTTTGGAGGGTTGCTGGCCGACCACTTCTCGCGCAGAAAACTGCTGCTCTTCTCACAGGGAGGAGCGATGGTACTCGCCTTTTTATTGGCGGCACTGGCTTTGAGTGGTCTGGTAGAGTTGTGGCACATCTTTACCATCGCCTTTCTGATTGGAGTCACCCAATCCATGGATATGCCGGTACGGCAATCCTTTCTTGCTGATCTGGTGCCAAGAGAGGAGCTCTCCAATGCGGTGGGGCTCAACTCCGGAGTGTTCAATATGGCCCGTTTCCTCGGGCCGGCGGTGGCCGGTGTGTTGCTGCTGCAGTGGGAGCCAGGAGCACTGTTCGCCATCAATGGGGCGAGTTATCTGCTGCTGCTCTATCTGTTGTGGGGGATGGAGGTCGAGGTGCAGTCGCAACCCCGAACCGGAGGAAAGCTGGATGCATTGAAGGCGGGTATCCACTATGTCTGGCAACATGCTGAAATAAGGCCTGCGCTGGTTCATGTCGGGTTGATTAGCATGATGGGCACTGCATTTGTGGTGCTGATGCCGGTTTTTGCCGATCAACAGCATGGTGGTGGTTCCGATACATTGGGGTGGCTGCTCTCTGCTGCAGGAGCCGGCTCCCTGATGGGGGCAATCAATCTGGCACGGAAAAGGGGGGGGGCGGTTGGTGCGTCGATGATTGGTAGCAGTGGTGTGGTGGGTGCGATTGCATTGGCACTCTTCGCCTTCAGCGACCAACTGTTGCTATCGATGACTATTCTGCTGTTTGCCGGTTTTGCGATCACCTCTGTGGTGGCAACTACCAATGCCTATATCCAGATTCTGGTAGAGGACCGGATGCGTGGGCGCCTGATGTCGCTCTTCTCCATGACCTTTGTAGGCATGGCTCCCATAGGCAGCCTCAGTTCCGGAGCAATTGCGGAGTGGGTCGGAATACGGGGAAGTGTGCTGCTCTTTGCGCTGTTGGGCGGGTGTGCGTCGCTCTGGTTTCTCTCCCGGAGGTGGTGAATTTATTTAGCTTGTTGATTTCTTTATGAGAACTCCCTGCGTTGCGAGCCCTGTGGTGAGGATGTCAGTAATGACTAAAGAGAGGGACAGATCCAATAAACAGTGGAGATTGTGTGCAGATACGGTATCCTACGATGCATACTAATATTTCTAAAAACAGGTATGGATGGGCATGAAAGTATTGATTGTTGATGATGATCCGATCTTGCGTGATATTCTGCGAAAGATGGTCGGTTCTGAGGGGGTTAGCGATATTGTTGAGGCCCATACAGGTGCTCAGGGGTTGGAATTGTGGGAACACCAGTCTCCCAATATTATTTTTCTGGATGTTCAACTTCCGGATATGAGTGGTCTCGATATCCTGAAAAAGATTCGTGTGACCGATTCGCGAGCCTATATTGTTGTGGTGACAGGTCATGTTAGTGTCAATACGGTGCAGGAGATCGTGAAGTTCAAGGCGGATCAGTACATTGTCAAACCGCTGGATCAACAGCGGATTCACCAGGCAATCGAGGCGGGCAAGCGCAGAGTTTAGATTGCTACTTTTGCTGTAATAGAGATGCTTTCACCTTCCACCCACTTCTATCCGGATGCAAAAATTCTGGTGGTCGATGATGAGCCCCTGTTTCTTGCCTATCTGAAGAAAATCCTGACCGAGGCGGGCTACCAGCAACCGGTTTTTCAGTCGGATCCGGTGGCTGCGCTGGAGCAGTTGAAACAGGAGCGGTTTGATCTGTTGCTGCTGGATCAGAATATGCCGCAGATGAGCGGGCTGGAATTGCTGGAGGAGTTGGCCAAACTCCCGATTGAGCAGCAGGTGCCGGCAATGATGTTGACGGCAGATGATGACACCGAGTCTCGTCACAAGGTGTTGGCACTAGGGGCGCTCGATTTTCTGACCAAACCCTTCGATGTAATTGAGGTAACCACCCGTATTCGCAACATGCTGCAGGCGCGTATGTTGCACAACCAGCTGGAGTCATTGAATCACACACTGGAACAGACGGTGCAGGAGCGCACCAAACAGCTGCAGCGCGAGGTCAATGAGCGCCGACGTATTGAAGAGCAGCTGGAGTATCTGGGTTCGACAGACGTGCAGACCGGGCTCCCTTCGGGAATGATTTTCATGGATCGTCTGCAGCAGGCTCTGCAGCGCAATAGCAGACAGCATACTGGCACCGCGTTGATCGGTCTCCACGTTTTCTGGGTGGAGGATATGGCGGAGCGGAATGAGTGGAAACGGGAATTTGCCGAGCTGTTAAGCCAGGCAGTGCCCAATGCCAGTATCATGCGTGACCAGCAGCTCGGTTTTCTGATTTTGCACTCCGTGGAGAGTCCGGAGGCATTGGAGACAATAGTCCAGAGGGTGGATCAGCTGCAGGAGGATGGTGAATTCGGCTTCAAGCTTGGTCATGTGGTTGACTGGGGAGGGGAGCTGAGCCCTGAGCAGATGGTGCAGTATGCCCATGACAATATTGCTGCCGAGGAGCGCCAGAATCAGCCGCCGAGTTCACTGCGAGCACTACTGCATCAGGCGATCTTTGAGCGCAAGTGTGCAGACTTTGAGCTGGTGTGGCAGCCGCAGGTGAGTCTTTCTACTGGAGCAGTCTCCGGGGCTGAGGTGTTACTGCGCTGGACTTCGGAGGACTTGGGGCCGGTTCCACCCGGAGAGATGATTAAAGTTGCCGAGCAGGAGGGGTGGGTCAGTCACATTACCTATTGGCTGATTGAGGCAGCGATTTCGCAGTACCGGCAGTGGATGAATCAGGGAATTGAACTGGACCACTTCTCACTCAATCTCTCTGCGCAGGATCTGATGAATGATGAGTGTCTGAATCAGGTTGTCAGGCAGCTGGAGAAGCACCAAATCGCACCGCAGCGACTCTGTGTTGAGCTGACCGAGAGTTCGCTGGTGGAGAATGTCAGTGATGGACGCAAAGTATTGCAATCCTTGAAGGAGATGGGGGTCAATGTGGCACTGGATGACTTTGGGACAGGGTACTCTTCGTTGAGTTATCTCAAGCTCTTCCCGATCAATATCTTGAAGATTGACCGGGCTTTTGCAGTGAATTTGTTGGAGGATCGTGTCAGTCAGGCGATCATCAAGGCAATGACACGACTTGCGCAATCACTGGAGATGTTGGTGGTGGTTGAAGGGGTAGAGTATATGGAGCAGGTGGAGATGCTGAGACAGAGCCGTGTTGATCTGATTCAGGGGTACTACTTCTCCAAGCCGCTCGCAGCAGAAGATTTTTTAGAGTATTATCAAAATAACGTTGTATAGGTGATCTATAGACAGGAGTGATTGTAATGAGTGAAGAGAATCAGAGAGAAGAGGGGGTAGAACCACGTGAGGTTCAGATGGAGGAGATGTTCAGCGCAGTAACGGATAGTGTGAAGCAGGGGGCGGGGCTAGTGATGGACAGTATAGGGGCTGTCTTCAAATACTCCTGGATGGGCTTTCAGTATGCGGGTGGGGACATCAAACAGTTCTCTGACAAGGCGCTGCAGAAGGTGCAAAAACGTACGGAGACAGAAGAGGCAGTATAGTCGCCATTCTTCGATAGAAAAACGGCCTGCTCCAGTTTGTCTGAAGCGGGCCGTTCTCTTTGTCCGGGATCAGCGTGTTACTACTTATCGAGCAGGTTCACGTTCTGAGTAGAGGTGGTGAATTTTACATTGGAAGATGGTGCACAGTTATCATCACTGCAGCCGCAGCCACCACCACATCCTCCCTTGTCAGGGTTTAGTGCAATGCGGATGCGGAAGACGATATAACCCACCACAACTCCCAGTGCCCCCAACAGGGTGACATGATCCCAGAAGGTCAGTTCAGCACCTGTGGAAGTCACAGGAAGGCTCCACCAAACACATTCACCATCAGTGCCAGTGAGTAGGCCATGCCAAGTCCCAGGCCAATGGAGAAGCCGGTCCACTTCCAGGATTGTGTCTCCTTGTAAAGCACACCGATGGTGGCCAGGCAGGGGACATAGAGCAGGGTAAAGACCATAAAGGCGACTGCAGTGACCGGGCTCATTGAGGCGGCCAGTGACTCACGCAGCCCGGTGTTTTCTTCATCCACCTCATCACCGTGGGAGTAGAGCACACCAAAGGTGGCTACCACCACCTCCTTGGCAACAAAGCCGGTCAGTAGTGCAATCGAGGCATTGAGATCAAAGTCGAGTGGTGCAAACAGTGGTTGGATCACGGAACCCACTTTGCCCAGATATTTGCCCTGTTGAATCTCAATCTCCTGAGCACGTTCCAGTGCGGTGATTTCCAGATCACGCGCCTCGCTTTCGGGTTGTGTCTGCAGGGTGCTGATCTGTGACTCATAATCCTGACTCAGCGGCACCTCCTGTGGGAAGGTCTGCAGGAACCAGATGATGATGGAGCCGATCAGGATAACGCCGGTTACCTTCTTCAGGAACTCCATGCCGCTACGACCCATGTGGACAGAGATCGAGTTGGCGGTTGGCATACGATAAGGAGGCAACTCCATGATGAATGGAGCAGTATTGGCACCCTTGATGATGGTCTTGCTCAGGAACAGTGCGGTCATCAGTGCAATGGCAATGCTGGCCATATAGACACCGAACAGTACGGTACCGGCACTATCGGCGAAAAATGCACCGGCAAACAGTACAAAGACCGGCAGACGAGCCGAGCAGCTCATGAACGGGTTGACCAGAATGGCCACCAGACGATCCTTCGGGTTCTCGATGGTGCGAGTCGCCATGATTGCCGGTACGTTACAACCAAAACCGGTGATCATCGGAATGAACGCCTTGCCGTGCAGACCAAACTTGTGCATCAGACGGTCAACCAACACTGCGCCACGCGCCATGTAGCCGGTTTCGCTAAACAGAGCGATAAAGAAAAAGAGGATCACAATATTGGGGAGGAAGATGATGGTTCCGCCCATACCGGCAACAATGCCGTTGATCAGCAGATCCTTGAACATGCTGTCGGGCAGAGCTCCCTCCAGACTCTCGGAGAGTGCGCCGACACCGGCATCAATCCAGTCCATTGGATAGGCACCAATGGTAAAGGTGGTCTCGAACATGATCCACATCAACCCCAAAAAGATCGGCAGCCCCAGCAGACGGTTGAGTAGCAGTGCATCAATCGCACGGGTGACATTGACTCGGTTCATCAAGGTGTCGATCTCTAACTCCTGTACTTCCTCCAGCAGGCCGTTGATGAAGCCGTAGCGGCCACTCAATACCAGTGACTCGGCACTTTCGTCATGGTCACGGTGCAGGGTTTCACGCTCCTGATGGATGTTGTGGATCAGTGCACTGTGATCATGCTCGTCATCGAGAATTTCGGAATCCCCTTCCAGCAGTTTGATTGCGGTCCAGCGCGCCTGTTCCGGGCTCATCTCATGGTTTGGATGGAGATCCTTCAAGTGTTGTGTGGCCTTTTGAATCGCCTCCTCCAGATGGCTGTCATAGCCGATCTTGACGGTGGTGCAGGCTTCACACTCGGTGCCGGAATAGTCAACGATACGGTCGAGCAGTCCATCCAGTCCTTCACCGTCGCGTGCGTTGGTTTCCACCACTGGACCACCGAGCAGTGCAGAGAGGGCGTCCACTTTGACGGTGTTCCCCTTGCTGCGCGCCTCATCCGCCATATTGAGTACAAAGATGCGCGGTAGACCCATCTCGATGATCTGGGTGGTCAGCATCAGGTTACGTTCCAGATTGCCAGCGTTGAGTACATTCAAGACGATGTCAGGCGTCTCGTTGCGTAGCAGGTCACGGGTGATTTTCTCCTCATCGGTCTTGCTGTTGAGCATGTAGACGCCAGGAAGGTCGATCAGCTCAATTTCGCGACCCAGATGAGTGATTGTATGGCTGACTTTGGAGACGGTGACGCGGGCGTAGTTACCAGTGGCATCCTTGCGTCCGGTTAGTTGGTTGAATAGAGTGGTGCGTCCTGTATTGGGGTTGCCAATCAGGGCAACGCGAATTGGCTTGGTGTTGCTCATGAGAATTATTACTGTTTTATTTTAGAATAAAAGATATCCACTACCCACTACCCACAGTGCGTGGTGTAGTGGAGAGGAAGTGGGTTTGATGCTGAGCGGAGTTATGCCGCAGCGATCTGGATCAGCTCTGCCTCTTTGTTGCGCAGACTGACCTGTGCCCCCTGAACGGTATAGGTACGTGGGTCACCCAGCAGAGCGGTGTGATCCATGGTGATGGTTGCGCCAGGAATCAGGCCGATAGAAGAGAGACGCGCCTGTAGCGTATCCTCCCCGCTGACGGATGTAATTTTGCCACGGTTTCCAGGCTTCAAGTGGTCCAAAGTCATTGTGTGTGCTCCCATAGTGATATTATTTTTTGTGACCGAATTATATTTGATAACTATTATTATTAGCAATGATATTCATCAAATACTCGGAGGTTATTTGTGGGTATTGTTTCTGTGAATGACCTCCCCCTGTTTTTTAATCTGTTGAGTTGTAAAAACTGCAACGCAACCATTATGCAACATGCAACGTGCTATCCATCAGTGTGCCTGTCAACCACCCGTGAACGGGCAATCATGGTAGTCTGCGCAGAATCAATATTCGAGGTATGAGCTGTTGTGAAGCAGAGTGTGGAGATATTTGGAGTCCATGCAGTACGTGCATGGCTGAAGTCGGGGCAGGCAGAGTCGGGAGACCAGCTCTGGATCGACAGTCGTCGTCACGATAAACGTGTCCAGGATCTGCTCAGGGAAGCCAAGCGACAAGGGGTGGCTGTGCACCCCAGTTCCAGAAAAGAGCTGGATCGCAATACCGGTGGGGCTGTGCATCAGGGAGTGATGGTGTTGCCGGGACGTCCACGTGCGCTCCCCCGCTATGATGAGCACTGGTTGCTGGATCGGGTTGAGGCGCGTGGCAGAGAGTTGCTGGTGCTGGTGCTGGACGGGGTGACCGATCCACATAATCTGGGAGCCTGTATGCGTAGTGCCGAGGCTGCGGGGGTCGATGCCGTGGTGGTACCAAAGGATCGATCGGTGGGGATCACCCCTGTAGTGCGCAAGGTGGCCTGTGGTGCAGCAGAGGTGCTCCCTTTTGTGATGGTGACCAATCTTGCACGAACCCTCAAACAGTTGGCGGACAGTGGTGTCTGGGTGGTAGGGACGGCGGGAGAGGCGGATGAGCTGCTCTATGAGGCTGATCTCAAGGGCGCTCTGGCGCTGGTGATGGGGGCCGAGGGGGATGGGATGCGTCGTCTCACCAAGGAGCAGTGTACTCAGTTGATCAAGATTCCGATGGCAGGCACTGTCAGCAGCCTCAATGTCTCGGTGGCGACTGGAGTCTCTCTGTTTGAGGCGGTGCGTCAGCGCCGTTGATTCTCTCCAGCTGCATCGGTATAATCCGCGCTCCGAATTGCCGGATGGATTGGCAATTCCTCCTTGCCTGCGTGGGGTGTGTTCCTTGCCAGGCTGTTTATCCATAAGGAATACAATATGAAACATTACGAAATCGTATTTATGGTTCATCCTGACCAGAGCGATCAGGTTGAGACTATGGTGGAGCGTTATCGCGCTGTAATCGAATCCGATGGTGGCAAGATCCACCGTCTGGAGGACTGGGGCCGCCGTCAGCTGGCTTACTCGATCAACAAGATTCACAAGGCACACTATGTGTTGATGAATGTCGAGTGTGGCAAGAGCGAGCTGGAAGAGCTTTCCGGTCTGTTCAAGTTCAATGATGCGGTAATCCGCAACCAGGTGCTCTCCATGAAGTGTGCGCCAGAAGGGCAGTCAGCAATGATGGCGGCGATCGAGAAAGAGTCCAGTCGCAAGGATAGTCGTAGTGACAATCGTGGCGAAGGTCGTCGTGATGACGCACCTGCTGCTGAGGCTCCTGCTGCAGAGAGCGCCGAGGCGTAAGCCTGCACTCTTTTCATTACCATACAATATTTAGAAGCGAGATCAAATCATGGCACGCTATTTTCGTAGAAGAAAGTTCTGTCGGTTCAGCATGAAAGATGCACCAGCAATCGACTATAAAGATGTAGAGTTGTTGAAAGAGTTCATTTCCGAGACGGGTGCAATCATCCCTTCCCGCATCACCGGTACCAAATCACGCTACCAGCGTCAGCTGGCGACTGAGATCAAGCGTGCGCGTTATCTGGCACTGCTACCCTACTCAGACGCGCACGATCGTTAATCGTCCAGCTAGCCCCTGAACGGCCCAATGGCGGCGTTAAAAAATGGTCATTTACGAGTGTAAATTCACATTTTTTGCCTTGCCCTTGAACCGTTCAGGAGCGATCTGAACGATTAACTAATTAGAGAATATACTGTGCGTGCGATGGTTGAATATGTGATGCGCAGTCGCCTCCATGCGATGGGGGCGATCTCTCTGCTGGCATTTACCACACTGATCTTTCCACCGCTCGGCTATCTGACCGGAGCGGTAGTCGGGTTGGTAACGCTACGTCAGGGGACGAGTGAAGGGATCATCTCACTGCTCGGTGGTCTGGGGCTGGCGATGGTGCTACATCGCTTCAGTGGGGGAGAGGAGATCTCGATTCTGCTGATGGCAATCTTCTGGATTCCGGTCTGGGTGATTGCGGCGCTGTTGCGAATGACTCAATCTCTGCGGATCGCCTTTCAGGTGGCGGCGCTGTTCGGAGTGTTGGCGCTATTTGTCTTCTATCTGCTCTCCAATGGTGCCCCGGCGGAGTGGTGGCAGGAGACGGTGCAGAACCTCTTTGCCGAGGAGAGTGCGCTGGGGGCAGAACAGATGCTGCTCGATCCCCGTCTGGCCGATGTGTTGACCGGGGTGATGGCAGCCGGTTTCTTCCTCGGTCTGGTGGCGATGTTGCTGTTGGCTAGAGCATGGCAGGCGATGCTCTATAACCCCGGTGGAATGAAGAGCGAGTTCCTTGAGCTGCAGCTGGGCAAGAATACGGTGTTGCTGGGGTTGGTGGTGATGCTCCCCGGGATGTTGATGGGAGATGAGGTGCCAGCGATTGTACCGGATTTGATGCAGATCTGGATGACGCTGTTCATGGTGCAGGGGATTGCGGTGGCGCATGCGGTGCTGGAGATGCGTACCGCACAGAAGGGGTGGATCTATGCGCTCTACTTTGCGGCACTCTTCACCCCACTCGGTTTTTTGATCACCATGGTCGGAGTGACCGATGCGTGGATCAACTACCGCAGGCAGTTGAGTGGTAGCAATTTAAGTTAGATTTTTGATGGCGTTAATCCTCTGCCATTTTCAAAGAGGGTTGTTGAAGAAAAGGAAAGTAAGATGGATGTGATCCTGCTGGAAAAAGTGGCTAACCTGGGTAACCTCGGGGACAAGGTCTCTGTCAAACCTGGATATGCACGTAACTTCCTCGTCCCACAGGGCAAGGCAAAACCTGCAACCCCAGAGAACCTGAAAGAGTTTGAAGAGCGTCGTGCAGAGCTGGAGAAGATCGCTGCTGAGGCCTTGGCTGCTGCTCAGGCGCGTGCCGAGAAGATCTCTGCATTGAATCTCGAGATCGCGCATCAGGCGGGTGAAGAGGGCAAGCTGTTTGGCTCTGTCACCGGTGCCGAGATCGCCAAGTGTGTGACTGATGCGGGTGTTGAGGTGGCGAAGAGTGAGATTCGTCTGCCCAATGGCCCACTGCGTGAACTGGGTGAGCATGAGGTCTCCATTCAGCTGCACACCGATGTGACCACTGCAGTGAATGTGACGATTGTTGCCGAAGAGTAATCGTACCTCGATTGCTGTACGAAGGCGGCGCTCTCTGTGATCGGGGAGCGCCGTTTTTTTGTTATACAAGTTTGCTATACTGGGTGGCCATTTTTTGAGTCAGTAGCATGTCTGAATCCCAATTCAAACTCCCGCCACAAAACATCGAGGCCGAGCAATCGGTGCTGGGTGGCTTGATGCTGGACAACAACAGCTGGGATATCGTCTCTGACCGGGTGATTGAAGAGGACTTCTACCGTGCTGACCACCGCTTGATCTTCCGCTCTATCGCCAATTTGGCTGAGGAGAGCAAGCCGTTTGATGTGATTACCCTGACCGAGTGGCTGGAGAGTCGTAACGAGGCAGAGAATGTGGGTGGACTCGCCTACCTCGGTTCGCTGGCCAAGAACACACCGAGTGCGGCCAACATCCGCCACTACGCCGATATTGTGCGCGAGCGTTCGGTGCTGCGCAGTCTGATTACCGCCTCCAATGGCATTGCCGAATCGGCCTACAATACCGATGGTCGCAAGGTGGCGGAGATTCTGGATCGTGCCGAACAGGCGGTGTTCCAGATTGCCGAGCAGGGGAGCCGTAACCAGAAGGGGTTCGAGAAGATGAGTGATCTGCTGACGCGTGCAGTGGATCGTATCGATGAGCTCTACAACTCCAAGGCGGGGGCAGTGACCGGTATCCCGACTGGATTCAACGATTTTGATACCAAGACCACTGGCCTGCAGAAGTCCGATCTGATCATCGTGGCGGGGCGTCCTGCGATGGGCAAGACCTCGTTTGCGATGAACATTGCCGAGCATGCAGCGGTGAAGCAGGCCAAGTCGGTGGCGGTCTTCAGTATGGAGATGTCGGGAGAGCAGCTGGCGACCCGTCTGATCTCCTCGCTGGGGCGGATTAATTCCAACAAGGTGCGTACCGGCCAGTTGGATGAGGATGATTGGCAGTACCTGATCAAGGCGGTGGAGCAGCTCAAGGAGAGCAAGATCTTCATTGATGATACTCCGGCGCTGACCCCGACCGAGCTGCGTTCGCGAGTCCGTCGTATTGCCCGCATACACGGCCTCGATCTGATCGTGATCGACTACCTGCAGCTGATGCAGGGCTCCGGCAAGTCCGCTTCCGAAAACCGTGCCACTGAAATCTCCGAGATCTCGCGCTCGCTGAAGGCGATGGCAAAGGAGATGGATGTGCCGGTGATCGCACTTTCGCAGCTCAACCGTTCACTGGAGCAACGCCCCAACAAACGTCCAGTGATGTCGGATCTGCGTGAGTCGGGTGCGATCGAGCAGGACGCGGATATCATCATCTTTATCTATCGTGATGAGGTCTATAACGAAGAGAGCCCGGATCGAGGTATTGCCGAGATTATTCTGGGCAAGCAGCGTCACGGCTCAATCGGTACCGTCAAGGTCGCCTTCCAGGGAGAGTTCACCCGCTTTGATAATCTGGCTCCCACCTATATGACTCCCCCCGATTATGGTGAATAACGCTATATGAGTCGACGTGCTATCGCCACCATCCATATGGAGGCACTGCAGCACAACCTGCAGCAGGCGAGGGCAGCTGTCCCGCAAGAGACACAGATTGTTGCGGTGATCAAGGCCAATGGCTATGGCCATGGACTAGTTACGGTTGCGCGTGCACTGCACCAGGCCGATCTCTATGCGGTAGGCTGTCTGGATGAGGCGGCTGAGTTGCGTCAGGCCCATATTGAAAAACCGACCCTGCTTCTAGAGGGGTTTGAGGGAGAGGCGGAGCTGCAAGCGGTTGCACAACTCAATCTACAGACGGTAATCCACTCCGAGCAGCAGTGGCAGCTATTGGACTCAGTGCGATTGGAGCGGCCCATTGTGGTTTGGCTCAAGGTGGACAGCGGTATGAACCGTCTCGGTTTCACTCCAGAGCATGCGGATGAGATTCTACTTCGGTTGCAGGGTCACCCTTCAGTCAAAGCGGTGGTGCTGATCTCCCACTTTGCCAATGCCGACCGGCCGGAACACTCATTGAACCAACAACAGATGGAGCGGTTCTCTGGTTGTTGTCATGGTGATCTGCCACGCAGTTTCTGCAATTCGGCAGCGCTGTTATCCAATGGTGATGCTCACTATCAATTTGTACGCCCAGGGATCATGCTCTACGGTAGCTCCCCGTTTACAGCACAAAGTGCAGAGGCGCTAGATCTTCATCCGGTAATGACGCTACAAGCATCGCTGATTGCGGTCAAGACGGTTCAGGCTGGAGAGTGTGTTGGTTATGGATCGAGCTGGTGTGCAGCGCATGATACTCGCCTGGGTGTGGTGGCGATAGGCTATGGGCATGGCTATCCTCGTACTATGCCAGAGGGAACGCCTGTTTTGGTGAGGGGAGAACGGGTACCACTGGTTGGGCGAGTTTCAATGGATATGTTGACGGTTGACCTTACTGATCAGCCAGAGGTCGAGGTGGGGGAGTTGGTTACCCTCTGGGGGAATGGTCTGTCGATTGATGAGATTGCAGCGCAGGCGGGAACCATCTCTTATGAGCTGTTGTGCCAGATGACCTCACGGGTTGAGCGGGTGGAGGGGTAGTCACAGTTATGGCCAGGAGCAAAGTTGAATATGTCTGCACCGAGTGTGGAGAGGTCTCTCCCAAATGGGCGGGGCAGTGTGTCTCTTGCAAGGGTTGGAACTGTCTGACTGAGGTGGTGGCCACGACACCCACCAAAGGGGGGAATAGTGGCCGCTTTGCCGGATATGCCGGAGAGCAGGCCAAGGTGGTCAATCTGAGTGAGGTAGAAGCTGCAGCTGAAGTTCAGAGTTCAACCGGCATCAGTGAGATGGATCGGGTGCTAGGCGGTGGGTTGGTGCAAGGTTCGGTGGTGTTGATTGGTGGCGATCCCGGCATCGGCAAGTCGACCCTGCTGCTACAGGTGATGGCCAAACTCGCGACCGAGATGCCGGTGCTCTACGTCAGTGGTGAGGAGTCGGCACGACAGATCTCCCTGCGTGCACGTCGGCTTGAACTGGATGTCTCCAAACTGAGTCTGCTGACCGAAACTCAGTCAGAGCAGATTCTGGCGACAGCACAGCCGACGCGGCCCAAGGTGCTGGTGGTCGACTCCATCCAGACCATCTACACTGAAGAGCTGCAGTCGGCGCCCGGTTCTGTGGCGCAGGTGCGTGAGAGTACTGCACGCCTGGTACGCTTTGCCAAGCAGACTGGTACCGCAATCTTCCTGGTGGGCCACGTCACCAAGGAGGGCAATCTGGCGGGGCCCAGGGTGTTGGAGCATATGGTCGATACCGTGCTCTACTTCGAAGGGGAGAGTGGTAGCCGCTATCGGGTGATCCGGTCGATCAAGAACCGCTTTGGTGCGGTCAACGAGTTGGGAGTCTTTGCGATGACCGAGCTGGGGCTGAAGGAGGTCTCCAACCCCTCGGCCATCTTCCTCTCCCGCCACGAAGAGCCGGTGCCGGGTACGGTAACGCTGGTGACCCGTGAAGGAACGCGCCCACTTTTGGTTGAACTACAGGCGCTGGTTGATGAGAGTCATCTCGGTAATCCGAGGCGGGTGGCAATTGGTCTCGAGCAGAACCGGCTGGCGATGTTGCTGGCGGTACTGCATCGCCATGGCGGGATCGCCAGCCACGACCAGGATGTCTTCATCAATGTGGTGGGAGGGGTACGAGTCTCGGAGCCAGCGGCAGATCTGGCGGTGATCCTCTCCATCCTCTCCAGTCTGCGCAATCGTCCCATCGGTGAGGGTACCATCGTCTTTGGTGAGGTGGGGCTGGTGGGCGAGGTGCGCCCGATTCCCGGAGGAGAGGAGCGGCTGCATGAAGCGGCCAAGCACGGCTTCACCCGTGCCATAATCCCCAAAGCCAACCGCCCCCGTAAGCCCATTAAGGGGGTGGAGGTGGTTGCAGTAGCACGCCTCTCGGACGCACTTAGTGCAATCTATTGAGTGGCTTCGGCAGCTCCCAACCACCCCAGATTGGCCATCAACTGCAGCAGCTCATTGCGCTGTTCGATCTCGTTACCTTGTCGAATCTGGCTGAAGATGCTCCAGAGCAAATGAGCGCTCAACTCGCTGCGGCTTTGGCTATCCAGCAGGCTGAGCAGATTGAGGATGGCGGTTAATGCACTCTGTTCTGTCTGCAGATCGGAGAGGTATTGTGCCGTCACCACTTCTCCTCCTTCAATGATGTTGAGCACGGTTTGCCGGGTCAGATCTCCGATGCGTTGATCTGCACTGCGGTTGAGTAGTGCAGGTTGTATATGCCACAGTGTATTGGCCCAGATTGCGCTGGAGTCTGTGAACTTCCCCAGTTCCAGAGCAAAGGGGTTACGTGTGCGCCATGCCAGCTGTGCAATGTCACGTTGCGTGAGGTCGTTCTCCAGCTGTTCACCATCTTCATCGCTGAAGCATGCGCCAAACAGCATCGCCTCGCGCAGCTGCAGTTCGCGCAGTGCGTGGGTGCCAGAGAGAGAGAAATGGGGAGCAGGATGCATCAGAAAGGCGGCATCAGCACGGTATTCTGGGTTTTCCAACAGAAATTCAATCGGTGACTGTTGATGGCTATCGACGGTTATGGAGCGTAGTTCACTGCTATTTGCATTGGAGTCGGCAAGCTCCAGCTCCTGACCCACGATGGTGAGCTGGATTGGGGTGAGTGGGCTGAAACCGAGCAGTAGTGAGAGGATACCCCAGGATCGTCCTGCATCTATGGCATCCAGTGGTGCTGGATTGAGCAGCAGCAGCCTGATCTGCTCTCTTGGTTCAGCCATCCAGGTGGCGTTACTATTGAGACAGTACGCTGCAGTAGCAGGGGCAGCCAGCATCAGCTGTTTTTCATGTGCCTCCATTTCGTCAGGGAACAGTGTGTAGAAGTCGGAATCCTCTACCAGCTCCACAACGTGTTTCAGTGTCTGCAGGTTCTCAATGGGTGGGTTCATTGCACTCGTCTCGTACAGTTTTAGATGGTTTTTCGCAGTAGCGGATAGATGACCACACGTCGTACCAGATGCTCGGATGCCTTGGTGACCTCAATTGGATAGCCGTTGATCATCATGCTGGTGCCCGATTCCGGGATATCCTCCAGATGTTCCAGAATCAGACCGTTGAGGGTCTTGGGACCATCCTGAGGTAGCTCCCACCCCATGTTCTTCTCCAGTTCGCGCAGGTTGGCACTGCCTTCGACCAGATAGGAGCCATCCTCGCGGGGCTGTACTTCGGGGATCGTATCCGAGGCGTCGGTGGTGAACTCGCCGACGATCTCCTCCAGCAGATCCTCCAGTGTCACCAGTCCCTGGATGTCACCATACTCGTCAACTACCAGCCCCATCCGTCGTTTTAATCGTTGGAAGCGTAGCAATTGCTCATTGAGCGAGGTCTGCTCGGGGACAAAGAGTGGATCGCGTAGCAATTTGGTCAGTTCGGATTTGTCATCGCTCTCCGAGGCGTGGAGGTGGATTGCGTCACGCATATGGAGGATGCCAAGCAGATGTTCGGTGTTGTCTCGAAAGACCGGCAAACGGGTGTGCTGACTCAAGGTGATCTGGTTGAGGATCTCTTCCCAGGAGTCTTCGATGTCGATACCGATGATCTCATTGCGGGGGATCATGATGTCCTCCACGGTCACCTGCTCCAGATCGAGGATGCTGGTCAACATCGCCTGATGCTTCTGTGGGATCAGGCCGCCCGCCTCTTTCACTACCGTGCGCAGCTCTTCACGTGAGAGGTGGTCATTCTGTTCGGGGGTGATGTTGATGCCGAAGATGTGGAGCACTCCATTGGTGATCCAGTTGATCAGCTGTACCAGCGGATAGAGCAGCTTCAGTAGCGGGATCAGCAGAAAGGAGGCGGGGAAGGCGAATCGCTCCGGGTTGAGTGCAGCGATGGTTTTTGGGGTCACCTCGGCAAAGATCAGCACAATGAAGGTGAGTACCCCGGTGGCGATGGCGATACCGGCATCGCCAAACAGCCGCATGCCGATGATGGTGGCAATCGAGGAGGCGAGGATATTGACGAAGTTGTTGCCCAGCAGAATCAGCCCGATCAGCCGTTCGGGTCGATCCAGCAGGCTGGAGACTGCCTTGGCGCCACGGTGTCCGATGCGCGTCAGGTGGCGCAGACGATAGCGGTTGATCGCCATCATGCTGGTCTCGGAACCGGAGAAGAAGCCGGAGATCAAAATGAGCAGAGCGAGGATTCCGGCCAGAACCTCGGTAGGGATATCATTCATTGTGGATTAGACGGCAGGTGCTGCGACCAGAAATTCAACCACAAAGCGGCTGCCAAAGTAGCTGAGGAAGAGCACAGTGAAGCCGAACAGTGTCCAGCGCACTGCAGTGCGCCCACGCCAGCCGTACATGTGACGTCCCCACAGCAGTGCAGCAAAGATGATCCAGGAGATGATGGAGAGTACAGCCGTGTGTGCACGCTGCTGCTCCACAATATCCTCTACCAGAGGCACTGCACTGAAGAGGGCCAGCGTTAGTACCAGCAGCCCGGCACGCACCAGCTGGAACATCAGATGCTCCACCTCCATCATCGGTGGCAGCGCACGGATAAAACCGCCCGGCTGCTTGTTGCGCAGATGGCGCTCCTGTACCGCCAGCAGGATCGCCTGTAGCGCCGCTACCGCGAGCAGGCTATAGGCAACCATGGAGAGCAGAATATGGCTGTCCAGTTCTGAAGAGGCGGTCTGCTGGATCGATTCCGGGTAACTCATCTGTAGCAACACAGTGAGCCCGGTGATCGGGAAGACGACGATGCCCAGGTTTCCGATAGGGCGGAACAGCCAGGTCAGCTCCATCACCAGCACCAGCAGCCAGCCAGTGATGGAGAGTGCATGGAAGAAGCCGAGGGTGATCCACTGCTCGACCACCAGCGCGTAGAGTACGTGGGTGTGGAACAGTAGTCCGGCGGCACCGATCAGTTTCAGTTCAGTGCGTGGATGGTCAAAACAGGAGACCCCTTGGGTCAGCAGTCGTCCCAGCCCGGCAGCGGCGACCAGATAGAGCACAATGGCAATCGATCCTGAGAGGGTATAGCTCATTACAAATCCTTGAAATGAAGTTGTCTGGGAGATGATGTCATATTCAGTTAAATTCGTCAGCAGGATTGCGGCTATAATTTGTGCCATTCCTCTGTAATACAACGAAGAGCGTTAAGCCATGTTTGAGAATTTAACCGACCGCCTGAATAAAACCCTGAAGAACCTGCGTGGGCAGGGGCGATTGACCGAGGAGAATATCAGTCAGTCGATGCGTGAGGTACGGATGGCACTGCTGGAGGCGGATGTTGCCCTGCCGGTAGTGAAGGAGTTTGTCACTAAGGTTAAAGAGCGTGCACTGGGGCAGGAGGTAGCAACCAGTCTGACACCGGGGCAGGCACTGATCAAGATTGTACAGGCCGAGCTGGAAGCGATCATGGGGCAGGCCAACGAATCGCTCGATCTGCGTGCTCAACCCCCGGCAGTGATCTTGATGGCCGGTCTGCAGGGTGCAGGTAAGACCACCAGTGTCGGTAAGCTGGCCCGTTTTCTCAAGGAGCGTGAGTCGAAAAAGGTGATGGTGGCCAGTGCCGACGTCTACCGTCCGGCGGCGATTGAGCAGTTGAAGATCCTGGCCGATGAGGTGGGGGCGGAATTCTTCCCCAGTGATGGTTCACAGAAACCGGCCGATATCGCCAATGCAGCACTCACTCAGGCGAAGAAATCGTTTATGGATGTGCTGATCCTTGATACCGCCGGTCGTCTCCATGTCGATGAGGAGATGATGGGGGAGATCAAGACCCTGCACAGTGCGATCAATCCGGTCGAGACCCTGTTTGTGGTCGACAGCATGACAGGTCAGGACGCGGCCAATACCGCCAAGGCCTTTGATGAAGCGCTGCCATTGACCGGTGTGGTACTGACCAAGGCGGATGGTGATGCACGTGGTGGTGCGGCACTCTCGGTACGTCACATCACCGGCAAACCAATCAAGTTCCTCGGTATGGGGGAGAAGACCGATGCGCTGGAGCCGTTCCATCCGG
>CAYQFH010000042.1:0-21016 GCA_964416755.1 uncultured Piscirickettsiaceae bacterium | reverse complement strand
CTGTTGATTAATGTCTAAAGTGTCTCATACCCGTAAACACCATCGCCATGCCATGCTCATCGGCTGCGGCAATCACCTCTTCATCTCGCATGGAGCCACCGGGCTGGATCACCGCAGTGATCCCTGCCTCATGGGCGGCATCGATGCCATCACGGAAGGGGAAGAAGGCGTCTGAGGCCATTACCGATCCCGGTACCTCCAGCCCGGCATGTTCCGCCTTGATTCCGGCGATACGGGCAGAGTTGATGCGGCTCATCTGTCCGGCGCCGACTCCGATGGTCATGTTGTTCTTGCCGTAGACGATGGCGTTGGACTTGACGAACTTGGCCACCTTCCAGCTGAAGAGCAGATCATTCATCTCTGCTTCAGTGGGCTGACGCTGAGTCACCACGCGGGTCTCGTTGGTCAGCAGCAGATCGGCATCCTGAACCAGCAGACCGCCGTTGACCCGTTTCATGTCGAGACGGGCCTGATCCTCGGCCCAAGAGCCGGATACCAATAGGCGCACATTCTTCTTCTCCGCCACGATAGCAACCGCCTCATCAGAGACTGCAGGTGCAATGATCACCTCGACAAACTGGCGATCGACAATGGCGCGTGCAGTCTCCTCGTCCAGTGGCTGGTTGAAGGCGATGATGCCACCAAAGGCCGACTCGGGATCGGTGGCATAGGCGCGGTCATAGGACTCCAGCAGGTTCTCGCCGTAAGCGACACCGCAAGGGTTGGCGTGCTTGACGATGACACAGGCGGGTGACTCATCAAACTGCTTGACGCACTCCAATGCCGCATCGGTATCACCGATGTTGTTGTAGGAGAGCTCCTTGCCCTGAATCTGCTTGGCTGAGCTGATCGATCCCTCGGCGGCATCGGCCTCCACATAGAAGGCGGCCTTCTGGTGTGGATTCTCACCGTAGCGCATCTCCTGGGTCTTGATGTACTGGCTATTGAAGGTGCGGGGGAAGTCGGACTTCTCGCCATCTGCGCCGATCTTGCCGAGGTAGTTGGCGATAGCACCATCGTAGTGGGCAGTGTGTTCGTAGGTCTTCACTGCCAGATCAAAACGGGTGGCGTCGCTGACCGCACCACCGTTCTCGCCGATCTCAGCGAGTACGCGCGCATAGTCGGCGGCGTCGACCACCACGGTCACTGCAGCATGGTTCTTGGCGGCGGCGCGTAGCATGGTGGGGCCACCGATATCGATGTTCTCGATTGCAGTGGGCAAGTCACAGTCGGGGTTGGCTACGGTCTGCTCGAACGGGTAGAGGTTGACTACCACCAGATCGATCGGCGGAATACCGTGCTCTTCCATCACCGCCTCATCGGTACCTCGACGACCCAGCAGGCCACCATGTACCTTCGGATGCAGGGTCTTGACCCGTCCATCCATCATCTCGGGGAAGCCGGTGTAGTCGGAGACCTCGACCACGGTCAGGCCATTCTCGGCCAGTAGCTTGGCGGTACCGCCAGTGGAGAGCAGCTCGACCCCCTGTGCAGCCAGTTGCTGGGCAAAGGGGACGATGCCGGTCTTGTCAGAGACGCTGATCAGTGCGCGGGTAATTTTCATCAGTGGGTCCTTGCAAAAGTGGATGTTTAAAAAGGGTTAACGGGCGGTAATCTGATAGAGATCCATCTTCTTCTTCAACGTGTTGCGGTTAATCCCCAGCATCTTGGCAGCGTGGGATTGGTTGCCGTTACACTGCTTCAGGGTCAGTTCCAGAAGCGGAGGTTCTACTTCACGCAGGATGCGCTGGTGCAGATCCTGGGTCTCGCTCCCTTCCAGATGGTTGAAGAACTCCTCCAGATTGGTGCGGACACAGCTGCGTAGTGAGTCACAATTGTTGTTCATGCAGCTTCCGGTTGTTGGTCGATAATCTGGGCGAAGAACTCTCGGGTCATCTGCAGCTGTTGCTGTGCCGAGTCGACACGGTTCACCAACTGACGGAAGGCGGCACCATGGCGCTGCCCCTTGCTGTACCAGGAGATGTGTTTGCGGGCGATTCGAACGCCAGTGTATTCGCCATAGAAACCGTAGAGGTTCTCCAGATGGCCCATCAGCAGATCACGCACCTCCTCGGTGGTGGGATCGGGCAGAATTTCACCCGTCTGCATAAAGTGGAGAATGGAGCGGAAGATCCACGGTTTTCCCTGTGCCGCTCGGCCGATCATCAACGCATCGGCCCCGGTTTTTTGTTGTACTTCCAGTGCCTTCTGCGGTGAGGTGATATCACCATTGGCGATCACCGGGATTTGAATCTGCTGTTTTACTGTAGCGATGGTTTCGTACTCTGCATCACCCTTATAGCCATCGGCTCGGGTGCGACCATGGATCGCCAGAGCCTGAATGCCGGATGCCTCTGCGATACGTGCCACATTGGGTGCATTGCGGTTGTCTCGATCCCAGCCCGTGCGAATCTTCAAGGTAACTGGCACATCGACCGCCTCAACCACCGCCTCCAAGATCTCTCCCACCAGCTTTTCATCCTTCATCAGCGCAGAGCCAGCAGCCACATTGCACACCTTCTTTGCCGGGCACCCCATATTGATATCGATGATCTGTGCTCCGTTGCCGGCATTGTATTTGGCGGCCTCCGCCATCAGCTGTGGGTCAGCACCCATGATCTGTACCGACTTGGGATCGGGTTCGCCGCTGTGGTTGGCACGACGTTTGGTCTTCTCGCTGCCCCATAACAGGGAGTTGGAGGAGACCATCTCGGAGACCGCCATTCCTGCACCCAGGCTCCGGCACATCTGGCGGAACGGGCGATCTGTAACGCCCGCCATTGGGGCGAGAATCAGATTGTTCTTGAGTGTATAGGGGCCGATTTGCATCATCTTCCTGTCAGGCTTACGCAGAGACTACTGCCTAAAAAGGAGGCAGATGATACGCTCGTTCGGTATCAGAGTCGACCATTTTCGTGGTGATCAACCCTGTTTTATGGGGTCATTTTTTTGTATAGTGAATGGGAACTTATCAATGTCTTGGGTGCAGATCAAAACGAATGAGTGATAACAAACGAGAATACTTCCGCGTTGATGATATGGCTCAGGTGCAGATCCGTTATGTGCCGCGCAATAATGTCAAGCAGGTGGCAGAAGAGATCTACTATGGTACTGGTCTCGAAGGCATTGTACTGTCCAACAAGAAGGTGTTGGAGAGCATCTCTGCCATGAAGGCACGAGATTCCCAACTCTCCTTTGTGCTGGAGGCGATGAATGAGAAGATGGATGAGATTCTCAAGATTGCACAGGGTGGATCGGTAGAGAGTACCCTGTTGCAGCCAATTAACTTCAGCGTGGGTGGATGTCGCTTCTACACCAATGAGGCCTACTCTCTGAGTGAGGCGATTGATATCACTATCCGCTTTTCCAATAACGAAGAGGTTCGGGCGCTGGCATTGGTGAAGAATTTGATGAAGTCGAAAGAGAGCAAGTATGGACAGTATGAGATGGCGGTACAGTTCCGAGCCATCTCCAAGGCCAACTCTGCCACAATCGAGCGGCATGTGATGTTGAAACAGCAGGAGGAGTTGAGGGCGCGCGCGGCTGCGAAGCAGAATTTTGAATAGCGCACCATGATAGATACCCCACATAGTATTACTATTGAACAGCTGCTGGAGCAGCTCGATAGCGGTGATACAGGGCTGGGTTCGCAGCAGGTCAAAAGCCGGTTGTCAGAGGTTGGATTGAATCGACTGCCGGAGCCTCCGGGTGTCAGTCTCTTCACCATTCTACTGCGCCAATTTACCAGTCCGCTGATTTATGTGTTGCTGCTGGCTGCGCTGGTTTCACTGGGGTTGGGGCACACAACCGATGCCATCTTTATCTTTGGTGTACTGCTGATCAATACAGTGATCGGTACCCTGCAGGAGCACTCTGCAGAGCGCAGTGCACAGGCGTTACGCTCAATGGTAAGAACCACTACAACTGTATTGCGGGAGGGGACGCCTCAGTTGATCGATGCGGAGCAGCTGGTGCCGGGAGATCGGGTGAATCTCGCTTCCGGAGATCGTGTGCCAGCCGATATGCGTTTGTTGCATGCTCAGGAGTTGGAGGTGGATGAGTCGCTGCTGACAGGGGAGTCTCTATCCGTTGGAAAGCAGCACGAGGGGCACTATCCGGCAGATACACTGGTGGCTGATCGTTTCAATATGCTCTTCAGTGGCTCCATGGTGATTCGCGGACGTGGACAGGGGGTGGTGGTTGCCACTGGTGGAGCTACTGAGATTGGCGGCATTGCCCGATCCCTGTCGAGTAGTGAGAGTGGAAAGCCGCCACTGCTGCAGCGGATGGAGCGTTTTACCCGCATGATAGCGATCGCTGTGGGGCTGATTGTACTGTTGCTGGCGGTAGTTGAGCTGATGCGTGGTGGGGCATTGCAGGAGATCTTCATGCTGGCAGTAGCACTTGCGGTCTCCAGCATTCCGGAGGGGCTGCCGGTTGCCATCACCGTCACGCTGGCGATTGGTGTCAACCGCATGTCACAACGCAATGTGGTGGTGCGACGACTCCATTCAGTTGAGGCGTTGGGCTCCTGCACCTTTATTGCCTCGGACAAGACCGGTACCCTCACGCTCAATGAGATGACCGCCCGTATTGTGGCATGGCCGGGCGAACAGTGCTGGAAGATCGCCTTCGATCCAGAGCAGATGGATAGCTTGCAGATTGAGGGGCCACGGCTTGGTGCACAATCACAACAGCGGCTGGAGCGGTTGGCAGAGGCCGTTACGTTGAATAATGAGGCGTGGCTGGAGCAGAGTGAAGAGGGATGGAAACAGCATGGAGATACGGTGGATATCGCTCTGTTGCAGTTTGCCCACCGTCTGGGGGTCTATCGACACCAGTTGATGGAGCAGCGTCCGCTGTTGGGTGAGATCCCATTTGAGGCGGAACACCGCTTCTCCGCGACACTGCATCGGACGGGAGTAGAGAGTGAGATTCTGGTCAAGGGTGCAGTGGAGGCGCTGCTGCCGATGTGCTCACAGATGGAGGGGGCAGATGGTGTGGAGGCGCTGGATCGGGTTGCACTGCAGCAGCAGGCGGAGCAGTTGGCTGCGGAGGGGTATCGGGTGCTTGCTATTGTACGCGGTGTGCGCAGTGACGGGGCAGAAAAGCTGGAGAGCGGGATGCTCCGGGGGCTTACCTTTGTAGGGCTGGTTGGGATGATCGACCCACTGCGCCCCGAGGCTGCTACAGCTGTCGCACGTTGTCGTGCAGCCGGAATCGAAGTGGCGATGGTGACTGGTGATCATCCTGTAACCGCACTCTCCATCGCCCGTGATCTGGGGATGGCAGAGTCGATTGAGCAGGTGGTGACCGGGCAGGCATTGATGCAAGCCGAAGAGCAGGGTGAGGATGCGGTAGACCAACTGGTTGCTGGAGGTCGGGTATTTGCCCGTGTCGACCCTTCACAGAAGGTGGCAATCACCCGATCCCTGATTCGCAGTGGTCACTTTGTTGCCATGACAGGTGATGGTGCCAATGATGCACCGGCACTCAATGCAGCCAATGTCGGTGTGGCGATGGGGGAGAAGGGTACCGATGTAGCGCGGGAGAGTGCCGATCTGATCCTTGCGGATGACCGTTTCATCTCCATTGCTGCCGGGGTGGAGCAGGGGCGTATCGCATACGCCAATGTACGCAAGGTAATCTTCCTGCTGATCTCTACCGGTGCGGCAGAGGTGGTGCTCTTCTTCCTTGCGCTGTTGGCAGCGATCCCATTGCCACTTTTACCAGCGCAGCTGCTCTGGCTTAATCTGGTCACCAATGGTATTCAGCATGTGGCGCTCGCCTTCGAGCCCGCAGAGGGGGATGAGATGGATCGTCCACCGCGTAGCCCCCGGGAGCCGATCTTCAACCGTATCATGTTGGAGCGGATCATCGTCTCCAGTCTGGTGATGGGGGTGAGTGCCTTTGTGGTCTACTGGAATCTCACCGAGGTGGCCGGGATGGAGGTAGATGCTGCACGCAACAGTACTCTGTTGCTGATGGTGTTGTTTGAGAATGTGCATGTCTTCAACTGCCGCTCTGAGAGTCGTTCGATCTTCAACCACTCACCACTGCGCAATCAACTGCTGCTGTTTGGTACCGTACTGGCGCAGCTGATCCACATCGGAGCCATGTATGTGCCGTGGTTACAGGAGGTACTGGGGGTCTCACCCATCCGTTTCGAACAGTGGCTGGAGCTGTTTGGGGTTGCCCTGCTGCTGGTTGCGGTGATGGAGCTGCAGAAGTGGTTCCAACAGAAACGGTTGGACAGATTGTCCCGTGCATAAAAAAGCCCACCGGGTCAGGCGGGCTCACTTTGAGTATGGTGGGTGACAATCAGGCCAGCGCTGCATCCATTGCCTTGGCACCGCGCATGCTGGAAAATTTCAGTTTTTCAAAACGCTCGGCAATGTTGCGAATACAGACCACGCACCCCTCCTTGCCGTAGAGCAGTTCGGAAAAGCGTTTACGGATACTGTTACCGTATTGATCAAAGATCTCTACCTGCTCCTCTTTGGGCAATATTTTGGCCTTCAGACCATACTCCTCCAGAATGGCACCCAATTCCAGAAACTGGCTGATATCGATTTTGCTTTTACTCATAAAAAGATTCCTCCTTGTAAAGACAGAGTGTGGATGGTCGCCTTACCGTAGCGAGTGACACACTCAAGAGACTGATTTTCAGTTATAGATCCCCCCATGGCGCAGATCTAACTCGAACAGGTTATCCTGCAGTTGTTTAAAGTAACAAAAAAATATGAAATGTCAATTAAATATACTTATGTTACGGAGTGTTACTTATGACCCCCGATTTTTATTGGCAAAAGGGGTGTCATCCAACGTGTCTGACTCAGTTAAAATGGATGGAAACCCTTTCTACTGACAAGAGACCATGAGCAAGATTGCACTAGCCCAGATCAATCCCCATGTGGGGGCATTGCAAGAGAATATAGAGAAGATACAAGCCTTTATTCAGCAGGCTGTGGATCAGGAGGCAGATCTTGTGCTCTTTCCCGAACTCTCGGTGACCGGTTATCCACCAGAAGATCTGTTGTTGCGTCCCGGATTTCTTGCCCAGATAGAGGAGTTGGTGCTGCAGTTGGCAGCCTCGACAGAGGCGATAACGGTTGTGATAGGGCACCCTGCAGTGGGGGCGGGCGGACTGCTCTACAATGCCGCCTCGGTGCTGCGTGAGGGGCGTATTGTGCAGCGCTACTACAAGCAGGAACTACCCAACTATGGGGTATTTGATGAGAAGCGCTATTTTACCCCTGGTCATGCCCCGGCGCTGTTTGATCTCAATGGAGAGCAGCTGGCTCTAACCATCTGTGAAGATCTCTGGCACCCGAAAGTGGTGCAGCAGGCGGTTGATGCTGGTGCAACTCTGATTCTCAACCTGAATGCCTCACCTTACCATGCCGGTAAACGGGGGGAGCGGGAGATGATGATCCGTCAGCACGCCATTCGCCATGGTGTGCCGATCATCTATGTCAATCAGGTGGGTGGACAGGATGAGTTGATCTTTGATGGGGGATCATTTGTGGTGGAAGCGGATGGTTCCCAGAAAGTGTGTGGGGATCTCTTTGATGAGGGGCTCTATCTATACGATATGGAAGCGGAGGCGAATTGCACGGCAGTAGAACCGGAAGAGGAGGCGGAGATCTACACTGCGTTGGTTCTGGCAACCCGAGACTATGTAAAGAAGAACGGCTTTTCAGGGGTGATCCTGGGGCTCTCCGGTGGTATCGACTCCGCATTGGCACTGGCTATTGCAGTGGATGCGCTAGGTGCAGATGCGGTTGAGGCAGTCTCAATGCCGTCGCTTTACACCGCTCAGATGAGTGTGGAGGATGCGCAGACAGAGGCGGATCGGCTCGGTGTCGCCTTCAGTGTGATTCCGATCAAACAGAGCTTTGACGCCTTTCTCGATACCCTGTCGGAGCAGTTTTCTGGTACCGCTGCCGATGCCACCGAGGAGAATATCCAGGCCCGTTGTCGGGGTGTGATTCTGATGGCACTGGCCAACAAGCAGGGGCGTATGTTGTTGACGACGGGTAACAAGAGTGAGATGTCGGTCGGCTACGCCACGCTCTATGGAGATATGGCGGGTGGTTTTGCCCCGTTGAAAGATCTCTCCAAATTGCTGGTCTACCGCCTCAGTGCATGGCGCAACCAGCTGGCACAGGAACAGGGTGAAGACGAGATCATCCCGCAGCGGGTAATCGATCGCCCCCCCTCTGCAGAGCTGGCACCGGATCAGAAGGATTCCGACTCCTTGCCACCTTATGAGGTGCTTGACCCGATACTGGAGCGCTATATTGAACAGGATCAGTGCACTGAAGAGATCGTTGCCGCCGGCTTCGATCCCACAGTGGTGCAGCGGGTGGTTCGGCTGGTTGATGGCAGTGAATACAAGCGGCGACAGGCGCCGCCGGGTGCCCGTATTACCATGCGGGCGTTTGGCCGGGATCGGCGCTATCCCATCACTTCCGGATTCCGTTCACGTTGAAAGTAGTGGTGCTCAACCATCTCGGCGAGGTGAATGCAGCAGCATGGAACCGCTTGGTCGAGGAGAACCACCCCTTTCTCAAGCATCAGTTTCTGCAGGCACTGGAGCAGCATGGTTGCGTAGGGGCGACGATGGGATGGATTCCACACCACATCACCCTGTGGGAGGGTGAAGCGCTGGTGGGGGCACTTCCGCTCTATGAGAAGCATAACGGCTATGGAGAGTTTGTCTTTGACCACGCCTGGAGCGATGCCTACCACCGTCTGGGGCATGCTTACTATCCAAAGCTGGTCTCGGCCATCCCCTATACCCCGGTGGTGGGCCCAAGGCTGTTGGCACGCTCGGAGCGGGAAAAAGGACTGTTGTTGACGGCGGCACAGCAGGTGGTGCAAACATCTAAATTCAGTGGACTCCACCTCCTCTTTACAGATTCAGAGACCAGTCTCTGGTTGGCTGAACAACAGCTACTGCAGCGGCATGACTGCCACTTCCATTGGCACAATAGAGGCTATCGCAGTTTCGAGGATTTTCTGCAGGCACTGAAGCCGAAGAAGCGCAAGAATATCCGTCAGGAGCGAAGACGGGTGGTCAGTGCAGGGGTCACCATCCGCAGACTGGATGGTCATAGTGCAAACGAGCAGGACTGGATTGATTTTGACCGTTTCTATCAGCGCACCTTTCTCAACAAAGGGGGGATGCCGACGCTGAATTTGGGCTTTTTCCAGCATATCGCATCAGAGTTGCCGGATCAGGTGCTGCTCTTCCTCGCAGATCGAGAGGGGAAGACGGTTGCAGGCAGTCTGATGTTTCGTAGCGACAGCGCACTCTATGGACGTCACTGGGGCTGTGACGAGGAGATCGACGCGCTCCATTTCGAGACTTGCTACTACCAGGGGATCGAGTATGCGATTGAACATGGGCTGCAGCTGTTTGAACCAGGGGTACAGGGTGAGCACAAGATTGCTCGTGGCTTCATACCGGTTGAGACCTGCTCATCCCACTGGTTGGCAGACGATTTTCTGCTGCAACCGATTCATCGATTCTGCAGTGAAGAGCAGGATTACATTGAGGCATATCGCAAAGAGAAAGAGGCTGGCCAGCCCTATCGTGAAAGTGGCAGTGTGGCTTGAGCAGATAAACAGGATCGCATAGGATAAGGTAAACACAGGGTAACTATTTAGGGGTTGCCCCAAAACAGTAAAAATTAAGACAGTAGCTATTCAGATTGCACCTGAAATTCGTCAGTTCAAGGCAGAAAATGTGAGTTTACATGTGTAAATGACCATTTTCGAACACCGAAATGGCGGATTTCAGGGGACAGCTGAGTAGTTACAACACAGGGAGAGTAAAGCATGGAACATAGCAAGATTGAGTGGGCGGACAGTTACAGCGTGGGCAATGCAGAGCTGGATCGCCAGCACCAGCATATTCTGCAGCTGATCAACGAGATTGTGGAGCTGCTGGGCAGTGAAGACAGCTCCAGGGAGGTGATGTCACGGCTGATGCGCCTCTATGAGGTGGGTCAGCAGCACTTCTACTTTGAGGAGATCTTCCTCTCTCGTTCAGACTATAGCGACCTCAAGGCACAGCAGAACTCTCACAGCCAGTACACCGACCGTGTGCTGGCAATGATGGCAGAAGGGGTTACCGACAGCGCCAATCAGAATGCCCTGGTTGCCTTTCTGCTGGAGTGGTGGAACCACCATATTCTGGTTGAGGACATGGCCTATAAGGGGCAGGTCTGATGCAGCTGTGAAACGGCTCCTCTTTTTCCGGGAGATTACTTTGAAATCGGAGATTGTTTGGTATAACAGAGTGCAATGAGTGTTCAGGGGACCAATAGCTTCGATTCTGATCAGGATAGCGTCTGGCGTATCCTGGCAATCGATGATGATCCGCTGATACATCGCACCTATGCAGCTATTCTGAAGAGTGAGCTTGAAGAGGAGCTTAACCAGCTGAGCCAACTATCCGGCAGTGTAGATGCGGCCTCGGCTGGTGGAAAAGCGCTCAAGTACGAGCTGGATCACGCCTACAGCGGTGAGGAGGGGTTGCAGAAGGTCATCGAGGCCAACCAGGCCAAAGCGCCGTACGCCATTGTCTATATGGACATGAGAATGCCGCCTGGCTGGGACGGTCTGGAGACGGCTGAGAAGATTCGTGAGGTTGATCCGGCGGTACGCATTATCCTGATTACCGCCTATATGGACTATGAGCTGGATGAGATTCGCCAGCGCATCGGTTTTGACTTCATTTTCATGAGCAAACCGATTGATGCCAATGAATTGTCACAATCCACTGCACTGATGGGAGTGCAGTGGGATCGGGCCGTCAGCCTGATGAGTGAACGGGGAGTGGTCTCCAACTTTACACAGATGGATCTCTCGAGGTTCTATCCCATCAAGATTCTTCTGGTGGATGATTCACGTACCATCCGGGCAATCTATGGAGAGCTGTTGGGGCGCAATGGAAACTATGAGGTCAGAACTGCAGCCAGCATGGATGAGGCGCTGGCGGTCGCAAAGGAATTTGTTCCGGATCTGAGCATCATCGACTATGAGATGCCTGGAGGGGATGGCAGTCAACTGACGGAAAAATTGTTGTCGCAGGAGGAGACCAAACGCAGCCTGATCGTTGTTTTCACCGTCAACAAGGGGATTGAAGAGATTGCACTGGAGGCGGGGGCAATCGATGTTTTTTACAAGAGCGACCCGGCAGAAATTTTCCTGCAGCGAATTCAGTCGATTGAGCGCTATTTGCGTGCACAGCATGAGCTACGTACCAAGCTGGTTACCGAGGCTCAGGCCAGGCAACAGTATAGCTGGCTGGCCTCAATCATTGAGGCAGTCCCGGATGGCCTGCTGGTATTGGACAGAGAACAGCGGATACGACAGGTAAACCCGGCAGTGCTCAACATGCTTGGTCTGGAGGCAGAGCGTCTGATTGGTGAGCCATTGGATGAGGTGATTGCGCAGTACCGGGTGGAGAGCGATGATTCTCGTGCCGATTTCCTGCTGTTGAATCATGACCGGGAGAGAGTGCCTGTGACTTTGACCCGTGTCCCGTTGAAGACCAGTGAGACGGCCATGCGTGGAGAGCTGGTGGTGCTGCACAATCTGACCGACTTCATGCAGGCAGAGAGTGCCCAGCGCACCAACTTGGCAAAAGATGAGTTCATTGCATCGATGAGCCATGAACTGCGGACACCGCTCTCTTCAATCATCGGAAATAGTGAAATGCTGATTGAGTATTGCAGTGCCGAGGACAACCGGGAGTATCTGATTGATGCGCTGCAGGCGATTGAGTCGGCGGGGAAAAACCAGTTGGCACTGGTGGATGACATTCTTGATATGTCCAAGATTGAGTCAGGGCAGTTCAGTGTTGAGGAGTCCCCTTATGATTTGGTGGCGCTGCTGGAGAGCATCGGGAGAATGTTCGAGATCCGTATTCGTGACGCCGGTCTCACCTATCATCTTGAGCAGAAGAACAGAGAGCCCTGTCTGTTGATAGGGGATGCGCAGCGCATTTCCCAGATACTGATCAACCTGATTGGCAATGCCGTCAAATTTACCGATAGTGGTTCAATATCGCTAACCACAGAGGTGGTAGATGGTGAACTGCGGTTCACAGTCACCGATACCGGTATTGGAATGCCCCCTGAAGTTGTTGAGCAGCTGTTTGAGCGCTTCAAACAGGCAGATGGAACCATTTCAAGACGTTTTGGAGGCAGTGGGTTGGGGCTCTATATCTCCCAGAATCTGGCAAGATTGATGGGCGGGCGTATTAAGGTCAGTAGTGAAGAGGGGAAGGGATCCCGCTTCTGCCTGCATCTCCCCTATCAGCAGAGTGATACCGCGTGCTCTTCGCTCTCTACTGAAAAACAGCCACAGAGTCTGGAGACAGTCAGGTTCGAGGGAAGCGTGTTGATTGCTGAAGATACACCGGAGCTTCAGCTACTGGAGCGCCGCATTCTGGAGGCGATGGGGTTGACGGTGACCACCTGTGAGAATGGAAAGGAGGCTGTTGCATTGGCAGTGGTACAGCCCTTTGATCTGATTTTGATGGATATGCAGATGCCGGAGATGAGTGGTATCGAGGCAACCCGAGTGATTCGTCAACAGGGGGTAGAGACTCCGGTCGTGCCCTTGACCGCGAATGTGATGCAGAAACACAGGGAGGCCTTTGCCGCGGTGGGTTGTGAGGAGTTTCTGGGGAAACCGATCGACAAGCAGGAGTTGCGCAAGGTATTGCTGAAGTATCTGCCGCAGCCAGAGTAACTATCCAAGAGAGCGTGATTACCGTCCATAGTTGAGGTCATAGACCCGCTGTGTATCGGCGGCCATCTCCTCCATCCCCATCTTGTTATAGATCTCGACCTTGAGCAGTAGCGCATCCTTGATTGCAGGGGTCTTCTGGAAATTTTCCACTACGTAGCTGGCACGTTTAGCGGCAGCGACATAGGCCTCACGTCCCAGATAGAAGCGGGCCACATGTAGCTCATGCTCGGCCAGTTTGTTGCGAGTGTAGAGCATGCGCTTGCGGGCATCGGCGGCATACTTGCTTTCGGGAAAGCGTTCCACCAGTTTGGAGAAGTACTGAAACGCCTCACGCATCGCCTTGGGGTCACGCATGCCGGGGTCGGTCGGTACATATTTGGAGAGCATGGTCTCGCCGGCGTTGTAGTTGACCAGACCACGCATGTAGTAGACGTAGTCCACATTGGGGTGACGTGGGTGCTGTTTGATAAAACGGTCCGCAGCGGCAATCGCCGATTCGGTCTCATTCCATTTATAGTAACTGTAGATGATCTCGATCTGTGCCTGCAGTGCGTGCTTGTCGTATGGGAAGCGGGCCTGCAGCTTTTCATAGAGGTCGATCGCCTTCTCGTAGTCGCCAGAGGTCATTGATTCCTTGGCTTCAAAATAGAAGCGATTGGCCGACCAGTCCTTGGTTACATCAATCTGCTCCGGTAGCAGGGAGCAGCCGGATAAAGTGATCAGGAGGATGGAAACCGGCAGGAGGATGGAGGAGAATGGGAGCTTCATGGATAGTGATTTTCTGGCAAGCGTCGAAAGAAGAAACAAGGGTAGCGAAAAGGGTATGGAACCGCAACAAACTGAAACTGTGGAGAGGACAGAAACGGCTGACTCCAATGATGCTCCAATGATCATACCTGCTGAGTTGTCTGGCAAGCGTTTCGATGTGGCCCTGGCAACACTCTGCCCGGAGTTTTCTCGCAGTCGCCTGCAGTCGTGGATCAAGTCGGGTGATGCACTGATTGCCGGGGAGCAGCGTCGCCCCAGGGATCCAGTTGCCGAGGGGGAGGTGGTTACGCTACAGGCAGAACCGGAGGAGGTGGTACAGTGGCAGCCGGAGGAGATCCCACTCAATATTTTGTATGAGGATGAGGCGCTGCTCTTTATCGACAAGCCGACGGGTATGGTGGTACATCCGGGGGCGGGTAACTGGAGTGGTACTCTGGTCAATGCACTGCTCTATCATCATCCGCTGCTCTCCGAGGTTCCGCGCGCCGGTATTGTCCACCGGCTTGATAAGGATACGAGTGGTGTATTGGTAGTGGCGAAGACGCTGGAATCACACACCCATCTGGTACGCCAGCTCCAGGATCGGGCGATGGAGCGGGAGTATCAGGCGATCAGCAAGGGGGTGATGACCGCAGGAGGTACAGTGGATGAGCCGATTGGTCGTCATAAGGCAGATCGCAAGAAGATGGCAGTCACTCTTAATGGCAAACCGGCGGTGACCCACTATCGGGTGATTGAGAAATTCCGTGCCCACACCCATATTCGTTGTCAATTGGAGACCGGACGCACTCACCAGATTCGTGTCCACATGGAGCATATCCGCTTTGCTCTGCTGGGTGATCCGGTCTATGGGCATCGACTGCAGATACCAAAAGGGAGTTCGGAGGCATTTATCGAGGCGCTACGCAACTTCAAGCGTCAGGCACTGCATGCTGCCAAGTTGGGGTTGGAGCACCCGACCAGTGGAAAGTGGATGGAATATGAGTCGCCGCTACCTGAGGACATGGTGAATATGCTGGAGCAGTTGCGGCAGGATCGTGAAGATCACAGATGAGGTGCATTGATTGTGAATGGATTTGAGGCAAAGTGGCCTGCGCCATCATCGGTGCGTACCTGGGTCACCACCCGAGAGGGAGGGAATAGTCAATCCCCGTATGATGGTTTCAATCTGGCAACCCATGTAGGAGATGAAGAGGAGCAAGTCATTGTGCATCGTCAGCAGCTTCAGCAACAGACAGGGCTGCAGCAGCAACCGCAATGGCTTAATCAGGTACATGGCACCACGGTGATAGAGACTCCATTTGAACTGGCCGAGATTCCGATGGCGGATGGTTGTTGGTCAACGCAACCACAGGTGCCATGTGCAGTGCTCACCGCAGACTGCTTGCCGATCTTGCTGACCAATCGCAGTGGAGATCAGGTGGCGGCGCTGCATGCTGGATGGCGTGGACTGGCTGCAGGGGTGGTGGCACAGGGAGTGCAGCGTTTCGGGAATTCACGAGAGGAGATGTTGGTCTGGATTGGCCCCGCCATTGCTCAGTCTTCCTATGAGGTGGGAGAAGAGGTGAGAGAGATTTTCTGTCAGCAAGATGCACGTGCTGAGGGCTGTTTTACTCCATCTCCTGATGGACGCTGGTTTGCATCAATGGTTGATCTGGCCAAACTGCGTCTACAGCAGATCGGGGTAGAGGCGGTTTACGGTGGGGAGTGGGACACTTATGGCGATCAACGCTTCTTCTCTTATCGACGGGATGGGGTGACAGGCAGGTTTGCCACCTTGATCTGGATTGAGTGACACAATCGATAGATCCATGTTAACTGTCTTTGACCAGCGCTGAACACAAGGAATATGCAAAAAACTGTTAATTGTTACAGAATGTTTCATCTTGCTGATATTGATTGTTGTAATCAGTTTCTACATACTTAGTTTGGCATGGAAGAGGAACACAGATTACCGTTTGCCACTTTAATCAGATTGGATGCTCATATTGCAGAACTGATCGTAGACCAAGGTCAGGAGTTAGATGTTGCAATGGTGACGAAGCTCCACAATTGGTGGTTTGACAATCTTGAGACCCCATTCTCAATACTGGTCAATCGAATCAATTCCTACTCAATTGCACCAGATGCTCAATTCATCCTGGGCTCACTTCCAGAACTGAAAGCCATTGCCGTGATTGTTTACAGCTCAAATAGTAAGCGAGTGGTCGATACCTTGAGTGATATACCCAGAGAGTTTCCGTGGAGCATGAAATGTTTTTCAAATCGACAGTTGGCTTTGGAATGGGTACGAAAGCAGTAAGGTTGAGGTTTATCCTGTAGGGTTTTACAGGTTTTGTATGGGACAGCCGGTTAATGTGAGAGAGTCAGGATTAAGCACCATGAGCAATACAGCAAAAAACCAAATCATGGATAAATTTGAGAATCTGGAGTGGAATGAGGGTCTCTCCGTGAGCCACCCGGAGATGGATGCACAACACAAAAAATTGGTCTATTCCATCAATGCAATCATCGATTGTGCAAACAATCCAGATACTGATATTCAAGAGATGGCAGTTCGATACCTGCCTACATTCCAGACTCTGTTTTTTGAGCATCTATCCAGAGAAGAGGCTATCCTGGCGCGAGTCAACTACCCTGATCTTGATCAACACAAAGCAGCACATGATGGCTATCGAGACACCATACCTGCTTTGATCCAACGCTCAATCGATAATAACATTCTCCAGCCAGAACTGTTGCAAGTGCTGTACTCATGGAACAGCACGCATATACAATCGGATGATCAACGCTACAAGGGCTACATGTCTGTAAAAAGTTGATCATTGAGCGGTCAACATGAAATGGATGCTGATTACTGATAATGGCCGCCTCGAGTGGGTTACCAGTTTCTTAACCACAGCACCCACTGCTGGAATGACTTGCTGAATCCCGTTCAATAGGCTGCTGCTGCAACCAGGTTGCGATGTCTCCAGTACAACAATCCCCTCTCGGGTTCGACTTTTCACAAAAGCAGCTTTGTCCGGGTTTCATCTTGTTCTGGATTGTGCGGATCACATCGGTGGTTCCAGTTCTGGCAATCTCTTCCAATGCACGCTGTTTGAGCACCTTGAAGCAGTAGCAGAGAGGCGTATCTGGGGACTCATCCTTGAGGGTAACGCGGTTCTTGAGATCATCCACTGTGAACCGATGGCTGTCTGTAGTGTTGTAATAGACGAGATCACAACCTGGATTTTCACAGAAGTGGTATTGTTGTGTTGAGTCCAGTATTACAGCAATACTCTTTCTCAGGGTGTGTTGCGGAGTGACCAATTTGACCTCAACACCTTTCCGGTTGCAGCAAGGGCAAGAAATGGTGGAACGGGGTTGACTGCTTCCACAGTCACAGGATGTTGTGGATGGGATGGTGGTTTGGATCATGATGATCTCCGAAGGTTAGCCAAACAATACATCATTGAAAGACGCGCAATTTTGAAAATAGATGCATCTTTTTTCTGTATTGCTCGTCTATAGTGACAGTAGAAGTTGTGTTTCATTCCAAATAGCAGGAGAAAATGTGGAAATTGAAGAGGTATGGGATCAGTTTGGCCATCAGCTGCAAAATTTCATTGCCGTTCATATTTCAAGCCCGGATACAATCTATGGTTTGGGCTTGATATACTGATTTCAGCTATCCAAAAAACAGACCTGTAGAGGTTGTTGTGTGTGTTATGTTTGCGCTACGGAAAATGTGGTGGTGATATAAATACAAGGGGTGGAGCGATGGGTGGAAACTGGTACATGATGTCACTGGTCGGCAGAGACCAGCCAGGGATTGTTGCGCAGGTAACGGAAGCGCTTTTCGAGGCGGGAGCTGCACTGGGTGAGGCCACAATGATGCGACTTGGTTGCAACTTCACCATCATGATGATGGTTGAGGTGGAGGGGAGCCGGGGGCTGTTGGATGAGGTGTTGGCACCTGTCACCGGGAAGTTGGGACTCCATCTCCATGTCGATGCAATTGATCCTGGATTGCACCAGCACCAGATCCCCGATCTGCGGGTAGTGGTACATGGCGCAGATCGTCCCGGTATTGTCGCCCAAGTGACCGGCGCTTTGGCTGAGGTGGGGTTTGATGTGACTGACCTCGATTCACAGGTGGCGGGTAGTGAAGTGGCACCGATCTATATCCTGCTGATTGAGGGGGTGGCGCATCAGGGTGACGAGGTCATCCACAAGGCACTGGAGCCGCTGTCGGAAAATATTGAATTCCGGGTGGAAGAGATCGAGACACTGATCGGTTAAGAGCATGGAGATTCTCACCTACCCGGATGAGCGGCTGAAGAAAGAGTGTGAGGCCGTTGAGCAATTTGATGATGTGTTACGTAGTTTCGTCTCAGAACTGGAAGCATTCATGCGTACCCAGCCTGGCGGTATCGGTATTGCTGCGCCGCAGGTTGGTTGTAATCAACGTCTCTGTATTGTTGATCTGACCGGCATGACCCGAGGCAAAAAGAAGAAGCCGGTGCCCAACCAGGGACGTATGGTGCTGATTAATCCAGAGATCACTGAGTGGGATGGATTTGAGCTGGGGCGTGAGGGGTGTATGTCGGTACCGGACTATACCGGCAATGTGATACGCGCCACCAAGATCAGCTTTACGGCACAGGATGAGTGGGGGGAAACACATGAGTTTGAGAGTGAGGGATTTGAGGCGCGTGCGATTCAGCATGAGGTCGATCATCTTGATGGACTGCTCTTTCTCGACCGCCTGGTGAGTCGCAGAACTGATCTATTTCAACGTAAAAACAGGTGACGAGGAGCGGTTATGACCTCAATCGATGAGAAGATGGTGGTTGGCAGTCAGGAGTGGTGTGCCTTTCCAGGATTGGCGATTCCGGCAATCAAGGCACGGGTCGATTCAGGGGCCAAGACCTCATCGATCCATGCCTCAAATATCCAGCAGTTCAAGCGTGATGGTGAGCCATGGGTCAGTTTTGATGTCTACCCGCTAGAGAATAATCGCAAGACACTGGTGCGTTGTGAATGCCCGGTGGTCGACAAACGTCGGGTCAAGAGCTCCAGTGGTGTCTCTCAGACCCGTTTTGTTATCCGTGCCGAGCTGAAACTGGGTGGTGAGATCTGGGAGATAGAGCTGACCCTCGCCAACCGTGACTCGATGGGGTACCGCATGTTGTTGGGGCGACAGGCGATGAATGGTCGTATTCTGGTTGACCCCTCTGCAAGCTTTGAACAGGGGGAGATCAACAAGGAGCAGCTGGATGAGTGGTATGGGCGCAAGCAGAAGGAGAAGCGTACCGGGCTGAAGATCGGATTGCTTGCCAGCAATGCTGAGCTCTACAGCAACCGCCGCATCATGGAGGCGGGCGAAGAGCGTGGTCATGAGATGGTCTTTCTCAACATCAAGCAGTGTTACATGAAGCTGGATGCGGAGAATCCGGAGGTCCATTATCGTGGAGGCAAGGTGCTCAATGATCTGGATGCGATCATCACCCGTATCCGCCCCAGCGCCACTTTCTACGGCTGCGCACTGGCGCGACAGTTTGAGAGTATGGGGGTCTACACCATCAACTCTTCCTCTGCGATTACCCAGTCGCGGGACAAGCTCTTCTCACTGCAGTTGATGGTGCAGAGCGGGATCAGCATCCCGACTACCGGATTCGCCAACTCGCCGATGGATACCAACGACCTGATCGATATGGTTGATGGTGCCCCGTTGATCGTGAAACTACTGGAAGGAACGCAAGGGCGAGGCGTGGTGCTGGCTGAGACCAAGAAGGCGGGAGAGAGTGTGATCAATGCCTTCAAGGCGCTACGGGCCAATCTGCTCGTGCAGAAGTTTGTCAAAGAGGCGGAGGGGAAGGATCTGCGCTGTTTTGTCATCGATGGCAAAGTAGTGGCCTCAATTCAGCGTGAGGCGGCGCCAGGTGAGTTCCGTGCCAATATCCATCAGGGTGGTACTGCGTCGATTGTAAAAATCACACCGAAGGAGCGGGCGCTGGCGGTGAAGGCGGCACGGGTGTTGGGGTTGAAGGTGGCTGGTGTTGATATCATCCGTTCAAAAAGTGGACCGCAATTGTTGGAGGTTAACTCCTCGCCAGGATTGGAAGGAATTGAGGGTGCGACCGGCAAGGATGTGGCCGGGATGATGATTGGTTCGATCGAGAAGAAACTGAAGTGGCAGCCGAAAGTGGAGCGATAAAATTTTCTGGATTTTCGCTCTTCGGAAGATCAGGCTGTTTCCCTCTCTTGCTACTCTACGAAAAAAGTCTGGTGTTAGTACAGATAGCCGCCATTGAAGAGTAGCAGACGAAAGGAGTAACCATCCCCCGGCAAAGCTGGGGGCTTTCATTTTGTGAGCCGCTCGAAGCGGCAATATCAACGGAGCCTGTGGCTCCTTGAGCCCCTAAAAGGGGCGCTCAACCAAAGTCTAATTCATCCGTTCGGCGATTTTCTTCCTCTTGATGCCGAATGTATTCTCGGATTACCTGTTCATCTCGTCCCACTGTTGAAACGAAATACCCTCTTGCCCAGAAGTGATGCCCCACACAATTCCGCTTCCTTCCATGATAGGTTCTGGCTATATGGATTGCACTCTTGCCTTTGATGAACCCTACCACCTGCGATACTGCATACTTTGGTGGAATCGATATCATCATGTGCACATGATCAAGCATCACATGCCCTTCTTCTATTGAGCTCTCCTTCTGACGCGCCAGCCGGTGGAACACTTCTCCCAGCTCTTGCCGTATCTGGCCATATAGTATCTTCCTCCTGTACTTCGGAATGAACACCACATGGTACTTACACTCCCAGCGAGTGTGATTTAAACTCCCTACTTGTCTCATAGTCTTCTCCTTTGCGTGATGCTTTGGCGGCTCACGCTCTGGAGTTACTATGAGACTCCCGTCACTGTCAAACTGTTAATGCCTCCCCAGCAGCACTGAAATGAGGTTATCCAGGCTGAGCGCGAAGCTGATGAGCTACCGATTGGAATAATTCCTTGTATGGGTAACTGCTGGAAAGGTGGAGATGGATGCGCCGGGTGTTCCTGATGATCACGCCACCGATCTTCAGCAGTTTCAGTCGGATGGTGCTGACCTGTGCCCTTGCCAGTTCCGTCTTTTTCAGAGCAGTGGCACGAATATGGTTGATCAGGATGTAGGCCAGTCCAGAGAGTAACACTCTCCACTGGTTGGCCCACCACTCGCTGGCACTGGTACGGTCTGCCCAGAGCCCCAGTTGCTGCTCCTTGATCCGGTTCTCCATCTCTCCACGGGCACAGTAGAGCTTGTCGTAGAGCCGCTGTGGATTGCCCTTGAGACTGGTTACGATGAAGCGGAGGTTCTCTCCTTTGCTGCCGTACTCGCATTTGGCAATGACTCTCCTTGTTGTGCCCCAGCTCCTAGCACCATAGTGGAATGGCGTGGTTCAATAGCCCTGCACACCTCAGTTAAGGATAATGACCTTAAACTGA
>CAYQFH010000041.1:0-21219 GCA_964416755.1 uncultured Piscirickettsiaceae bacterium | reverse complement strand
AATGGAGTCATCGCCTCTATAACTTCCGAGGCAACCGGTGTTGTTGCATTACAGTCCAGATAGAGTTCCATCTCATCAGTCCGTATGCATCAAGTACACCGTTTCGCAATCAAGCAACTGCTGCTTGAAGCATCTCCTGTTTGCTTGCGCACGGCTTGGCTTCGATCATCTCTTTATCTTCAATCAATTGCCCCAAGGTGATTGAACCGAGAAAATCCTGAATCTGCTCACTGAGGTTGGTCCAGAGGTCATGTGTAAGACAGCTGCGGTCCCCCTGACAGTTCCCCTCTCCTTTGCAACGGCGAACATCAATCACCTCATCGACTGCCAGAATGATCTGCGAGATCGAGATCCGCTCTGCCTCCTGTGCAAGCTGGTACCCGCCCCCCGGACCACGTGAACTCTTCACCAGCCCCTGCTTTCTCAGCTTGGAGAAGAGCTGTTCCAGATAAGAGAGTGAAATCTCCTGACGCCCTGAGATCTCGGACAGCGTGATGGGGCCCCTCTCTTCGTTAATCGCCAGATCAAGCATTGCTGTCACCGCATATCTACCTTTTGTGGTCAATCGCATCTTTTTTTCCCTTAGCTCCAAATAACCCTGTTCTATAGTATGGATATACTGTGCAATAACAGAGAAAAAAGGTCAACTAATTTATTTGACTATTCTACTGAGACTCTCAATTTCGAATTATTTGAGAATGACCGTTTGCGGGGCACTTTCAACACTATCCACCTGAACAGAACAGGTCTCATTTTCACAATCCGTATCACAGGACTGCTTACGAATCGCACAGGAAACTTTCAGTTCTGGCAGATCGACCCCCTCAATCTCTCCACCAATCTGCTTGATCGCATCACACATCTGCTCCATCTGCGAATCCATCGCCTGTACATGATCGAGGATACAGTTGATTGCATTGGCAACCGGGTCGGGCATCTCACTGGAGGTGCCATAGGCGTCGAAACCGATCTTTTCGGCAAACTCTTTCACCTGTGGGTCGATGGTTGGCTTTTTGCGCTGGATGATGCGCCCCGGAATACCCACCACAGATGCCCCGCTGGGGGTATCCTTGACCACTACGGAGTTGGAACCAACCCGTACCCCATCTTCCAATACAATCGGCCCCAGCACCTTGGCTCCGGCACCGACCACCACATTGTTCTTCAGAGTCGGGTGGCGTTTACCCTTGTCCCAGCTTGTGCCTCCCAGCGTGACCCCGTGATAAAGCGTACAGTCATCACCGATCTCGGTAGTCTCACCAATCACTACTCCCATGCCATGATCGACAAAGAAACGGCGACCAATTTTGGCACCAGGATGGATCTCCACGCCACTCAACCAGCGCACCCAGGTGGAGAGCCAGCGAGCCAGCCACTTCAATCCCATATTCCAGAGTCTATGGTTGAAACGGTGCGCAACCACTGCAAAAACACCGGGATAAGAGGTGATAATTTCAAAGGTATTGCGCGCAGATGGATCACGATCAAACGTGCAGTTGATATCTTCCCGGATTCGCTCAAACATGGCCTACATCTTCAATTCATACTAAAACAGAGGGACATTATACCTTCCGAATCGACACTTGTATCGAGGTGAGTATCCCTCTAAGGATATTTATCTCATTCTGGTTGACATCGGCACGATTGAAGAGACGGCGCAGACGACGCATCACCTGGCGAGGATTTTCAGGATCGAGAAACTCGGTCTGGATAATGGTCTCCTCAATATGGCTGAACAAACCCTCCATCTGCTCGGCGCTGGCCAGTGGATAACGGCGCTCCCCCTCTCCGATCGGTCGTTGCAGTGGCGCTTCCCCACGCTGCACCATCAACTCGTAGGCCAACACCTGTACCGCAGCAGCGAGATTGAGTGAGGCATACTCCTGGCTAGTGGGTATCCGCATCAACGCATTGCAGCGATCCAGCTCACCATTGGTGAGGCCAGAGTCCTCCCGTCCAAACAGTACACCCACCTTTCCATGCTGCGACTCGGCAAGAATCTTCTCGGCACACTGTCGAGGGGGCAATTCAGGGATATAGAGTCCCCGAGGTCGTGCACTGGTACCCACTACAAAGCTACATCCCTCCAGCGCCTGGTCCACCGTCTCGTGAACATTGGCATTCATCAGAATATCATCTGCTCCGGAGGCTCGTGAGGTTGCATCCGCACTGGGATAGCGATTGGGATTGACCAGTGCCATCTGCTGCAGGCACATATTCTTCATGGCCCGCGCTGCACCGCCGATATTGCCGGGGTGTGAGGTCTCTACCAGCACAAAACGAACATCGACCGACTCCATTGTCTGCACCATCTCCATCACCAAAAGCGGAGGATCTTACCATGCACCTCCTCTACTACTACTGTAAAATGCGCGCTTCCATTTGATAGCCAGATACCCTGACCACTATGAATCCGATGCTCAATACCGCCGTCAAGGCAGCACGCCGTGCAGGCTCCGTGATCCTGCGCTCCATGGATCGACTCGATACCCTGAAGATTGAGTCCAAGGACAAGAACGACTTTGTTTCGGATGTGGATCGCAAGGCGGAAGCGGAGATCATCCATACCTTGCGTCAGGCCTACCCCAAACACTCCATCCTTGCCGAGGAGAATGGAAATCTGGAGGGAAACGAGTACCAGTGGATCATTGACCCATTGGATGGCACCACCAACTACCTCTACGGATTTCCGGTATTCGCCGTCTCCATCGCCCTCGCCTTCAATGGTGAGCTGCTGCATGGCGTAGTCTATGACCCATTGAGAGACGAGCTCTTCACCGCCAGCAAGGGCGATGGTGCAATGCTGAACAACCGCCGTATCCGCACCTCCAACCGCAAGGGGCTCAACGGCGCACTGCTCGGCACTGGCTTCCCGTTCCGCGACCAGCAGTATCTTGACCTCTATATTGAGACCTTCCGCACACTCACTACCGATACTGCCGGAATTCGCCGCGCAGGCTCTGCTGCCATCGACCTCGCCTATGTCGCCGCAGGCCGCATGGATGGCTTTTGGGAGATTGCACTGAAGCCGTGGGATATGGCTGCCGGCGCACTGTTGGTACAGGAGGCGGGTGGACTCTGCAGTGACTTTGGTGGAGGTAGCGACTTCCTCGAGAGTGGCAATATCATTGCGGGCGGTTTATCTGTGCAGCAAGCACTGCTGGAGACAGTGAAGCCAATTGTCTCCGAGACGCTACCGAAATAGCGGCTATCCCCCCAGAATCAAAACAATCAACGCCTTTGGCCCATGCACCCCATAGGCCAGCACCTGCTGGATATCAGCAGTTTTTGAGGGGCCTGAAATCAGCAGCGCATTGGTCGGCATCTGACGACTCCACTGCTCTGCCTCCATCATCTGTTCGAAGGTGTCATGAATCTGATCCGCCTGCAGCAACGCGATGTGGAGAGGCGGCACCAGTGACATCAGTCGCGGCTCTTCCTCTGTTGGCCATAACACCACGGTACCACTACTGGCAATGCCTCCACGTGTGGTAGTGACTGCAGCATCAATCTGGTTGAAGAGCTCACCCTTCCACACCTCAATCTGCTCGCTGTACCGAGTAACCGTCAATGAGTCATGACGGCTATCATCCAACTGATCGGCCAGGCTATCACCCGCCAGCAGTCGTTTTACTGCTCGCTTGGGCAACTCACGATTGATCCACCCCACCCAGTCTCCATCCTGCAGCTGGTGCACTTCGGTATGCACCGCCTCCATCTGCTGTGTGAGACGCTGAACTCTTTCTGCACCACTCCATGAGGAGGCATCCACCTGTGCAGACACCACTCTGGAATCGGTTGAAGCGGTGCTCTGCTGCAGCGCTGAGAAAATCTGTTCGCGGGCACTACTCATGGCTGTAGCCCGCCTCTTTGGCCAGCTCCGACAAACTCTGTGCAGCTGGCTTCTTGACCGTTCGATAGCGGCTCCAGCCTCCGATCTGCGAAGGCGTCAGTCTTCTCAAGCGGCTCGCCAACCAACTGAACACTGTGTAGAGCAGTGGTGTTGAATAGAGCCGGCTCCACAGCTTCCAGCTGACCACCTCCACCCGTTTTCGCAAGCTCCCTCTACCCTGAAGCAGTGCACCCTGCTGCTGATGGGCAACAGACTCTGCACGCAGTCGATTGATCAGCCTGGGAAGCGGAATCTGTACCGGACAAACTTGTGCACAGGCGCCACACATCGTACAGGCTGAAGTGAGTGTACCGATCTGGTCCAGCCCCTGACGCATCGGCTCCAGCACGGTACCAATCGGGCCAGGATAGGTGGTACCGTAGGCGTGCCCGCCCACCTGTACATAAATTGGACAGTGGTTGATGCAGCTGCCACAGCGAATACAGCGCAGAGTATCCAGCAACTCCTCATCACGGCGAATTCTGGAGCGACCATTATCAACCAGTACCAGATGGAGCTGCTCAGGCCCGTCCTTCTCTCCCGGCTGGCGCGGATGGCTGATCATATTGAAATAGGTGGTGATTGGCTGACCGGTGGCTGACTTGGTCAACAGCTCCAGAAGTGGTGGCACATCACTCAACTGCTCAACCACCTTTTCGATCCCGGTCACTGCAATGTGCAGCGGAGGCACAGTGGTCGACATGCGCCCATTGCCCTCGTTCTCGACCAGGCAGAGGGTGCCTGTTTCAGCCACCATGAAGTTGACGCCAGAGATACCGGCATCAGCCTGACGAAAGCGGTCCCGCAGTATCTGTCGCGCCTGCTGCGTCATCTCATCCACATCTTCGCTGTAGGGCAGCTCAGGAAAGTGTTTGTGAAACAGCTCGGCAATTTCTCGCTTGCTCTTGTGAATCGCCGGCATCACGATATGAGAGGGGGTCTCATGGGCCAACTGGATGATGAACTCACCCAGATCACTCTCCAGAATCTCGATACCGCGCTGCTCAAGATAGTGGTTGAGTTCAATCTCCTCAGAGACCATCGACTTGCCTTTGACGACCGACTTGGCATTCGCCTGTTGCAGCAGGCCATGGATGATCTGGTTGGCCTCCTCTCCATCAATCGCCCAGTGCACCTGAATCCCGTTTTCAATCAGCTTCTGTTCCAGCTGCTCCAAGAGCTGCGGCAGATTACGCAGTGCATGGGCCCGGATGGCATTGGCCCTCTCCCGCTTTGCAGTCAACTCATCCAAATCAGGAAACTGTAGCGCCCGCTTCTCCATCAGCATATTCATCGCTGAGCGGAAATTGCTATGCGCCTGCTCATCACTCAATGCATCATCAATACGCAACTTGAATGCATTAGCCTGATTCATTACTGCCCCACTTTACGGGTACGCTCCAGCAGGAATTCGGCGATATGTTGTGGCTGTATCGTCTGCTCGCGCTTCTCCAATGCACCGCCAATATTCATCAGGCAACCACAATCCTGACTGACCACACGGGTAGCACCGGTACTCTCCAACGCCTCACACTTGTCACTGACAATTGCCCCGGAGAGGTCCGGCTGTTTGATGGTGAAGGTACCACCGAAACCACAGCACTCCGCCTTTCTGGGCTGCTCCAACACCTCGACATTGGCAAGCTGTCCAAGCAGTGATTCAATGCGATCTGCAATCTTGAGCTCATTACGACAGGAGCAGGAGGTGTGCACCGTTATCTCGGCTGGCTCCCCCAGATCCATCAGCTGCAGATTCAGTCGATCCACCAGAAACCGGGTCAACTCGATGGTACGATCGGCAACAGATTGCGCCTGCGCCTCATCGACTTCACCGGCAAACAGCTCCGGCCAGTGGTGGATCATCATGCTGGCACAAGAACCGGAGGGGACCACAATCGGAATTTCTCGTGGAAAACAGCGCATCTGGCTACGCGCCACACGCAACGCCTCTTCACGATACCCGGAGTTGAATGCAGGCTGTCCACAGCAGCCCTGTTTCTGAGGATAAATTACCTCGATCCCTGCACCTCGAATCAGCTCCATACCGGCCAGGCCCGCCTGTGGATAGAAGAGATCCACCAGACAGGTTCCCATGAAATAGATTTGATTCGGACGAAGCTCCTGCATCAGTGCTCACTATCCAGATCAAGAATGGAGGCCTGGCGCAGAAAACGGTCATGGCGCGCCTGCTCCTTATCAATCTCCTGCAGAGACTCCTCCACAAAGACCAGATGCTCCTGTGCCGCCAAGCGGGCCTGCTCCGGTTCACCATCGATCACCGTCTTCATCAGTCGGTAGTGTTGATCATTGAGCGGTTCCGAGACCCGAGGCAGGGTATAGAGCTTGTCGAGATTGTGTTGAATACTCTCCTGCAGTACTGCAAACAGGCTGCGCATCAGGTGTAGCAGCACGACATTATGGGATGCCTCGGAAATGGAGATATGGAATGTGGCATCTGCCTGCGCCTCTGCCAACGGATCTTCTCCAAGCTCACGCAGGCGCATCATCTCATCATAGGCGGCGCGGATGTTGCGTCGATCATCATCTGTTGCACGTAATGCGGCATAGTAGGCTGCCTGACCATCCAGTGCATGGCGCACCTCCAGAATATCAAAGCGAAATTCAGGGCGCTCCTTCAGCAGATCCATCAGCGGATCAGTCAATCCACTATTCATTGAGCGTGTGACGTAAGTCCCCCCTCCCTGCTTCGACTCCAGCAACCCTTTACTAGCCAATTTCTGGATCGCTTCACGCAGTGAGGGGCGCGAAACCTGAAGCCGTTCCGCCAGTTTGCGCTCGGAGGGGAGACGCTGCCCCACTTCGATACCGCCCTCTGCAATCATCTGCTCCAGCTGCTCTGCAATCTGGTCGGATAGTCTACTTTTCTTCATAAAAACCTCATTTGGTAAAACCAATTTACCATATAATTTTTTTTCGTCAACTGCAAAAAATTTAATTTTATCACTGCCAAACCCGCTAAAACAGCAAGGAGAGTATACCAGAATTGGTTTTACCAATCACAAAAAACGGCAAATAACCCCTTATATTGGATCCAATATAAGAAATTTCCCAAGAAACAATAATTGACCAACATTGACCACTAAACATGGAAGGGCTCAGACCTCTACCAGACTACAGCGCAGATTTTAGCCGCTTGACAACAATCAACCACTGTGACAGATTATAATGGACTTACCAATTTACCAATAATAAGTGAGCCCGAAAATGGTCTGACCAAAATTGGAAAGCGACTCAATTACAGTGGTAATTGAACACTATTCTGAAACTAAGGAGATCGAAAGCATGAAGAAAAAACTGATCACAACCGGTATTGCCGCAGCACTGGCACTGTCTCTTGCATCAACACCCGCCATGGCTGGAAAAAAGGTGCTGCTGAAGGTGCCGGTATGGTTTGGTACCCACCTGACAGGTCTGGGATCCACCCCCAAATATGTGGCAGAACATCTCAACGCAGCCTCTGGAGGCAGCGTGAAGATGAAGATCTACGAGCCAGGCAAGCTGGTACCGCCCAAGGAGATCCTGGAATCTGTCTCCAAGGGGCAGGTCAATGCCGGATGGAGCACGCCAGGGTACAACACTGGCGTACTGGGTCAGAAAGGCGCGATCTTCTCCGCCGTTCCATTCGGTCCTGACGCACCCGAGTTTCTCGCCTGGGTCAACTACGGTGAAGGCCGCCAGCTGTGGCAGAAGCTGTATGACGATGCCGGTTACAACGTCCACTCAATCCCCTGCTCCATCATTGCACCAGAGACCTCCGGCTGGTTCTCCAAGCCAATCGATAAACCGGAAGATCTCGACGGTCTGAGAATGCGTTTCTTCGGCCTCGGCGCACTGGTCATGGAGAAGCTGGGAGTCTCTACCTCCCTACTCTCCTCCAAGGAGATCTTCCCCGCACTGGAGAAGGGTGCAATCGATGCTACCGAGTTCTCCATGCCTGCAATCGACAAGCTGCTCGGTTTCCACAAGATCCTGAAGTACAACTACTTCCCAGGATGGCACCAGCCAGCGACCATGTTTGATCTGATCATCAACAAGGACACCTGGAATAAAATGGACAAGCAGCAGCAGAGTGTAGTCGAGATGAGCTGTAAAGCGGCCATGCTTGATGGCCTGGCTCAAGGTGAAGCGATCCAGTTCCCTGCGATGAAGGCAAATGCCGAGAAGGGTGTCGAGAATCGCTACTGGAGCAAGGAGATGCTGGACGCCTTCCGTACCAAGTGGGACGAAGTGGTTGCTGAAGAGAGCGCCAAGGATCCTGAGTTCAAGAAGATCTACGACAATCTGCAGACGTTCCGCGCAGATTACAAGGTCTGGAACGAGTGGGCCTTCCTGCCAAGACCAGGAACCGTCCGTGTTAACGACCAATAAAGGGTAGTACCTCCCCTCCGGCATACTGGAAATTTCTCCTCCCACTTCCCAGTATGCCGGAGTTTTTTATCGTTCCACCCACACCTTTCAAGGAGCAGCACCATGACCGCAGAATCGTTGCCTCAAGCGTTGCAACTGGAAGTCCCGATCAGCCGCTGGCTGAACCGAGGCATTCAGAAAATTGCCGAGACCACTGCCTGGCTCAATGTGCTACTGATCGGAATCATTCTGATCCAAGTTGTACTCCGTTACGGTTTCAACAATGGGATGGTTCCACTGGAAGAGCTGATGTGGCACCTCTACGCCACCGCCTTCATGTTTGGAATCGCCTACGCCATCACCCGTGATAGCCATATCCGGGTCGATATCATCCATATGAATCTGCCGCGCAAGTGGCAACACATCATCGAAATTCTCGGCATCCTGATACTGATGATGCCCTTTATGGTGATTCTGCTCGACCACAGTATCGGCTGGGTAGCCGACGCCTATCGAGTTGGCGAATCCTCCTCCAGTCCGACAGGGCTCCCCTACCGCTGGATCATCAAGGCGGTGATCCCACTGACCATGATCTTGATGATTATCGCCGCCATTTCAAGACTGATTCAGGAGTTTGCTCTGCTACTCCATCTGATAAAAGAGCCTGAAGATATGACGCCAGGACGGGTCTCCATGCTACGTCATCTGTTCCAGCCACAGGTTCCGCAACAGCAGAACGACAATGATGAGGAGATCTGCAAATGACGCTCGAACCCGAAAATTATCTGGTCATTGCGATGTTTGTCTCCTTCATCGCACTACTCTTTACCGGTTTCCCAGTCGCCTGGGTGCTGGCTGGAATCGGCATCCTCTTCACCGGCATCGCCTGGTGGACCGACAACGTCATGGAGTGGACCATGACCGGCCTCGACTACAACACTCTGGGGCTGTTGACCGGACGCATCTTCAACATCATGGATAACTGGGTGCTGGTCGCTCTGCCGATGTTCATCTTCATGGGGTTGATGCTGGACAAATCTGGCGTGGCTGAACGGATGATGCACTCGATGCAGAAGCTGTTCGGTAACGTCAAAGGGGGATTGGCGATCACCGTCACCCTGATCGGCATCATCCTCGCGGCATCAACCGGCATCATCGGCGCTTCGGTGGTACTGCTGGGTGTGATGTCCCTGCCGGTGATGCTCAAGCAGAATTACAACAAACCACTGGCACTCGGCACCATTGCCGCCTCTGGTTGCCTTGGTATCCTCATCCCCCCCTCCATCATGTTGGTGATCATGGGAGACCAGCTGGGTGTATCGGTGGGTGACCTGTTTATGGGCGCTGTGATCCCCGGCATGATCCTCGGTGTGCTCTACATCAGCTATATTCTGATCTACGGCAAACTCTATCCCGAGAACGCCCCACTTGCCGCCAACCATGAAGAGGTGCATCTGCAGGATGTGCTGCGTGCGCTGCTCGACATCCTTCCTCCAGCACTGCTGATTCTGGTGGTACTTGGCTCCATCTTCATGGGGATCGCCACCGTGACCGAAGCCTCCGGGGTTGGCGCACTGGGTGCCACCCTGCTGGCCAGACTGCACAAGCGACTCGACTATGCGGTGTTACGCGAGGTGACCATCAACACCATGAATACTTCCGCCTACATCTTCGCCATCTTTGTCGGCGCAACCATCTTTGCCATGGTGCTGCGAGAGTGTGGCGGTGACGAGCTGATCGAATCAGCACTGACCGGATTGGGCCTGGGGCCCTACGGACTGATTGGTGTCGTACTGCTATTTGTCTTCCTGCTCGGATTCTTCCTCGACTGGATTGAGATCACCCTGATCATCCTCCCCCTCCTGGGACCGGTAATCGCTGGACTAGATCTGGCTGTGGAAGGATTTGGCGTGGTCGACAACCCCAACCTGGTCTGGTTTGCCCTGCTGGTAGCCGTCACTCTGCAGACCTCCTTCCTCACTCCGCCGGTCGGCTTTGCCCTCTTCTATCTGAAAGGGGTCTGCCCTGCCGGGGTAAAACTGACCGAGATCTATCGCGGCGTAATCCCCTTCATCATTTTGCAACTGGTTGGTCTGGCACTGATCTTCTTCTTCCCGCAACTGGTCACCTGGCTGCCGGCAGTCGCCTACGGCAATGGATAACCGCTACCTGCTGCTCAAAAAAGGGCTGAGACATACCATTCCAGAACAGCGGTTGATTGATGATCCACTGCTCTGTACCGCCTACGGCACCGATGCCAGCTTCTACCGGCTGGTACCGGAACTGGTGGTGCGCATCATCAGTGACAGCGAGGTGGTTGAGCTGCTACGGCTGGCTCACCAACACAAAACACCGGTCACTTTTCGTGCTGCCGGCACCAGTCTCTCCGGTCAATCCGTAAGTGACTCGGTACTGGCGGTATTGGAGGGAGATCACTGGCGGGATTACGAAATTCTTGATAATGGTCATGCCATCCGTCTGCAGAGCGGCATTATTGGCGCACAGGCCAACCGCTATCTCGCCCCTTACGGTCGCAAAATCGGCCCTGATCCCGCTTCGATCTCCAGCTGCAAGATTGGCGGGATCGCCGCCAACAACGCCTCCGGCATGTGTTGTGGCGTGGATCAAAACAGCTACAAGACATTGCAGTCGATGCGTCTGATCCTCGCTGATGGCACACTGCTCGATACCGGCAACACCAACAGTCGTGAGCAGTTCATTCAAACCCATGAGCCGCTTCTCGATGCCCTGAGCCAACTCGGATATCAGACCCGTCACAACCGACCACTGGCCGACCGTATCCGCCACAAATACCAGATCAAAAACACCACCGGCTACAGTCTCAATGCACTGACCGACTTTGAAGATCCCTATGAGATTCTGCAGCACCTGATGATCGGTTCTGAGGGGACATTGGGATTTATCTCCGAGATCACCTACCACACCGTTGCCGACCATGCCCACAAGGCGAGCACACTGATCCTTTTCCCCACGATTGTTGCGGCCTGTAATGCCATTCCCCTGCTTAAACAGTTGCGGGTGGATGCAGTGGAGATCATGGATCGTGCTGCTCTGCGTTCGGTTGAAGAGAGCGCCGGCATGGATCAATCGATCCGTGATCTGCCTGAACAGGCCACCGCACTGTTGATCGAGACCCGTGCTGACAGCGCAGAACAGCTGCAGGCTCAAATCAAGCAGACTGAGCAACAGCTGAACTCACTGGAACATCTCAACGAGATCCACTTCACCACCAAAGCAGAAGAGTTTGAACAGCTGTGGAAGATCCGCAAAGGGCTATTTCCCTCGGTTGGTGCAATCCGTGAGGCTGGCACCACGGTTGTTATCGAGGACATCGCATTTCCCATTCAATATCTGGCTGAAGGTACCGAAGCACTGCAGCAGCTGTTTCAGAAGCATGGCTACACCCACGCCATCATCTTCGGTCATGCACTGGAGGGCAACCTCCACTTTGTGATCACCCCCGATTTTGGTGATCCTGTTGAAGTGGCCCGATACCACGCCTTTATGGATGATGTCTGCACCATGGTGGTTGACCGTTTTGATGGCTCACTCAAGGCGGAGCACAGCACCGGGCGCAATATGGCCCCCTATGTTGAGCTGGAGTGGGGCGCAGAGGCGTACAGCCTGATGCAGCAGATCAAGCGGCTGCTGGATCCAGACAACCTGCTCAATCCCGGCGTGATTCTCAACGACGATCCGGAAGTGCATATCAAGGATCTCAAGCCGATGCCGAAGGTCGACCCTCTGGTCGACCGCTGTATCGAGTGCGGATTCTGTGAACCGATCTGCCCTTCACGCAACCTCAGCCTCACTCCACGACAGCGTATCGTCACCCTGCGCAAGGGTGCCTCTGACCCACTCAACCGACTACCTGAAAACTACGGCTGGCTGATCGATGAGACCTGTGCTGCCGATGGACTCTGCGCCACCCGCTGCCCGGTCGGCATCAATACCGGTGAACTGATCCTGCAACAGCGATCCAAGCAGCTCAGCAAACAGGGCGAGAGACTTGCAGAACGTGCCAGCCGCAATATCCCAACCATCACCCGTACCACAAGATCTGCACTCAACACTGTTCACCAAATATCCCGAGTGACCGGTCCTACAGCGATTGAGGCCATAAGCAAAGGGGTAAACCGATTGAGCGGACAACGTATCCCCATATGGGATCGCTGGACACCACGTGCAGCCAACACGGTACCTGATTCAAAAGTGAGCAATTCAGGCAAGCGCAGAGCAGTCTACTTCTCTACCTGTGCCAACCAGACCATGGGGTCTGCCAGTGGAGACAGCGATGAGTCACGCAGCCTGAATGGGGTCATCACTTCACTCTTCCACAAGGCTGAGTTCGAAATGGTCACACTACCTAAAAACGGAGCCGACCACTGTTGTGGGCTGCCATTTCACAGCAAAGGGGCTACAGCACAGGCAACGCAGCAACTGCAACAGCTGGAAGAGGCGCTATGGATTGCCTCGGAAGAGGGAAAACTGCCTGTACTGTGCGATGCCAGCCCCTGTACTGCACGGATGGTAGAGATGTTCAAACGCCCCATTCAGCTCTACGATACCGTTCGTTTTACTCTGGAACAGCTGCTTCCCCACCTTCAATTGCGACAGAGAGAACAACAGATCGCACTCCACATCCCCTGCAGTGCTCGCAAAATGGGATTGGAATCCCATTTTATGGAGTTGGCCTCACACTGTGCGGAACAGATCTTCCAACCTGAAGAGGAGGGGTGCTGCGGCTTTGCCGGAGACAAGGGATTTACGGTACCAGAGCTGAACCGGGCTGCACTGAAACGGTTGAAGCAGCAGATTCCAGAGGGGTGTACGGAGGGCTACTCTGCCAGCCGCACTTGCGAGATTGGGCTCTCACGCCACAGTGAGATCCCCTACCGTTCGCTGCTCTATCTGGTGGATCGCTGTTTCAGTGCAGCTGCAACTCGATAAAGTAGCCACCAAATTTTCGAATATTAAGCACTCCACTGTTGAGAATCAGATACTGTCCTTTGATCCCCTGCAGCTGCCCCATCACCTCAGCACTCTTATCAAAGTTGAATGATTTAACCTTCTCTGGATAGCGCTCAACCGGATAGCGGATATCAACAGCCTCTCCTCCATTCAACCACTCCACGGCATCCTCACCCTGTTGTGTCACCACTGTCTGCAGTGCCTCTGCACAGATTTCATAGAGCCGATCACGCTGTTCACAGAGGTCAATCGGTTCCGGTTCCCCTTTCAACATCCGCTGCCAGCTGGTCTTGTCGTTGACATGCTGCTTCATCGACACCTCCACCAATCCAGAGGTGAGGCGATCCTTGACCCGGAAGATCGGCAGTGCCTGTACCGCCCCTTGATCCATCCAGCGAGTTGGAATCTGGGATCCACGAGTGATCCCCACCTTCAACCCGGAGCTGTTGGCAAGATAGACGTAGTGGTCGGTCAGACAGTTCTGCTCCCCCCAACCAGAATCACGGCAGGTGCCTGCGGCATAGTGGCATTGCTCCGGCTTGATAATGCAGCTGTCACACTGGGGCAGCGACTGCAGACAGGGGTAACAGAACCCCTGATTAAAACTCTTTTTGGTCTTGCGGCCGCAACCGACGCAGTGAATCTCTCCACTGTAGCGCAAGGTGATCTCACGACCAATCAGTGAATTCATCGCCACCAACTGATCGCCAATGGGCAGTTGATACTCCACCACATTCCCCAATGTGGTGCGCATCTTTTCGATATTACCCGAGTAGCATTCTGACATTAGTGATCACTGTCACCGGCGTGAGAGAGGTAGAGCGAAAGCCCGATCAGTGCAATTCCACCCGCCATATAGAGCAGATCCAGTGGCGTGGAGAACTCCATCGAGACGGTGTACTCGAAGAATTTGACGATCAGGATCATTAATATGACTTTGGCCAATCGCCCTTTGAGGTCATCCAGGCTCTTGATCAGCAGAATATTGGAGGAAGAGCTGTCCCCCTCTGCAGCATCGATCTTACTGATAAAGAGCTCATACAGCCCCAGCGCAAAGATCAGCAGTACAGTGGCGAGCAGATAACCATCCACAATCTCCACAATATGGGTGACTGTGGCGGCGTGCATCTCACTGCGTACCAGCGGATCGAGTGTTGGATCAGCATACTCTCCGAGGTGGGCGATCATGAAAATGGCATCGACCGTGGCCATGTAAAACATCGCCAATGCTGCCAGCAGGCTGGAGAAGACAGCAGTCAATACCACCAGACGGCTGCTCCAGAGAAAGTTTTCGAATAGACGTTCCACTCTTTACACTCCTTTAATCACTATTTTTATTGTGTGCGTAGCCTACACCATCCGTTGTTTTCTGAGAATACTCATTTACTCAAGCGTATAATGTGCCTCCATGGATAGAGATCAAAAACGGCGCCTCTACCGCTGGGGTGCTCTGGGTAGCTACTTCGCACTGATGATCCACCTGATGTTGTGGATTATCTGGCTGGGGCCATCCCAATACTTCCCCACGGCGATGGTACTGATCGTAATGGTGGTACCACTACTGTTTCCACTGCGTGGACTGCTCCATGGGCATGCCTACACGCATGCCTGGACCGGTTTCCTCGCCATTCTCTACTTTGTTCACGGAGTGGGAGATTTTGTAGTCGATCCACTGGAACGGCTCTACTCCGGGATCGAGATTTTCCTCAGCCTCACCCTCTTCTTCAGCTGCGCCTTCTATGCCCGTATCACCGGAAAAAAGCTGCAGGAGGTAGCTGAAAATTCAGAGATCGAGTAACTCCTTGACAAAAGGGATGGTAATCCTGCGTTGTGCGACCAGTGTCTCCTGGTCAAGATCATCCAGCAACCTAAACAGAGCGTGAAAGTCTCGTGGTGTACGCTTGATCAGATAGTTGACGACCTCATCACTGATCTCCATGCCTCGTGCCCCGGCACGCTGTTGCAGTACGCTCCACTTCTCCTCTCCGCTGAGTGGTTGCAATTGCTCAACCACAGCCTCACCCAGACGGGAACGGAGATCGGGCAGCCCAATACCCAGTTCCGCAAATGGTTTCCGACCGCTCATCACCACCACTTGTTGTTGGTCTCTGGCCTGGTTCAACAGATGAAACAGCATCTCCTCCCAATTGCGTTCCCCCACCACCTGTTGCAGATCATCCACAACAAATACACGATAACTGGATAGCCCCTCAAGCAGGGTCAATGCACGATCACTCGGCTGTTGCGACAGCAGCTTCAGCGGCAGATACAAGGCAGGCACTCCCTGTTGCTCCAATCGACTACAGCAGGCATGGAGCAGATGGCTTTTACCACTACCTGCCCCACCCCACAGATAGAGCAGCCTTGGAACTTCCCCACTACCCAATGATTTCAAGATTGAGAGCAGGGGCTGCTTTTCAGTAGCAAAAAAATTCTCGAAGGTTGCATGCTCTTGCCCGGAAAGCGGAAATGGAATCTGTCTACTCATCCATCGACCCGTCACTGCGGTTCTGGTGGTAGGCATCCCATCCCCAGGTCCAGACATAATCGGCCCCGCTGAGCAGTGTGGTGGTCATCACCACATAGCTTGCCAGCATGATCTCGGCGGGGAAACTCCATTCCATCGCCTCCACCATAATAACGCCCAGCACATAAGCAATCTGGGAAAATGTATTGATCTTGCTTACTATACTGGGGGCCATCTCATAGATGCCAATACGGTAGTGGTAGAGCGTTCCTCCCGCAACTATCAACAGATCACGCAGCACAATCAACACGACCAGCCAGACAGGAATCAGCCCCATCCAGGTCAACATCACCGTTGTCGAGATCAGCAACAGCTTGTCTGCCAGTGGATCGAGAATGGAGCCAAGTCGGCTCTGCCAACCATACTGTTTGGCAAGAAATCCGTCGACTCCATCGCTGATACCGGCGATAGCAAAGAGGTAGAGTGACTCCATAAAGTACTCATGCGCCACCAACCAGACGATGGGCAGTACCAGCACCATACGCAGAATTGTGATGAGATTTGGAATATCACGGCGTTCCATAATCCGTTAGAATAGCGCGCTTTCAAATTGATGGTCTATAGAGATTCTTATGAGTTCAACAAAATCCCTAAGTTATAGTGATGCTGGTGTTGATATCGATGCAGGCAATGACCTGATTGAGCAGATCAAACCCTTGGCAGCACGTACCAAACGTCCTGGTGTATTGGCCGGACTGGGCGGATTCGGGGCACTATTCGAGATCCCTCTGGATCGCTACAAGAACCCGCTACTGGTCTCCGGCACGGATGGCGTAGGCACCAAATTGCGACTGGCGATGCAGATGGAGAAGCATGACACCATCGGTATTGATCTGGTGGCAATGTGTGTCAATGATCTGATCGTACAAGGGGCTGAACCGCTCTTCTTCCTTGACTATTACGCTACCGGTAAGCTGGAGACCGATGTTGCGGTCTCTGTAGTCGATGGAATTGCTACCGGCTGTGAGCAGGCAGGTGCAGCCTTGATCGGTGGAGAGACTGCCGAAATGCCCGGCATGTACGAAGCGGGCGATTACGATCTGGCCGGTTTCAGCGTCGGTATTGTCGAGAAGAGTGAGGTAATCGATGGTAGCAAGGTCAAGGCAGGAGATGTCCTGATCGGTATGGCCTCCTCTGGCCCTCACTCCAACGGCTACTCCCTGATCCGCAAGATTCTAGAGGTCTCCGCTGCTGATATCCATGATGATCTCGATAACAGACCGTTGGGAGAGCAACTATTGGCGCCAACCAGAATCTACGTCAAGCCACTACTGGAGTTGATGAAGCAGCTGCCGATTCATGCACTGGCCCATATCACTGGCGGAGGTCTGACCGAGAACCTGCCCCGCGTACTACCCAGCAATACCACTGCCGAGATCGACAACAGTTCCTGGCAGTGGCCTGCCGTCTTCAACTGGCTGCAACAGCAGGGCAATGTGGAAGAGTCCGAGATGATTCGTACCTTCAACTGCGGTGTCGGCATGGTTGTGGTGGTCTCTGCAGAGCGTGCTGACCGGGCAATTGAGGTACTCACTCAACAGGGTGAACAGGCTTGGAGGATTGGACGAATCCTTGCCTCCGACAGTGAGACCCCATCCGTCTCCTTCTGCTGATTACAACAGTATCATGGTACATCCTCCGCTGCGCATTGTTGTTCTGATCTCAGGACGTGGAAGCAATCTGCAGTCACTGGTACATGCACAGCAGGACGGGATACTGAATGTAGAGGTTGCTGCAGTGATCAGTAACCGCCCTGAGGCGGCTGGTTTGACATTCTCCAGCGAACAACACATTGTCACAACCGTGGTTGACCATACCGCCTACAATGGGCGGACAAAATATGATCAGGCATTAATGGAGGCGATCGACCAGTACCAACCCGACCTGGTTGTGCTTGCTGGCTTCATGCGCATTCTCACCGCAGAGTTTGTGCGTCATTACAGGGGACAGCTGATCAATATTCACCCCTCTCTGTTGCCTAAATTCAAGGGGCTGCACACCCACCAACAAGCATTGGATGCCGGTGAGTCTCAACATGGGGCCAGTGTCCACTATGTCACTGAAGAGTTGGATGGTGGCCCGGTCTTCCTGCAGACCTCTGTTGCAGTACATGCCGGTGATGATGCCGATACGTTGGCCGCCCGTGTTCTGGTTGAAGAGCACAAGCTCTACCCTGCTGCAGTGCAACTGATTGCCGAAAGGCGTATCACACTGGTTGACGATGCCGTGCAATTGGATCAGACTCCACTGCATGCGCCGCTACAACTCAATTCATAGCCTGCTTCCCGCTGTTGTTCTGCTACTGTTCAGCAGCAGCGTATCCGCATTTCCAGAGACCTTTGAGGCTACCTACAGCTTTATTGCCAAAGGGATGGATCTGGGAGAGACCCACTATAAACTAGAGCGTGCAGATCAGGGAAAAATCAAACAGTATCGCTTCTCCACTCATACCGAACCGACCGGACTTGCAGCAATGCTGGTCAAGAAGATTATCGATGAGGAGTCTCTCTGGAAGTGGCAGAACGGTGAGTTGCGCCCACTCTACTACCGCTATCAACAGAGAGGAAAAAAACAGCGGGTGCGTACCCGCGATTTCAACTGGAAGGAGCAAAAGATCACGCTCACCGAAAATGGTGAGCAGCGTGAACTGGATGGGCTACAGCCGGGCACAGTGGATGAGGCGCTCTTTCTGATCAGTTTGATGAATGATCTCAAGCGTAACAAGGAGTCACTGATCTATCCGGTCGCAAAAAAGGGGGGCTGGAGCCACTATGAGTTTTCTCGAGGCCCTAGAGAATCGATCACCGTCCCCGCGGGCCAATTTGAGACTCGACAGATTGTTCGCAAATCCTCGAAAGAGCGCAGTTTCCGTCTCTGGGCTGCACCAGCACTCGATTATCTGCCAGTACAGGTGGAGTATCGGGAGGATGGCGGTAAACTGTTTCAGCTGAAACTGAAAAAGAGCACACTCCTCAAGTCTATTGCGCAATCTTCTGTAAAATAAACTCTACCCGCCGATTTCTGGCCCTGCCCACCATATTTTTATTGCTATCCACCGGGATCAGATCACTGAAGCCTGTTGCCGTCATGCGCAAAGGTTCGATCTTTCCACTCTCAATGATGTATCGTAGCAGGCTGGTTGCACGTACTGCAGAGAGTTCCCAGTTAGAGGGAAATTGAGGGGTATTGATCGGTTGGTTATCGGTATGACCACGGACATTGAGACTAAAATCACGATAGGGCTGAACCATATCGATCACCTTGTCGATCAGTGGGTATGCGGGAGCTGAAATTTTTGCAGAACCCGAATCAAACAGGATACTGCTCTTCATCTGAATAATTACCTTGGTCAAGTCAGGGTCGGTGTTCGAAGAGACTGCATGTTGTAACCCTTTTTTACGAATTTTCCGATTGATCTGCCGATTGAGGCGCATGATCTCCTTGGTATTGTTGATGCTCTTCATATGCACCAGAATCTCCTTGGAGTTCGCCAGCTCTCCCAGAAGTTCATGCAACATCTCGGGGTTGGAAGAGTCTCTGAGCAGCTCTACCGCCTTGAGTTCATCACGCTGCAAGGCCTGAGCGGATTCTGCTTTTCCCGTAACAGGCCCACTTTGAGAAACTCCCTTGGAAAAATCGGTCTCAACATCCTTCCCAATGAGTGCACTGAATTTGGATTCATTGATATCCGACACCAACTGCAACATGACGAAGAAGGCGACAAGTACCGTCAACAGATCTCCGTATGCAACCAGCCAGATCTGTTTGTCTACCGTACTATGGTCGGATGAATGGGAAGCGCTATTGGTTTCTTGCATGATGGCCAGGTTGCCAGACGATCTATTTTGCCTTTGCCTGAAATTCCATGCGTTCGTCTGCAGGAATTAGTACACTCGCCTGCTCATAGAGTGTTCTTGGACGCTCATTGCGTATCACACCAACCAAAGCGGTATAGACAATCTCAAGATTAATGACCGTTCTGGAAGTTTTTTTCTCCAATTTCACCGCAGCCGGAGAGAGAAACAGCGTAGCAAGCAACGTGCCATAGAGCGTTGTGGTCAGAGCAAGCGCCATGGCTGGCCCGACCTCAGATGGATTCTCCATCTGACCAAGCATGGCAATCAGTCCGATGACTGTGCCTATCATCCCGAATGCAGGTGCAAACAGTGCCATTTTTCGCAGGAGTTCAACAACCACCATGTTGCGCGAAGTCACAAACTCCACCTCCTCGTGCAACTGCCGCTTGACCTCTTCTGCATCCATGCTCTCCGATGCCTGCTCAATGGCCCGATTCACCAACTCTGGATACTCCCCTTTTACCATTTTCTCAAGAGAGCGTTCACCGCTGGCCTGTCTCTGTCGACCGATTTCAATCATGATTTGAAGCAGCTCATTCATATCATGGTTGGATTGGAAGAGTGCAGTAGTCGAGGCAACCAGCACCTTCTTCAAATCCGCCAGCGAAAAGGTCACCAGTACTGCAGAGAGTGTGCCACCAAGCACAACCACCATGCCCGGTAGATGTATGAAGTTTGAAACATCGGTCAGGTGAGTGATTACTCCGAAGATCGTTGCAATACCAGCAACGATTCCGATTAATGTTGCGAGATCCATACCTGACTCCCCTTAATTCTCAATCTGTGTGATCGGCACCTCGACCATCTCGATGCCCACCTCTTCGAACATGGTGCGGGTCAGCGCGACACTCTCTTCCCAGCGCGCCATATCCTCTGGAATCGTTGTCACAACACGGGTGATACCGGATTGTATGATCTTGGCTGCGCAACGCGAACAGGGCGGTAGCGGATAGACATAGATGGTATTCCCGGTCAGGTCGGCACCGGAGAAGAGCAGCGCATTCTCCTCTGCGTGAAGTACCAGCGAGTACTTGGTTTCACGGTCATGCAGGCGATGGTCATCCGACATCCCTTGCGGGAACCCGTTGAATCCGAGAGAGACCACCCGTTTGCCATTGGCCACCACGGCCCCCACCTGTGTGCTGGGATCTTTCGACCACTCGGCAACATGCGCTGCCAGCCCGAGAAAACGTCGATCCCACTTGCTCAATTCCATCTGATTATCCTGTCTCATTCCTGAATCTTGTCGGGAGTATAACTTTTCAGCCAACGATAAAAAACCGCCACACAGTTTCCCGTATGGCGGCCTTTTGTACAGTCCAACCCGCTTACTGGATCACTATGTTGGGGAACTTTGCGGTGTACTCCTTCTTCTGCTGCGCCAGCTTGGCAGCAGTACGACGGGCAATCTCACGGTAGATCTTGGAAATCTGCCCCTCAGGATCAGCCACAACCGTTGGCTTGCCACCATCAGCATCACTACGGATCGCCTTGTCCAGCGGCAGTCCACCCAGGAAGTCAACATGCTCCTCTTCCGCCATGCGACGACCGCCGCCCTCAGCGAAGATGTGCTCCTCATGACC
>CAYQFH010000040.1:5444-21359 GCA_964416755.1 uncultured Piscirickettsiaceae bacterium | reverse complement strand
CCCATGGTCCAACCCATGCTACCACTGGTATCCAGCATCAGCATGATATTGGCCGGCATATCAGTACCGGCACCGGGGGGAGGGGATTTTGCCCACAACGGGGTAATCACCATCAACAGGGAGAGGAGGCGCAAAAATGTCATCGATCAACCTCCCGTTTCATCAGTACAGTATCCCGATGTCGTAACCGCTCTGAATCACTGAACTCAATCTCCTCGATACCAGAGGCATGTCGTTGATAACGGAGATGCCTGCTACTACCACGCATCAGGTAGAGGTGATGTCTGCCATCATGGTCATCCGTTCTATCAATCTTGTTGCGCTCAGATTCAGAAACCGTATTCAGCATCCAGTGGTAGAGCTTCTGCCCCCCTCCTGCCCGTTCCATTCTCAATTCAGCTAGTTCACCCTCAACAAACAGCAGAGTCAGATCAATATCTCTCCATAACTCGTCATGCTCACATAGCAGATCCGCTGGCAATTCCCGTAACAGCAGAGCACCATCCTGCAACTGCTCTCCCTTGCTGATCCCCAGTGACGACTCTGTTCTTCCCAGTAGTACAGTATCCTCCAGAACACAGGCAGATATTTCCGTCATGGAGAAGAAGAGCATCAGAACAAAGAGATATTTATGAACCATAATGCACCCAGAGATCCACTACACTCTGTTTATCAAAGCGAGCCTCCTGATCATCTGTCGGATCAAAAGGGGTACTCGCATCCGGGTGGTGTCTGCCGACAGCACGGATTCGATAGGGATAGGCCGTATTGGCACCAGAATAGCCATAAACACTACTCACCCCCACTTGCTGTCCAACGGCTTCAGCCGTTGTGGTTGGCAATGCCTCAACATAGAAATCAATCAATGTCGTTGAGAGCCGATTCGGGCTTCCGAGTGTGGATTCTCCATCAACAGAGAAGATCGTACATTCTGCTACTCCTGTCGGTGCACTACTCAGCTGCCTGAGCCCACCATTGAGTGGAGTAGATAGATCTGTAGAGGGAGCGTTGGATGCAACACCACCCGCAGTCAAATTAAGCGGAATAAAACGCCCATAACCATGGCAGCCAGACGACTTTGCAATCGAGAGAGAAGACCCTGTAACCAGTGATGGCACGCCTACTGAATCAAGGTCACCGCGATCTGGATAATTGCCACGGGTTGCTGCATCCTCCAGCCAGAACATTCCGATCTGTATCCCCGTCTGTGCGGCATTGAATGTATTGGTGTGCTCATGTCCACTCTCTTCGCTCTTGAACGATCTATCAATCTTGTAGAAAAGGCCAATGCCTAAAAAGGTCATCATCAACAGGATACCGAGTGATACCACCAGGATATTACCTTGTTGCGCTTTACAAACTGCATTCATGAGCCACACTCCAGATTACAGCTCTGTATAACCGTACGATACGTGGCAGAGTGGCGTTCACCACTCACCAGACCACGCTGCACACCTACACCAATCGAGTCAAATGAGAGTTCAATTCGCTCCACAGCAGATGACGGGACAGGTGTCCCATTTCCCGAAACATCAATGAATACAAATTGCAGATTTGCAATATCACCGACAATCACAGACATTGCCTGATCAACAACAAAACTCCCTCCACTACTCGACTCAATCTCCTGTTGAAGCTCTACACGGTCATTACGGCAGGCAATCTGATAGGTCACACGCTTTCTGTTATCTGTTCCGGTAATCCTCGCAGCCTTCGAATCATCGTAGCTGATAGTAATCATGTCATTGTTATAACTTCCCTGAGCACAACTCAGCGGCACATCATTACTTACCGTTATCGGCTGGCTGATTGATCTTGCTACGGGTGAGAAGATCAGATTATCTCGATTCACAAATCCTGCCATGCGCAAATCACGACTGATAATCCGCAGTGCCTCTCTTGCATTGCCATGTACTTCAGTCAAATCGGAGCTTTTTGTATTTACACGACCTACCATCTGATAAGACGCATATGCAGCAGCCACTGAAATAGATCCGACTACCAGAGCAATCATCATCTCAACCAGTGTGGCACCCTGCATCAATCTGGATTTCAACTCACCCGCGCGCATCGACAATCCTCCTTCCCACATATATTCCACGTCCAAACTGAACGGAGACGGTCAGTACTGCTGAACGACGTACACCAACATCTCTATCGAATGGCAGACAAGCTGTTGTCAGGGATGGACTGCAGATGGGATGAACTTCCAGGGTAGCACCTGCCTCTGTACCAACTATGCTCTGTATAAGATCACTCCAACGATTCCTGTTACTACAGGCCGCAGTGCTCTCCGTGCATGGCGACACCAGATTGAGTGGTAACGGTTGTAGCTGACCATTGACCAGATACTGATACTGTACAACCTCATCAATATCTACCGATACATCATCCATCACCGTTTGGACAAAATAATCCAGCTGTCCCCGTTTATTGGATTGATTCAACAGGGTAACTGACGCCCCCATGGTTGCATACAGACCTGCAAAACCGATCGAGAGAATTGCCACTGACACCATCGCCTCAATCAAGGTAAATCCGGACTGAGCCCTCTCCATCAGAAACTACTCCAGCTATCTGTTACATCCCTTCTACGCTGTTTCTCAATAAAACCATTGGCTGACACCACAATTCTGTATCGGAATCCGTCATTCACGCTATAACGCACCTCGGCAGCGGTTGAATGCCCCGATGATGTAAAGCAGACTCCATTTTGTGGATAGCTGCACAGTCCTGTGCCGCTGCTGCAACCTCCATCGACTATCTGCAGCAACTGAGAAAAATCTGCGGATCTGGCGTAGTCCGGTGTACCCGCTGGTGCCTGTGGTGCTGTGCTCAGCTGGACCCATTCTGTCTCAGCAGGCTGCAGTGTCACACCACAACTGACTCCATCATTTCCTGTATAGGCAGAGGTGAGATAGCTTCCCTGATTCAATACAACACGATATGCCCGCCCCTCGTGTACTGCCTGCTGTTTTAGAAAAACAAAGCGGCTTGCAAGTCTCTCCATCTCACTCACAAGCCGCCCTTTATCAAACCATGCAACCAGATCAGGAATGGCAATACCGCTCAGTATGGCGATGACACCCGCTGTCAACAGCAACTCTACAAGAGTGATTCCCCTTTCCCGATTCTGTAGCATGGAGGCATCTCTTGATTACCAGGTTGGAACTACATTGTAGACGTAGTCAGTTTGGACCCCCACAGTCGTGCCACAGGTCGCGCTTGGGGTGATTAATGTACATACTCCGATTCCACCACCACCTGTTGCGGTGAGCGCGACAACTTCAACATCACCGGAACTGCTTGCAGAGGCATCAGCTCCGGCAGTATAGCCATCGGTGGTCAGTTTCGATGCGATGGCGGTTGCGCAAGCAGTGACATCTGACGCACACGCGGTGACCACCGTATCCGATGCAGACAACCCACCCATTGCACTGGCACGTACTGACTGGACATAGGCCCTGACATCACCGTTGATCTTCTCTGCAGCATTAATCCGTGCATCATCCGTATAACTCTGATACCCGACAACTCCCGCTGCTGCAAGCACGCCAATAATGGCAATCACCACCAGCAACTCGATCAGCGTAAAACCCTTTTGCACTCTTCTCTTCATCTTCCTCTCCTTTTTTATAAAATAATCCTTATAACCGCCTAAGATCTACTATAGGCAGCATTGAGAAGGAGACAAAATCGGAAATTGAATTTTTATTACGAAGGTTGTTCCACCATTTTTGAAAGAGCCAGAACCGCTCTTCCAAGCTTCATGGAGTGGGCTGATTGGCACGATCTCTCGCCACCATCATATAGACCGCAGGTACCACAAACAGGGTAAACAGCGTACCAATCGAAAGACCGGTAAAGATCACCAGCCCCATAGAGTAACGACCAGCGGCACCAGCACCGCTGGCCATCACCAGCGGGATCACCCCCAGTACCATCGCTGCAGTAGTCATCAGGATCGGACGCAGACGTACTGCAGACGCCTCAATGATCGCATCCAGTTTGCTCTTGCCCGCCAGTTGCAGCTCGTTGGCAAACTGCACCATCAAAATCCCATGTTTGCTAATCAACCCCATCAGCGTCACCAGCCCCACCTGGGTGTAGATATTGATGGTCGCCAACCCCACATTGATGAAGAGTAGCGCGCCAAACAGTGCCATCGGCACCGAGACCAGAATCACCATCGGATCACGGAAGCTATTGAACTGGATCGCCAACGCCAGGAAGACGATCACAATGGCAAACAGCATGGTGAAGACAAATCCACCCGACTCCTGCATGTACTGACGGGAACCACCGGCATAGTCGACACTATAACCTGCCGGTGCCAATTCATTCAGTGTCTGCTGCATGAAGTCGAGCACCTGCTGCTGCGAAACACCCGGTGCATAAACCCCGGAGATAGTGGCGCTATTGAGTTGCTGAAAGCGATTGATCGACTCCGGTACCACACTATGCTCAATAGTAGCGAAGGTGGATGCCTTGACCATCTTGCCGGATGGAGTACGTACATAGTAGTCCAGCACCTGCTCCGGATTGAGTCGCTCCGACTGTGCCACCTGCGGCATCACCCGGTAGGAGCGTCCACCGATGGAGAAGTGATTCACATAGCCTCCTCCCAACGCACTCCCCAAGGATGCGCCGATATCACGCTGCGTCAGCCCCAGATCAGTGACCAGATCCCGATCCACCACCAATGTACTCTGCGGCTTGTCGATCTTCAGGTCGGCATCCACAAAGAAGAACATGCCACTCTCCTGTGCCCGTTCCAACATCTGAATGACAATCTCGTTCAGCCGTTCATACGGTTCGGTGGTCTTGACCACGAACTGCAGCGGTAGTCCGCCGGAACCAGGCAACGCCGGCATCTGAAATGCCGCCACCTTGGCCCCGGCGATACCATTCCAGCGCTGCTGCAGCAGCTCTTGCAACTCTTTGGCACTACGTTCTCTCTGCTCCCACGGGGTGAAGACCGCACCACCGATCCCCTGGTTGGTGGTTGGAGTACCAATAATCTGGAACAACTGCTCATACTCCGGCAGATCTCGGGTCAACTGGTACATCTGATCGGCATACTGCTGCATCTGCTGTGCAGTGGCATTGGGAGCACCGACAATCTGCCCCAGCACCAACCCCTGATCCTCTTCCGGTGCCAGCTCGGATGAGGCGGTGGCAAAGAGGTAGACCACACCAAACAGCAGCAACAGCCCCATCACCGCCATCACAGGCCAGGTCTCCAGCGTCCCGTTCAGTTTTCTCTGGTAGCTGCCATGCAGTCGACCAAACTGGCGATCCACCCAATGGACCAGTCCACTCTCCTGCTGTCCCGGCTTGAACATGCGTGAGGCCATCATTGGAGAGAGGGTCAACGCCACCACTCCGGAGAGGGTAACCGCCCCCGCCAAAGTAAAGGCAAACTCGGTAAAGAGGGCACCGGTCAACCCCCCCTGAAATCCGATCGGCACATAGGCGGCGATCAATACCACCGTCATCGCAATGATCGGTCCACCCAGTTCACGTGCCGCCAGCAGGGCCGCCTCCATCGGAGATTTCCCCTCTTCATGCATATGACGATCGACATTCTCCACCACAATGATCGCATCATCGACCACCAGACCAATCGCCAACACCAACGAAAGCAGGGTCAACAGATTGATGGTGTAGCCTAGTGCCTGCATGATAAAGAAGGCCCCAACCAGTGATAGCGGGATCGCCACCAGTGGCACCACCACTGCACGCCAGCTACCGAGAAAGAGGAAGACCACCGCAGTGACAATCACCAGCGCCTCGACCAGTGTCTTGATCACCTCTTCAATCGAACTGTCGATGAATTGAGTGCTGTCATAGACAATCTCGCCACTCAATCCGGTCGGCATCTCCGACTGGATCTGCGGGAAGAGTGCCTTGACTCGCTGCACCACTTCCAACACATTGGCATCCGGTGCCACAAAGATCCCGATAAAAACCGAATGTTCACCATCAAAGGCGGTAGAAAGGTTGTAGTCCTCTGCCCCCAGTACTACAGTGGCGACATCTTCCAGCCGCACGATGGCCCCATCCGACTCGTGTAACGCCAACCGTTTAAACTCATCGACCGAATGGAGATCAGTGGCAGCATTGAGATCAACGCTCACCATCTGTCCCTTACTGCTACCAAGCGCTGTGAGGTAATTGTTCACCGCCAATGCTGCATGGACATCCGCTGCGGAGAGTCCATAGGCGGCCATCCGTGCCGGATCGAGCCAGGCCCGCAGCGCAAAGCGGCGTGCCCCCAGCACCTCTGCCTTCTGCACCCCCTCTACCCCATCCAGCTGCGGTTTGACCACTCGCATCAGATAGTCCGTCACTTGATTGTTGAGCAGACGATCACTGGCAAAACTCATATACATCGAGCCGATCGACTCGCCTACCTGCACCGTCAGCACTGGCTGCTGTGCCTCGTCCGGTAACTGATTGATCACTGAATTGACCTTGGCGTTGATCTCGGTCAGCGCCCGATTGGAGTCGTAGTTCAGGCGTAGATTGGCACTGATTGTGGAGGCACCACTAACGCTGGTCGAGGTGAGATAGTCGATTCCCTCAGCCTGTGCAATAGCGGTCTCCAGTGGCTGGGTGATAAAGCCAGCCACTGTTTCGGCATCCGCGCCATAATAGATTGTGGTCACAGTCACAATCGCATTCTGGGTCTCCGGATACTGGCGCACCGCCAGCTTGGAGATCGCCTGTATCCCCAGCACCAATATCAACAGACTGATGGTGGTCGCCAACACCGGACGACGAATAAAGAGATCGGTATAGTTCATTGCAATGCCTTGTCGGTTACGACACCAGTTTCAATCCAACAATAGAGACCACCAACGTGGTAAGGAAAAACAGCCTTGGCAGGGTGACAGGATCGGAGAAAAGCACGACACCGAGGATGACCACACCGACTGCACCGATACCGGTCCAGACCGCATACGCAGTGCCCAGCGGAATCGTCTGCATTGCCTTGGTAAGAAAATAGAACGAGAGCACTCCAGCCACTGCAAACGCAACCGTGTAGAGCGGTTTGGTGAACCCCTCAGACAGTTTGAGGAAGGTTGCAAAGAGGATCTCCAGTAGTCCTGCAGAAATTAACCAGGTCCAGGCCATATGATCCTCCTACTGCTCTTGCGGCTCTGGAGCCGCCTCATTGGCCGGTTGAATCGAGTTATCGATAATCAACGGGGTACCGTTCTTCAGCTTCATCTGTCCACTGGTCACAATCCGATCTCCTTGCTGTATGCCATTCAGAATCGCCACCTGATCCCCTCGACGATCCCCGGTCTCGACAAAAATCTGCTGAGCCACTGGCTGTGATGTCTCACTTTCACCCTGTTGCACCAGAAACAGCGTGGGGCCATAGGCGTTATAGCTGATCGCCGTCTGTGGCAGCGTCAGATACTGTTGAGGTGATCCGTTATCCACCTTGAGGTGTACAAACATTCCCGGCATCCAGGCACCATTGCGATTGTCGATCACCCCTTCCACCTGAACATTGCGGGTCTCACGATCCACCTCGGCATTGATCGCATGAATGGTTCCACTGACACGCAGGGTTTCATCAATATTGGCCTGCAGGTGGATCGGTTGTCCAACATGGATCTCCGACAGATGCTGCTGCGGCAGATTGAAGTCAACATAGAGTCGCTCCATATTCTGTAGTGAGGCAATCCCCTCACCGGGGTTGAGCAGCTGTCCCACCTCAATCTGGCGGATACCGAGACGCCCGCTGAATGGCGCACGGATCTGCTTCTTGTCGATAATGGCCTGCTGCTGAGATTCCTGTGCCCGACGGCTCTTTAGCTCACTCTCTGCCGCATCGAGCTGGGCCTGACTGATCGCATGAATCTTGAACTGCTGGCGATCCCGGCGCAGATTGATCTCAGCCAGTTCACGGCTCGCCTGCAGCGCCTGCAGTTGCGCCTGCTCAGCACTGCTATCAAGTTCCAACAACAGGGTTCCCTGCTGAATCGACTGTCCTGACTGGAAGTGAATCGCTTCAACCACACCCGTCACTTCGGATTTGATGGAAACCCCCTGAACCGCACGCAGGGTACCGATCGCCTTCAGCTGAGGTTGCCACTGCTGATGCTCCACCACCATCGCCGTCACCGTTGCCGGCGGATTGGCATTGGCAGCCAGAAACCCCTTCATCATCTCTGCCACAAACTGCTGGTAAGCCACAACCCCAGCAAACAGCCCCCCAATCAGAACCAACATCACCACCATTCTCTTGAACATCTTCATCTGAACCATTCGCCTCATCTATTCATCTTCAACCGGATTCCACCAGCCACCACCGAGCGCAACAATCAGTGCTGCACTGTCACGATAGAGTGCTGCCCGAGATTGAATCGCCTGAATCCTCGCCTGTTGCATCTGCCTCTGCGCATTCAACAGAGTAAGATAACTGACCGCCCCCTGACGGTGCTGTTGGCGTACCAGTGCCAGCGTTTCCTCTGCCAACTGATCCGCCTCTCGAGTCAGAGACATCTGTTGCGTGTCGAGCTGCAAAGTGCGTAGCGCATCACTCACCTCACGAAACGCACTCAACACAGTCTGCCGGTAGTTCGCCGCCTCTGCATTGAATAGCTCCAGCGCCGCCTGCTCTTTTGCTGCCAGTGCCTCTCCATGAAACAGTGGATGGAGCAGCCCTGCACCCAATCCCCACGCAATCGATCCGCCACTGAACAGATCGGAGAGCTGATTACCTTCAGTGCCATAACTGGCACTGAGATCCAGTGTGGGATAGCGGTTGGCAGCAGCAATCCCTACCGCTGCCGCCTGCTGCAGCAGTAGCGCCTCGGCAGCCAACACATCGGCCCGCTGCCGGGTCAGTGCTGATGGCAGTGTAAGTGGCAAGGTTTCAGGCAGTGTCATCTCACTCAGTAACAGACCATCCAGCTTCACCTCCGGAGCGGTTCCACCCAGCAACAGTGCCAGTTGATGTCTTGCCAGCAACAGAGCCTTCTCCATCGGAGGCATCTCGGTTCGGGTCTGAGCCAGTGAGGCGCGCTGGCTCAGCAAGTCACTTTTCGGAATCACCCCAATCTGATACTGCTGTTCGGTCACCGCCAACTGTTCACTCTCATCCTCAACAATCTTTCCGAAAGCACCCATCTGCGCCTCCAGTGAGGCAATCTCTATAGCCACTGCGACAATATTGGCCGCCAGTGCCACCCGTGCCTGCTCCAGCCGATACTGCTCCAGCAGCAAAAACGCCTGCTTGCTGCGAACTTTGGCGGCCTCACCACCCACCAGGTCAACCCGGTAGCTCATCTGCAGTGTCGCCTGATCGACATTCACCAGTGTGCCATGCCCTACCGTGCCCAATGCTGCGCCAGAGGTCTGAGTACGTGTCCCATTCAGGGCCAGATTGACCGTGGGCAGCTGAACGCTGTCGATCTCACTGCGGTATAGCGCCTCTGCCGCCTTCAAACGTGCCTCTGCTGCCGTGACCGTAGGGCTGTTCTTCAGCCCCGTTTCCACCAAACGAGTCAGCTGAGGGGATTTGTATAGCCTCCACCACTGCTGTGGAATGGTCTCCTTCCGGCTCAGCTGTTGCATTGACCGAATGGTCACCGGACCCAGCTCACCCTGCAGTGTAGTGTAGCGCTCGGGCAGGTCGATCTTCTGTTCGGGTAGCTCAGGCATCACCGAAGCACATCCTGTCAATGACATTGCAGTTGCCATTGTGATCCAGTGCATCTTCATTGAACCTCTCCTCTCTGTTTTGTAGAGAACCACGTGGTCTCCTCCAACAGTTGCTGAGACTGCCAACTGCAACGTTCCATCACCGCCTCAACCTCTTCACTACACCATCCATACCCCTTGAGGAAGTTGCTGTAGTTGATCGAGAAGAACTGCTCCAGCTCTTCATCACTATGCTCCTCACAGTGGTTCTCTGCATAGCCGGACTGGGTAATGGAAGACATACCAATCGACAACCCCCACAACCCATGGGTGAGGGTATCGGCCAACCCCTCCAACGCCTTTCCTTCCAGATCGTCATAACCACTGAAACTCTCAGCAATTGCCTCCATTGCCATCTCACGGATTCGCAGTGAAAGATCCTCATGCAGGTGGTCATAGCGGCTGACCCGTTGCTCGGTGGCACGCTTCCAGACCGAACGCATCAAGGAGAGGCTCTTGATTTCAATCAGGTCGGGAAATTTTGATGCCACCACCCAGACCCCTTGTGCCAGTGTGATGATCTGCTCGATCGCCGGTATTCCCAGTTCTCGCACCCGGGTAAAGAGCAGCTGATGATCCAGCACCAAGGCATGGGCACAGGCGATCAGCAGATCCTCTTTGCTCTCGAAGTGGCTGTAGATGGTACCCATGGAGTACTGGGTCTGCTTGGCGACATCTGACATCCGTACACCGAGAAATCCCCGTTCGGAGAAGAGTTGAATGGCATGCTCCACAATCTCCTGTTCTCGCTGTTCACGCTTCTCTCTACGATCCATAACCACTTTTCCATACAATTATTCGAATAATGTTCGAATAATAATCATAAGCTAGATATTTGCAAGCACATTCAACTTAATTCGTACTATTGCCCCAATCAATCACCCCTAACCCCCCATCCAGGCAACAATGACTTTATCATGGCAACTCTTGCCACCCTCCCACCGAAACAGCGCCCCTAGTACCATACAATGAGCTGCATCACGCCTTGTCACACGCTTGCTCACCCCAAGATCAGATGAGTCACTGTGGCTTTTCACCCTATTAACCTTGAATGCGCACTGCAGAACCACAATCTCCACAATCTCTCCATATTTGCCCCCTGTTCCGGGCACAGCGTTTGCCGATAACTGTATGCGGTAACGCAAATTTGTTTTCATTAACTTTTAGGAGAGACAACCATGATCGATGGTATTTCTGGCGGCATGATGCCAATGCCCCCAGGCGGCAAACAGGGCGGCGGATCCAGCAATCCACTCACCGACGCACAGAAGGCGACAATCACTGAGACACTGGAACAGTTTGATGCTTCCAATCTAACGGAAGCGGATGCTCAGTCGATTGTCAGCGCCTTCAGTGAGGCGGGCATTCAACCGGGACGTGAGATGGCAGAGGCGATGTCTGCTGCCGGTTTCAATGCGCGTGAAGTGGGTGATCTGGCTGGTGTTGGCCCACACAATCAGGGGCAAAGTCAGGGAATGGGTGGCGGCATGCCTCCTCCCCCACCTCCTGGCGGAGGTAAGGAGGGCGGCATGAACATTGACGAAAGCAGTTTTGAAGAGCTGCTCTCTCTGCTCGAAGAGTATGACGAGATGAGCGAAGAGGCGCGCCAAAGTTCAATTGATGCCCTGCGCGGAACCCTGATCCCTGAAGAGGGGCTGTTCAGCGCTTCAGCCTGAACCTTAAAGATCAACACCCCCTACTCCATCTGGTACAGGGGGTGTTTTTATGTGCAGACTAAAACCTGTTTCAACAGACCTGCTCACCACCCATGGCGTGGCCCTCTACGGTACATCGGTGGTGGTCGTTCTCGGAAACCGCCTCTTTTTACCTGCTTGACGGCTGTAACAGGCAACCGATTTTCCGTAGATGCAGTCACATAGATATCAACCGTATCACCGGCAGGTCTCTGTTCCATCAAGGTCACCATCTCTTTGCCGTTGTAGTCCAGCACTACACGGTATGAATCTGTAACCACCTTTTTATCAAAACGCTGCTCCACCTCACAACGCTCCACCTCTTTATATCCCGTTACTACCGATTCATTGTCATAGTCATGACCGAGTGAGGCTCCCAACAACGCACCCGCACCGGTCATCAATTTTTTTCCAGCACCATCACCAAACTGATTGCCGATAACTCCACCCAATATTCCCCCAACAATCTCACTGGTGGCTGAATCATCACCACTGTGATGAAGCGGAACCTTCTCCTGCCAACAACGTTCGGTTGGCTTGCGAATTTCAATAACTTTTGTAATCTCTTCAACCGTGATGATCTGTGCCGCATCGACAAAACGGATCTCGGCACCCTGTGCCATCGTTGAGACGATCACTCCAACGAACGCCGAAAATAGTGTTGTTCTTTTCATCGGTAATGCACCAAAAAAGTTACGGTATACACTCAACTACTCAAAGAACTGCGCCTGCGGTGGCATAAACAGATCAATCCCATCAAAACGAACCGGTCCAAGATCACGGGGAGACAGTCTCTCAGCACCCTCCCCTCTAAAATGATTTTCTGAACCGCCTCGTTGTAGCTCTTCAGGCAACCATTCATTGGTATCTGTCAGATCGAGTACATCTGCAACCATCAACAGTTCACCACTCTGCACAGCTATCTCTGCACTACCTTCTATCACTACAGTGCCGGTCGCTGCAGTCAAGGATGCAGAGGTACCAACCCCCAAATAGTCGGAGACATCAATGGTGTAGTCGATTTCATATCCCAGATCCTCCAGCGCACCAAAGGTCATCTCTGAAATATAGTTACTCTCATCAATAGTGCCGGTCATCAACTCATTGCCATAGGTCTCTTCATCCCAGTGACCGTAGGCAGTACCGGCACCACCATCCGTCTCGACAATGGGTGTATCGGCATCCGTGGGTTCCAGTGCAGAGGCGCTCTCACCTGTGTACTCGACCACCACCTCACCACTCTCATCAGTGCTCACTTCAACCACCCCCTCATTTTGCCAGACGGTTCCAAAGCCGAGAGAGTGAACCATCTCATGCAGCACAATGTCATCCCATAACCCCTGCTCGTAGTAGCTGTTGGCATCGGCAATATCAAATTCGATCAGAGATTCAGAGGGGGTGTAACTATCTCCCCAAGTATCTGTGACCGTAGAGGAGCCAAGCACACCGTTCTCGCCATCGATATCGAGCAGTGCAATATCAATGGTCAGATCAGCCGAACTGTCCAGACTGGTGTTGTTTTGAATCAGCGCACTGAGGAAATCAGCTGCCTGAGTGACTGATTCAACCAATTCACTACTCCACTCACCGAGGAAATTGACTTCAATATTGAACTCTTCACTGTCATCCACCTCCGCATCGCCGCTAAGATAGCTGTCAATCTCACTGGTCGCCCCCCCTTCTTCAACCATTTCAGCCGCAGCACGGTGTGGATGACCACCACCTCCAGGGAATAACGTTTTGGGATTGAACCCCTGTTCACGAACCGCTTCCGCCAGTGCTCGTCCTGGCTCGATCTCTCCTGCCTCAATCGCTGTCTGAATAGCTATCTGAATCGCTGAAACATCTTCCTCACTGAGATTCTCAGCATCATATTCAACCAGTACGCTACTAACGATCTCAATCTGCTCATCGCTTAACTCAGTCTCTTCAGGGGGCATCCGGTCCGAGCGCTGTGGTCGATCAAACCCGCGACTCTCCATGGGTGTTTGCTGCGTACTGCGATTCATCATTCTAGGCATGGCCTGTTCTCCGCTCTATATGCTATCCAATTTTTCGCCAGATGCGGTCACTCCACATCAACGCTGATAACTATAGAGGGCTCTTTTGGAAAGGCAATGGAGAGAATATGGAGAAAGTGTGGAGATTACCGTGGACCTCTCCACTCAACGTCACTCGACCTCAAACTTGTAACCGACGCCGTAGACCGAACGGATCAGATCGGGATTGCTATGATGCTCACCAATCTTCTTGCGCAAGTTCTTCACATGGCTATCAACAGTCCGATCAGTGACGATGCGGTTGTCCTCATAGAGATTCTCCATCAGCTGTGCACGGGAGAAGATCCTGCCCGGCTGATTCACCAGTGTAGTGAGTAGACGAAACTCTACCGGGGTAAGATCCAGCGGCTGCCCTTCAACCGTAGCCAACATCTTCTCGGCATCCAGGGAGACAATGGCTCGTGGAGCAGCACGTTGATATACCCAGTCCAGAGTACGGAACAGCGCCTTGATTCGCGCCATCACCTCACGCGGACTGAAGGGCTTGCAGATGTAGTCGTTGGCCCCGATCTCCAGACCCAGAACACGGTCGATCTCCTCAATGCGTGCCGTCACCATCATCACCGGCACTTGAGTAAAGCTGCGCAGCTCCTTACAGATCTCAATCCCATCTTTTCCTGGCAGCATCAGATCAAGCAGGATCAGATCCGGTTCATGTTGACGCACCCACTCCACCACTTCCTCACCATCGGCAATCCAGTGGCTCTGGTAACCACTGCTGCTGAGATAGTCTTGTAGCAGCTGGGCGATCTTCTCCTCATCCTCAACCACCAATATCCGTTTCTGTTCCATAGGCTACTTCTCCAGTGGCAGTTGCAGTGTGATCCAGATTCCACCCAACGCAGAAGGCTGGGCAGAGAGGGTACCTCCGTGTGCTTCAGCAATAGCTCGCGCAATGGAGAGTCCCAATCCAGAACCACCCTGTTCCCGGTTGCGCGATGCTTCTACTCGATAGAGGCGGTCGAAGAGACGTGTCAACTGATCATTCTCCACCCCAGGGGCACTATCCTCCACATGAACATTCCAGAGGTCATCTGCCACCTCACTCCAAATCTTGATCTGCCCCCCCGCATCGGTATAGCGCTGGCTATTCTCCAACAGGTTGGTAAAGAGCTGAGTCAGACGCTGTGCATCAACGAACAGTTGCGGCACTGCTCCATCGCATTCCAACGCCAACTGCAAGCCCCGCTGCTGCAGGCTATTCTCAAACCCGTTCACGACCCCTTCCAACAGTTGGCGTGGGTCGATCCACTCCTTCTCATAACTGAGCGATCCCTGATCCGAGAGCGAGAGCTGATAGAGGTCATCCACCAACCGTTTGAGCTGCTTCACTTCCAACGAGAGCGACTGCACTGACTCTTGCGTCATCGGGCGCACACCATCCTCCAACGCTTCCAGTTCTCCTCTGAGCACTGTCAGTGGTGTACGCAGCTCATGGGAGATATCGGCAATCCAGCGCTGACGTGCCGTACGATTCTGTTCCAGGGCTTCAGCCAACTGGTTAAGATCGACTGCCAACTCACTCAGCTCATCTCGACCACGCACCACAACCCGACTCTCAAACTTGCCTTCAGTTAACAATCCAGCCACCTCTGCCAATCGAGTGATCGGTCGATTGAAGAGTCGAGCCAGTAACAGTGCCGCAACAATCGCAACCAGCATGGAGATCGCTGCGGTCAACACCAGGTTTTCCATCTGCTGATGGGCGAAACGGTGCTCCAACTCGGTACGCATCGGACGACGTTTTGGAACCGTGAGGTAACCAACCACTGTCCCCTCTACCGTAATCTCAAGCAGACGGATCCTGTGATTTGGCGGAGGTCCGATCACTGGCTGTTGATCGGCATCCACCAGCCCCAGGAAGCCTCCTCTCGGTGGCGGCGGATATCCGCGCGGCCCAAAATCGCCCGCTTGACCGCTAAATCCTTCTGGCCCACCTCCACGTTTCCAGGGCGGAGAACCACCTCGATGCGGTGGTCGAGGTGGGACCAGATCAGCCTCCAGTAACAGCCAGTGCCACTGCTCTGGATCACTCAACAGGAACCCCCAACTACCTTGCTCCTGGTATCGATCTGCCAGCTGCAGGCGAAAGCCATCCAGCCGTTTCAGTTTGACCTCTTCGATATACTGGCTGAACCCCTGCTGAAAGCCGGAACGCGACAATCCAAGATTGATGGCAAGCACCACCAACACCACCAATACGATGGCGAGAAAGAGCTTATGCCAGATTCGGATACGCATCCTGTAACTATACCGCTGCTTGAAGAGGTCTCATGCCTCTTATTGTAGATCGAACAACAGACATTCAATGTGGAGAAAGTGTGAAATCGCTACTGAGTGTGGATCCACACTCACTCTCCAATTGGATAGATAGTTGCTCCATACCATTGTAGACAAAGAGGGTAGATGCACCAGAAGGTCACCAAAATGTTCACTCC
>CAYQFH010000040.1:0-5344 GCA_964416755.1 uncultured Piscirickettsiaceae bacterium | reverse complement strand
ATATTTTTCGGCTCCTCGATTTAACTTCCCTAGGTCTAGTTATTTCAGTCAGTTGTTTGAACAATTCTTTGTATCAAACGTTGAAATCGCATACCATCCTCACTCGGTTCAAAGCTATGGAATTACATAAAGGCATGATTCAATAGCTTCGATATTTCAATCTCAACCAGGAATTGACAACACGATGAAAAAAGTGATTCGTACACTGATAGCACTAACATTCTCTCTTGCATCTTATCAGGCCAGCGCAGGTTTTGAATTTAATGACCTCTTTGTCTCAACTGCGGTAGAAGACGGGATCAGCGGCAGTGAAGTGGATGAATCCATCAAGCAGCTCGCCATCAGTGAGGGTATTCTTCACGTTGCCATGTTCCCGCTGAGCAAACAGGTAGAGAAGGTCTCGGGAGCCCCCTATCGCCACCTGAGCATCCACAATATCTGTGATGCCCAGACTGCAGCCAAGCTGGCTGATGTCTCCGATGCTTTTGTGATCGTCATGCCCTGCCGGATCGCAGTAGTGGAAGGACTGGATGGCAAGGTGAGAATGTGGAGCATGAACCCGGACATGATCACCATGATGGGAATGCCCGCAGAGCAGCAGAAGCTGGCGCAGAACATTGCTGACAAGATCAACAACATCATTACCGGAGCTGCAGAGGGTGCCTTTTAAAGCCAAATCTACAGACAAAAAAAGGGCGCCATCGGCGCCCTTTTTTTGGTTCTGAAATTTCGTATCCTAAAATGGACTGAAACGGGAGAACATGCCGCGAGGAGACATGCCACGATTGATTGACCCCATCTCTCGGGTCATATGGAAGGTGCTATTGGCCATATGCTGAGTGGACTGATCCAGATTACTCATACTCGCCATCATCGGCTCCAGCGTCTTGGTGTGCCCGGTAATCTGATGCATGCTGGTGCGCATGTCCTCCATCGATACCGTAATCGCCTCCATGTTGCCATCAATCGCATTGAGATTGCGAGTCATGATCTGCACATTGCTGGACATATTCTCGATTCCATCCACCATGCTGGCCATATGTTGTCCCATGTAGGGGTCAATACTGGTCGACATCACCTGAATGTTACGAGCGATATGGGACATATCCTGCGTCAGATGGTAGATCATGTAGAAACCATAGATGGAGAGTACACAGAAGGCGAACAGAGCCGGATAAACAACCATCTCCCAACGTCGTGCACTCTTCTCGAAACAGCTCGCAAAACGCTCCAGCGGTTGTCCGTTAAGGGTTGTTCCATTTGCAGGAAGCGGGGAACTGGTTACGGGATCTGCCTCGGCGGCAACTTCTGACGATTTATTTTCTGACATATAACACCTTGCACTTGTTTGGGTGTGCGCACTCTAGCACGTTTTTTTTAAAAGAAAAAATGGGTAAAGTCTAAAATTAGCATCTTCTAACATGCTGTTTCATTGGCCCTATTACCCCAAATCAGCATTCAGCTGATCTGCCAAAGCGGGGTCGATGGTACGGATCACCTGAATGATCTTTTTCGCTTCATCGACCCGATTCACCTCAATCAGTGCAGCGGCCGCTCTCCCAAATGCGCGCACCGCACGTACCCAATCTTTTTTCGCGTAGTAAATATTGCCCAGTTCACCCCAGGCATCCGGATTCTTGTCATCCTCCTCCAGCAGCGAACGGTAACTCTCTACCGCCTGCTCATAATTTCCCTCCCAAAAGGCCTGACGCCCCCGATTCCAGAGCCACTGGAGTTGTGACTCCTGAATACCACTTCCCTCCTCCAACGCCCAGATATCCTGCTCAGTAGCCTCACCTTGAACCTGTTGAACCGGAGTCGTTCCATTCAATGGATTGAACTGTTGGGCCAGGCTCTCAATCGGCTTGCTCAGATTGGCGATCTGTTCTGTCAATGCCGGCAGCTGATCTGCAATCACCTCGGAGACCTTACGCTGCTGTTCCATCAGTGAGGTCAACTGCTCCTGCGGCACTGCAGAGGGTGTTGTGACAACTGGAGCAGGCTCTGGTACCGAATTGAGGGTGTCGGCTGGTTCCAATCCAACAACAACCGCCAGATCCTGCTGCGGTGCAGGTACTGCTTGTGGAATTTCTTGCTCTGCCTGATCCGCCTCTGGTACAGGATGGGTGGACTCTTCTGCTTGTTCAACCACAAGCTGAGCAGGTGGGAGGGACAATGTTTTTTTAATAACAACCGGTGCTCTCTCTTCAGCTGGTGGAACCGGCTCCAGCAGTTTTACATTGAACTGTTCAGGGATCTCAATCTGCTTGGGCGGCGTGGCTGGCTGTTCCCGGTGCTGGGCTGGTACCACCACAGTATGGTCATACTGATCACTATGCTGCTCATACCCCTCCCCTGCAGTATAGAGCATCCACTGCTCCTGCAGCGCTTCGCGTTCCAGATAGGCAATCACACCCAAACCGACAACTACACCCGGCAGGATGGAGGCTAACATTCTGAACAGTACTTTCATCGTCTTGCCTGACTCTTCTTTAGAATAAAGGCATTTAATTATACAGTGTTATGGCCATACAGAGAAATTTTCAATCTCTATTCCCTCGACCCTGGCTACTCGGTTGCTTCCAAATGGTAGAGAGAAGAGCGCCGAAGGCTGACGCCCCGGTTCAATCGCAGTCAGTTGCATATACCCTCCACTATCGAGCTGAACTCGAACCGGATACTGAATCTGCGGATCGTACCAGGCGGTCACCGTGATATTGAACCCGGTAAAGCCGAGATCCGCCGCCCAACGCTCGGTCTGACGCCCCTCCACCCACTCCTGCTGTTGAAACTGGCAGACCAGCAGCGGGGCTTCAGCGCAGAACTGCACCGGGTTGCGTGGTAGAACCAGCACCTCATTGCGCAACTCAAACTCACTGCGAAGCGGATCGATTACGGTAGTGGTACTGCGAAACAGATCGGTAATCCGGATCTCCCGCGCTTCACCTCGTTGACGCTCTTCACGAATGGCATCATTGCTTACATAGAGACGCCCTGAAGCGACCGCCCGGTTCTCTCTGTCGTAGTAGGTGAGATCTGCGGAAAATTCTGTCAATGCCGAGACCACCGAGGGGATCAGCAGAGAGAGGAGGAGTACCCCGCTACGGATAGAAACGCTACTTCTGGAAGCCAAAATACTGCACTGGGCTGCGCATCTGTGGAATCAGTGCCAGTGGATCCATCGCATCTGCACGACGAACACCGAGCGCATAGTCCGGCATATAGGTAGAGAAGTAGACGGGTGCCGGAGCACGATTCCAGCTACGACTACGGCGCTCTTCCAGCTGCGAGAGTCGATCCGCCTCTTCAGCCATCGCCTCCATATCCAACCCCTCCTGCTCAAACTCATCCAGTATCGCCTCTTGGAATGGTGTATGTGCAGCAGTCAGCAGTGGCTTACCCCCGGGTTGTTGTACAGTACAAGGGGGCGACACCTGCTCTGCAGCTGTGGCACTTTTCGCTACCGCAACAATCTCGGCAGGCTGTTCAACCAGAGCAGGCAGTTTCTCTGGCTGAATCTCGCCCAGTGCCCAGACATCTCCCTGTACGCCATTAGGTCCAACACCCTGTGGATTTTCGGCGTACTCGGACTCCAAATTCCATCCACTATCGATCATCTTCAACTCGTCCTGAGAGAAGTCTTGCGGGTTGGCTGCAATTTTTGATGCAGTGCTCTTCGAATAGGAGGCCTGAATCACCGGAAGTTCATCCTGCTGCTGATAGACCGCATACTCGGCCTGAGGAACAACCATGCTATCCGATGCAGCATCACTCTTCTCCTCGGGGATACCAAAATCAAAATGGCCTCCGTAGGGGCCCATCGGAGCTGGTGCAGCCCAGCCCGAATCGCTAGCCAGAGTGACCGAAGAAGTGACCCCCAAACCTGCACAGAGACCGATATTCAGCAGACTCCTCACCACAGCACCTCGTCGTTTCATTGTTTGACTCCTTGTCATCTTATTTTATTACGCCTCACTCTTCTGTTCGATCAGCTCACCATGCTCAATCAATTCACCGTTCTCTGTGAGCATATCCTCAGGATAGAGCGCATTCCCGGCACTCAAGCAACCCAGCGGGATCACAATCAGGGTCAACAGCGTCGAAACCACCACACCAAACAGTAGTGCAACTGCCATTCCCTGGAAAATTGGATCGGTCAGGATCACACTGGAACCACCCACGAGCGCCAGCGCGGTGATGATGATCGGACGCATACGCGCCTTGCCTGAATCAATTACCGCAGAGATCGGATCCTTGCCTTCACGCAGTTCCAGCTGAGCAAAGTCAACCAGCAGAATGGAGTTGCGCACGATGATACCTGCCAGCGCAATAAAGCCGATCATCGAGGTTGCAGTGAACTCTGCCCCCATGATCCAGTGGCCCGGAACAATACCGACCATGGTCAGCGGGATCGGTGCCATGATCACCAGCGGGATCACAAAATTGCCAAACTGCCACACCACCAGAATGTAGATCAGAATCAGCGCCACACCAAAGGCAATTCCCATGTCACGGAAGGTCTCGTAGGTAACATGCCATTCGCCATCCCACTTGAAGCCGGACTTGAAGGTCTCTTCCGGTGCCGATATCCAGCCGCCCTGAATCAACTCACCCTGTGGGCTACGGAAATCACGCTCGGCCATGATCCGCTCCAGATCGAACATCGCATAGAGTGGAGCCGGCAGACCATTGACTGCATCACCCACCACATACTCGACCGCACGCAGATCCTTGTGGTAGATCACCGGATCCTCCATAAAGGTTTTGAAGTGGCCTAACTCACTGAGCGAGACCGTACCACGCCCATCCATGGTCGGGATCGGCAGATCGGAGAGGTTGGTGATCTGTGAACGTACCGCCAAAGGCACCTCCAGAGTGATCAAGGTCGGTTCACGGGTCTTGCCCTGCTTGACATCGCCCAGTGGCACACTGCCCATCGCCATAGAGAGGTTGCGGTTGATAGTCTCGACCGAGATACCGCGGCGGTTGGCTTTCTCGGTATCCACGACAAAATGGAGTACCTGATGTGGATCGTTCATATAGTTATCCACATCTTCCATAATCTCGGACTCCTTGAAGATATCAGTCATCTTCGCTGCCACCTGACGCCGAGTCTTGGCATCTGGACCATAGATCTCGGCCACCACCGACTGCAGTACCGGTGGACCTGGCGGCACCTCAGCCACGGTTACCCGTGCACCACTCCTGGCTGCGATCGGCTGGAGCATCTCACGCACCAACAGAGCGATCTCGTGACTACTGCGCTTGCGCATCTTCTTGTGTACCAGTTGCACCGAGATGGTCGCCATCCACGGATACTCCTGCAGATAGTAGTGACGCACCA
>CAYQFH010000039.1:0-21768 GCA_964416755.1 uncultured Piscirickettsiaceae bacterium | reverse complement strand
AGATAAATCTGACCGTCTGAAGACGGTGGTTTTAACCTTACGCGGGACGAATAAAAACCCCACAGGCGCACCAGCAGTGCAGCTCTGTGGGGTTTTTGGTCAGTCAACAAAGAGACTGGTTACCCTTCATCCGCCTCCTTCAACTTGAGATAGAGCTCACCCTCATGGGAAAGCAGCTCACCCAGTTTCAGCTTGCGAATGTGTTCCAGCATCTGTGGACGCATGTCGATCTCATCCAGATTTTGGCTGAAGAACTTGACGTACATATCCAATGCTCCCACTTTGATACCATCATTATCCAGAGAAATCGCCTCCAGTAGCTCATCACCACCTCGTGCTGTCTGACGCGCAATGATCTCCTGCTGTTCAGCATCATCTACCCAAACAAAAGAGCTGGCACGTTTCACCTTCTCGGAAGCCAGTTCGCCATTCTTCAGCAGTTCCACCTTGTAGTTGTGCTTGCCAGGAGCCATACCTTCCAGTGCATGACGCACCACTAGCTGTCCCTGTGGCGCAGGAACCATGGTAACCTGATCATCAATGGTCAGACGGTAGCTGAACTCACCATAGTTTTCAGGAGTAATCTTGGACGCCTGCTTGACAACTGCATTCTCCAGAACGTTATCCCAGATCAGTTCAGGCCATGCTGCAGAGAGCTTGTATGGTGCACGTTTGCTGTGACTTGCAGCGCCCAGCTTGATCTTCAGACCACGACGTACTGTGGTGTACTTCTGCCCTTTCTTGAAACGGTTCCCCAGACTGGCAACCAGATCACCTTTGCCCTTGGTTGCCTCACCCAGAGTTCCGCTGGTTGCTTCAGCTCCCTCTTCAGTGATCATCACCACGGTGTCGGCACTCAAAGCACGTGACATGCCATTCTTCTGGTTAAGGAAGGTACCTTTGCCGTTAGCACCGGTACGGATCTGATAACCAGGAAAAAGGAACTTGTTACGCTTGACCTTGCGCCACTTCTTGCCATTCTTGCTGTACTCGATCTGCCCCTCGACATTCATGATCATGGTCACAGGAGCGCCCTTCTTCTTTTTGCCCTTTGCCAGTGCAAGGTCGCCCTGCACCACCAACAGTGCCGACATGACGGTCACTGTAAATATTTTAAAAAAACGTTTCATCTCAATACTCCTTGATCAATCAAAAAACTCAAAAAACTACTCTCTTTTCTCTCACTATAAACCAGCTAACCCTCAGAGTCAGCCCCGATTGCACCCTCTACCATAAAGAACGCAGACCAGATGTAGGGGTGCGCCCACTCATCTGACTGAACCATCTCCAACTGTGTATTACGTAGCGCTGAATGAACATCTTCACCCTCCAATACACGCTGATAGAGTCCATTCATCAATGCCTGTGTACCTGCATCGCTCACCTCCCAAAGAGAGTTGACTACCGCGCCGGCACCTGCTTCCTGGAAAGAACGACGCAGGCCGTATACTCCTTCACCTTCATGCACCTCACCCATACCGGTTTCACAAGCCGAGAGAATGGCCAAACGGGTTCCGGTCAGATTGAGCCCCAGCGCCTCCAGTGCCGTCAGCACACCATCATTATCGGTATCGATCTCTCCCAATAGCTTGGCATTGGCGTTAAGCCCCGCAAAGGCCAAACCGGCACGCATCAGGGGATTGTCTCCTGGTGGAGGCACATTGACCGCACCAGCACCACGAGTCAGTTTACTCAACCGTTTCTTCAGTTTCTCATTCGGTTTGAGGAAGAAGCCATGAGTCGAGATATGCAGCACCTCCGGTGGCTCCATCGTGCGCAGCAGCTTCTCTTCAGCCGCCTTACGCTGAATTAGATGGGTCATCGCCTCCTGCTCTGCACCACCCGCTGCCGCAATCTGCTCCTTGATCTGACGCCCCTCCTCCTCTGCTCCTGGCAGTGGCGCAAAACTGAGTCCACGCATACCGTGTGCCATTCCGCGCATTGCCTGATTGTTGGCCGCCGCAGAACGCTTGCCATTGAGTGCCGCCAGCATCTTCTTACCGGTCACTTCATCTGTATCATAGTCCGGTCCAGCCATAATCATGTAGCCGCCTTTAGCCACAGGAATATCAGACGGAATGATATCTCTGCTGGAGGAGATATTGTGCAGATCCACTGCAGCCAACAGATACTCCTCATCATCAGTCACCATCGCGTTGAAAGGGAGCAGGTTGAGCTGACCATCAGGTACCACATAGATATTGGGGATTTCACTCAACTTCTCGGCAATCGGTCCCCAGATCTGGCCATAGACCTCCATCCCCACTTCCATGAGCTCATCTTCACCTATAAATTCATCCTGAATCACCTCACGGATCAGCTCTACAGACTCATTCACCACTGCGAGATCCTCATAGAGGAAGTGATCATAAGAGATCTCTCCCTCCTGCTTTTTCAGTAGTGCAACCTGCATCTTGCTCACATTCTCACTATCCCGGAAAAACATATAATCAACTAGAGCTGACTCCTCTGGCAGATGCTCTTCCAACAACGCCAAAGTCGCTTTTTCCGAGGCCTCACGGAAACGGATACTGGCACGACCCAGCTCACCTTCCAGCTCACTGATCTGCTCTTTCAGATCATTCTGCTTCTCCAGAAAGGAGACTGCCCCCTGTTCACTGCTTGGTCCGGAGAGGGTCAGCGCAGCCAAATCTTTGCGAGCCTGCATCAAAGCATCACTAATTGCTGTTAGCGCCGGATCATCTGCCATCTTGGTCACCTGGTGAATCTGGGAAGAGACTTGCAACAGCAGCCCCTTGCGATCCAGACTGACCCGCATCAATTCACGTCCCGCCTGCTCCGGCTCCAGCTCGGCGATCATTGCCATATAACGGTGGAGCTCTGGACGGTGGAGTCGGATGTAGCCCTCACGTGCATTTTCACTGGTGGCCCAGAGCATCTGATCGAGGAAGATGTTGCGACGCTCAAAAGTGGTCCGCATGGTGCTGAATGCTCCCTCATTGTCCGCCATCTTGAGCTGCAACTGTGCCATGGTATTCAGCGTTTCAAAGGTGTAGGGATGTTGTTCTCCCAGATTCTCCTCTGCCTGCTTGAGTGTTTTCTGCAGTAGCTCCAGCGACTCCTCATAGCGTTCCATATCCATATAGAGCTTACCCATATCATGCTGTGATCGAATCACATCCATATGGTTTGCTCCCAACACCTGGATACGTAGATCCAGAGCACGCCCTATCAGCTCTTCTGCCGCATCCATATCCCCCAGATTGTGGGTCACACGCCCCAGGTTATTGAGTCCCTTCATGAACTTTTGATGCTCTTCCCCCAGTGTCGCCTCCCAAACATCCACCACCTCTTCAAAGAGTTCGACTGCATCTTCATTACGTTCTTGCAGCAGATAGAGGTAACCGAGGTTATTTTTCACCGCAATGGTGTCAGGATGGCTGGCACCACGTTCATCCTCCAGTAACTCAATCGTCTGTTTGTAAAGTGGTTCCGATTTATCAAAGGTACCCTGACTCTCATAGAGCATCGCCAGGTTATTCATATTGGCAATGGTGGTGGGATGTACCTCGCCCAGTACCTCTTTAGAGGTCTTGAGCGCCTTACGGTAGAGTGGTTCTGCACGATCATAAAGTCCTTGCGTCTCCAAGGTCAGCGCCAGATTATTCATTACTGCCAGCGTTGAGGGGTGCTGTTCTCCCATACTCTCGGTGAAGCGCTTCAGCGCCAACTCATATCCCTGCTCCGCTTCCATGAAACGAGATTGCTTACGCTGCAGCCCAGCCAAATTATTGAGACTGGTGATCGCATTAGGGTGCGTCTCACCCAGTGTCTCCACCTCATAATCGAAGATCTCCCGGGTTACCACCTCCGCCTTGGGATAAAGTCCCTGATCTTCCAGCAATTGCGCCAATACCCCTTTGGCTTCAAACTTCAACCCTTTAGGAGAGTCCTCAGATTCCGTCACACTACGTATGATCTCTTCCGCCTCACCAAACGCCGCATCTGCACGAGCCAGATCAGCACGATAGATCTGGGTCTGCACCCAGGAGGGGTGCCCCTTTCCTGCCACCCCCTGAAGAATTTTTGAGGATTTACCATAGGCCAGACGCGATTTGGCAAAATCGCCCTGCCTGAAATTCATCAATCCCAAACGCCGATAACACTCACCCGTATCGATATGCAGATCACTCAATGTCTTGCCTGCTGCAACACAGCTGATCAACAACGCCTCTGCCGCCGCATCAAACTCACCCCTCAACTCCTCTACAGAGGCTAATCGCTGTCCTGCATCCAGAGTCAGCGGATGTCCGGCTCCCAAAGAACGGTTGTAGGCTGCCAACGCCTTGCGAAAAAGCGAAGCCGCCGCTGGATAGTCGCCACTCTGCTGTTGCAGATCACCAGCCAACATCTGGATTGATTGAGTTTCCGGGTGGCGTTCTCCTACAGAGGCGGTCGCATCCACTTCTGTCTGCTGCAGCTCCTTGATCGCCTCCCCGGCTGCGCCTGATGAATAGAGTGCGTAGGCGAGCTGCTTGCGTGTCTCCAGGGTGGAGGGGTGCAAATTACCCAGCTGCTCCAGTGCAACCTCCTTGACCCGTTTTCCCTCTTCAACTGCTTTGTTAAATTTTTTCTGTTGAATATAGGCATTCAATTGGTCAAAACCGGACTGCCACGCCTCTGTCACCGGTTTATCCGCCGCCGCAGCCCTCTTCTCGCCAACCCAGTCCGGCATCACCTCTGCCAGCTTAAGTATCTTGCGATTATAAACCTGGACTGCCTCATAGTCAGATCTTCCGGATGCCAACTCGGTTGCGCGATGGTAGAGCGGAATCGCCTTCTCTGCAGAATGCCCCGCCAGCTCACTGAGAATGGCTGCATCAATCAGATAATCTTCATTGTCGGGCGCCAGTTCAGCCGCTTTTGCCATATACTCAAAAGCGGCCCCATAGGCCTTTTGCTGATACTGCTCAAGACTCAATTTTGCTTCTGCCGCTGCTGCCTCAGGAGAGGCCATCACCCACCCTGAGGAGAGCCCCGAAATCAGAAAAACAGCGACAAATTTAGCAACTACTCCAAACATGAACTCTTCTCAATCCTTCAGCAATAACACGCACAAGCGACCTTTAGCAGCGTACTCCCAATAAAACTATACGCAGCTTATCTCCAAGGTACAGTAGCGGCACGATAAAAAACTTCATTATCGAACTTTTTCAACATTCTATAACGTTCATTATAAGCATATGATGTTATTGAAGAAAGTGGTTGACCAATTCTCAAAGGCACTCTAATGTTCGAATTGTCTACGTGACATACATCAAATAACTATAGGGAGCGTTCATGGCAAGTCAAATCCGGTTTGGCGATTACCTGAGCAAGGTGTCCGTCCAACACAATACGATCAACTATAACCAGCTCACGCCCACTCCGGAACGAGATTCCGACGGGCAGCTGATCCCCATTCACCCCAAGAAGCTGAGTTTTACCCCAGTCGATATCTATCGGCTGCTGAAACCTTATCTCAGTGTCCGCATCATGGAGCAGGTTCAGGCGGTGGTTCCACTGGGGCTCTATCTGGCACTATTCCAGATTCTGATGCTGCGCGAGAACGTACAGGATTCCTGGATCATCACCATGGGTCTGGCTGCAGTAATCTTTGGTCTGATGCTCTTTATGGAGGGGCTGAAACTTGGATTAATGCCGTTTGGTGAGGTGATCGGTAACAACCTGCCGAAAAAATCACCACTCCCGGTAGTACTCTTTATCGCCTTCCTGCTTGGCATTGGCGTGACCTTTGCTGAACCGGCAATCGGCGCACTACAGGCAGTCGGGGCCGGGGTAGATGTCACCAAAGCCCCCTACCTTTATACATTATTGAATGACTGGGCCGGAGTTCTGGTTCTAATGGTTGGTGCCGGAGTAGGCCTTGCAGCAGTATTGGGCGCTCTGCGCTTCCTGCGCGGCTGGAGTTTAAAGCCACTCATCTATATGGCACTGACCCCGACTCTGCTACTCACCATGTATATGATGAATGATCCAGAGCTAGCGGCCGTTCTGGGGCTGGCCTGGGACTGCGGCGCAGTAACCACAGGACCAGTAACGGTACCACTGGTACTCTCGCTCGGTATTGGTATCGCCTCTGCATCCGCATCCGGCAAGGGGGACTCCTCGCTCTCCGGTTTCGGAATTGTGACACTGGCTTCTCTATTCCCGATCATCGCAGTACTGATACTGACGCTATATATCTCCAGCATCATACCCGCCTCAGAGATTATCGCTGCTGCTCAAAGCACAACTGCTGCTGTAGCTCAGCCACAATGGTATGAAGTCACTCCCGGAGCAGAGATCATTGGCGGTATCCGTGCAATCGTGCCGCTGGTCATCTTCCTGCTGATCGTGCTGCTGGTAATCCTCAAAGAGAAGATCAGCCAGCCCGGCATCGTCTTCTACGGCATCTTCCTGGCAGTCACCGGCATGATCGTCTTCAGTATCGGCCTGAGCTATGGTCTGGCCAAGCTCGGCGGACAGTCTGGCGGTCTGGTACCTGCGGCATTCTCTCAACTGCCTGCTGTAGAGAACTCACCACTCTATGACTACACCACCGGTATTGCGGTAGCACTGATCTTTGCCTGGCTGCTCGGCTTTGGTGCTACGCTGGCAGAGCCTGCGCTGAATGCACTCGGCATGACAGTAGAGAATCTGACCAACGGCGCCTTCAAGAAGAGTACACTGATGTATGCGGTCTCCTTCGGTGTAGCCTGCGGTATCGCTACCGGCGTCATGAAGATCATCTACGACATTCCGATCGGCAACCTGCTGATTCCAGCCTATATTTTAGGTGTAGTACTCACCTACCTCTCAACCGAAGAGTTTGTGAATGTCGCTTGGGATAGTGCTGGCGTAACCACTGGCCCGGTTACCGTACCACTGGTACTGGCGATGGGCCTCGGTTTCGGTAATGCCGTGGACGCCGTGGACGGCTTCGGCATCCTCTCGATGGCCTCTATTGGCCCAATCCTCTCGGTAATGACTGTTGGTCTCTGGGTTCAACACCAAACCCGTCGCGCAGAACAGATGGAAAATGAAGAATTAACGCAAGCAGCTGTAACAGGAGAAAACGCATGAGTGCTCGTAATATTACTTACCTAACCGACGTATCATTGATTACCTGCATCGTGCAGCGTGGCAACGCAGATGCCATTATCAAGGCAGCTCAAGAGGCAGGCGCACAGGGTGCCACTGTAAACTTTGCCAAGGGTAGCGGTATCCGTGAGCGTATGGGTATCCTCGGCGTTGCTGTTGAGGTCGACAAGGAGATCATCCAGGTGATCGTCTCCACCGAGCAACAGGAGCTGATCTTCGAACAGATGTTCCTTGCTGGTGAGCTGGACACTCCTGGAATGGGCATCATGTACATCACTCCGCTCGACAAGGCTGCCACTTACATCCCCGCTGAAGTCGTTGCCAAGCTGGCGTAAAGGGAGGGGTTATGAATATTGAGACCAACAACAAGCTGATCACCTGCCTGATCCCAAAGGGAGAGGGTGTGGCAGCGATCACAGCTCTGAAAGATGAGAAACAGGTGGAGAGCGCCAACGTCTACGGTGGGCGCAGCAATCTCTTCTACGCTGGCAAGGATCAGGAGTCCGAGACCCTCGCCGTCGTGGTTGCGGAGGAACGTGCTGATGAGATCTTCGACTTCCTCTTCGAGAAGCTGGAGATCGGTACACCACATCATGGCATCATCTTCCAGAGTCCACTCACCAGCAGCACGGAGTTCAAACTCTCCTAGCGGACGTTCAGTATTACTGCGATAAAAACCCCTTGGTGATAACTATCAAGGGGTTTTTCTATGGACGTTATCAAGAGAGACAGTGACACTACCACCCCTTGGCAAAGAGCACTTTCTTCGCCTTGCGCTTGCCCTTGATTCCACCGAGCTTGGCACCGGTAAAATCGGCTCCGTCAATGTTGGCACCGGCGAAGTTGGAGTTACCCAGATCGACTCCACGGAAATCGGTCCAGCTCAGGTCTGCACCAGTGAAATCAACCCCCTTGACCGTAGCAGTGCGAAAATCTGCAGCAGCAAGATCCGCCTTGGTGAAATTGGAGTAAGAGAGATCCACTTTATCAAAGACTAGCCCATACCCCTTCATCTTCTTGCCAGTCACCCCGTTCATATTGGCTCCTGTGAGTTTTGCACCAGCAAGCATCGCCCCATTGAGAACCGCCATTTTCAAATTGGCTTTGCTCAAATCAGCCTTCTTCAGATTGGCCTTGGAGAAGTTCTTCCTCCCGAAATTGGCCTGGATAAAGGTTCCACTACTGAGATCACACTTCTTACAGGATTTCTTCTTTTTCGCCTTCTTTACATCCTTGGGGTTAGCTGCCCACACCTCGGAGTCGACCACAGAGCCACCAGCAAGCAGCACTGTACTAACCACTGCAATTGCCACTGCCCGAACACCATCTCTAGACCAACCCATAGCTAAACCACCTTAATCCTTCTTCTTTTTCTTCTTTTTCTTCTTACGTTTCTTCTTTTTCTTCTTGTCGACCCGTTCACCACCCTGCACCTTCAGACGCTTCTGCCATGCCGGTGCGTTTTCATCATCATTCCCAAATTCGATTGCCTTGTCGACCTTAATGATAACACGCCGGTTTTCCGCCTGATTCTTCTTGATCGCTGTCCCCGACTTGGTTCGGTTGGGCACCTTGGGCCGAGAGTCTGCATAGGCACCCGCCATCACTCGTTTAGGATCCATTCCACGACTGGTCATGAACTTGAGCACATTGATCGCACGCACCGAGGAGAGTTCCCAGTTGGAGGGAAATTTGGCGGTACTGATTGGATCATCATCCGTATGCCCCTGGATCTCCATCATTGCCCCCTTGACCTTGGTGACAGCCTGCGCCAGCTGGGTCAGCACTGGTTTGATCTGCCGCTGCAGGGTGGCCGAGCCACTGGTAAAGAGTGAATTGTTGGCGAGTTCCAGCTCAAACCCCCCAGCGGTCTTCCTGACGCTGACAAACTCCTCGATGCCGCGCTGCTCGACCATCTTCTCAATCTTCTCTGCCGCCTTCTCCGCCGCACTCTTCTTCTTTTTGGCCTCCTTCTCCTCCTTGCTATCATCCATTGGCGACTGATGAATCGCCGGGATTGCAACACGGGCAAAGGCCTCTTTCATCCCTTCAGAGACCTGGCCAAACTTGATCGGATCCCAATGCGCGGTTGCCAACAGCATGACGAAGAATGCCATCAGCAACGACATCATGTCCGCGAAGGTTCCCATCAACTCATCGGGATCTTCACATACTTCGCATTCTGGACACTTTTTGGCCATGCTTCTGTCTCAGTGATTCCTGGTGCTGTTACCGATTACTCAGCCACGTCAAACCAAGCTGCAGGAGCGAGGTAGCTATTGAGGCGATCCTGAATCTCACGGCCTGGACGCTGATCCGCCAGCATGATGAAGCCCTCCACCAACAGCATATTACGGAAACGAATCATCTCCTCCTTCTGCTGCAGCTTGACCGCTGCAGGGAGGAAGATCATCTGGGCAAAGATTACCCCGTAGAGGGTGGTCAACATCGCAACCGCCATACCAGCACCCAGCGCCGCAGGGTCACCGCCCATATTACCGAGCATCAGTACCAGACCCACCAGGGTTCCGATCATGCCGTATGCTGGAGAGAGGGAAGACATCTTCTTCAATACATCCACTTGGATGGTGTTTCTCTGAAAGGAGGTGGCATTTGCTGTCTCCAACAGCTCACGCAGCTCCTCGCCCTTGTAATTCGAAAGCACGAATTTTCCACCAACCGCCACAAAAGGGTCACTGGTGTCGGAGCCCATTTCACTCTCCAGCGCCACAACGCCCTGAGTCTGGACCACCTTGGCCCACTCAATCATCTTCTCTACATCAGCCATCAGCGAGAAGAAATTAACCGTTGAAGCCTGGAACTGTGCCACCATCGCGCCGAAGGCGCGGTTCACATAGAGCGGTTGATACGACATGTAGGAGCCTGCAATCGCGCCACCAGCCACGATCGCCAAACTGGGGAGATCCACAAAGACCGCCGGATTATCCGTACTACTCAGGATCGCGCCGAAAAAGATTCCGAAGCCTCCTAAAATACCACCTAATGTTCCTAACGACATATCACTCCACCTCTATCTATTAACCTGATTGCGCACAAAAAACTATGATTTTTTTTTGACGCTTTTTCTTCATCAAACCAAAAAGCACAAAGTATGCCAGTCCAGATTTTCTTTTACATACATGCAGTTATAACAATACCTTTTCCCAGACAGCAAAAAGGAAGGACTCTATTGAGACCTCCCTCTTCAGCCTTGGATAACGCACTCAGTCCGTTTTTGCCTGCAGCATCTGCTGCATTCGACGGATCAAACTCAATACGATTGCCCGCATGATGGGAGGACTCTTACCCAGCATCATATTCACATCCTTACGGGTCACCTGCATAATCTCGGTGTACTCTGTAGCCCGAATCGTAGCACTGCGCTTATCGTCAGCCGAGAGGATCGCCAGCTCACCAAAGACCTCTCCCTTGCCCAACTGCGCAAGTACCAACCGCTCGCCATCACTCTGCTCGATATAAACCTCAACTGCCCCCTGACGGATTACACCGGCCCATTCACCACGCATTCCCTGCTTGAAGACCTCTTCGTTCGCCGAGAATTTCTTTAATACAGCTGCCATATTCTGCTCTCTGTCATTCTAATTCTTATTTCATATTGCAGCGCCAAAACCGCCACCACCTGGGGTACTTATCGTCAGCTCATCACCGCTCTTGACTTCAACACTGCATTTTGAGGAGAGCCTTAGACCATTCAGTCGATTCTCACCCCGCGCTCCATTCTTGCCCCCCTTCAACCCCCATGGCGAGCTTGCTCTACGCTCTGTAAGCAGTGTAATTGTACTCGGCTGCAGAAAATGAAAACCACGAATAACACCCTCTCCACCAACGTATTGCCCTTCCCCTCCTGAGCCACGACGCACCTGATAGCAGGTCATGCGCAACGGTGTTGTCATCTCCAATACCTCAATCGGTGTATTCAGGGTATTGGTCATATGGGTCTGCAGTGCCGAACAGCCTGCCGCTGTTCTACTCGCCCCCATTCCTCCTCCAATGGTTTCATAGTAGTCCCAATGGACGCCATCCACTGTGCCACCCATTGCCAGATTGTTCATTGAGCCATGGCTTGCCGCCGCCATCCTCTCAGGAATGGCCTGCGCCAAGGCTCCCATCACCACATCGACCACACGAGAACTGGTCTCCACATTGCCTGCCGCAACAGCTGCTGGGCGCTCTGCATTCAACAGAGAACCCGGCGGAGCAGAGATGGAGATAGTACGGAAACTCCCTGCTGCCGCTGGTGTCTGCGCAGGCATAAGCGTACGAAACACGTAATAGACGCCAGCGGCAGCAACCGAGAGTGGGCAGTTGATATTTCCGGCAACCTGATCTGCTGTTCCACTGAAATCAACCGCAATTTTTCCATTTTCCACCTCAATGACAACCTGGATTTCGAGCTGTCGATTACCCTGCCCATCATCATCCATCACATCGCTGAATGGATAGCAACCATCGGGAATCGTTCCCAGTGACTCTTCCGCCAATTGTGCCGCATAACAATTCAGTAATTCCAACCCTTCCCGATAAGATTCAACGCCCAACTGCTCAATCCACCCGATGAGACGGTTGAGTCCTGCCCGGTTGGCACTGATCTGCGCTTCGAAATCCCCCTGCGACCAGACAGGATTGCGCAATTGGCCCAGCAATTCACTATAAAACGGTTGCTGAATCTCCCCTCTACGCAACAGATAAGTTGGTGGAATCACCACCCCCTCCTCCTCCAATGTTGCCGAGATGGGCATCGAACCGGGACTCTTGGCCCCAATGTCGGCATGATGGGCTCGATTGACCACAAACCCCAATAGCTGCCCCTCAATATAGAGAGGGGAAATCATGGTGATATCCGGCAGATGCGTTCCTCCCAGAAACGGATCATTAACAACCACCAGATCCCCGTCACACCACTCTATCCGGGCCACAATGTCACGCATCGCAAATGCCATACTTCCCAAATGGACAGGGATATGGGCTGCCTGCGCACAGAGCTCTCCCGATGCGTCAAAAATGGCACAAGAGTAGTCGAGTCGATCCCGAATATTGGGAGAAAATGCAGAGCGACGCAACACTGCTCCCATTTCATCGCAAACTGCCTCAATTCTGCTAGAAAATATCGTTAATTCAATTGCATCCATACACTTCAGAAAAACTCCATTGAGATCTCACATTGTCTCGCAACTCACCGCACTATTGCAAAAGGGCTCTCCCCCCCTATAATACTTGATAGTTTTACTATGAATTGACCCATTTTCATCAGGAGCGTCCAAATGAACCCTCTACAGAGTCGAATCGGAACCGTAGTTGCCGGAATTATTCTGGCACTGCTTCTTACCCTGTTACTCAAAACCCCAGATCCTGTAGCGGGATACACCATTACTATCAACCCATTAGAGATCAATGTCTGGCTCCATGTAATCGTCGGAATCACCTGGGTAGGGCTACTCTACTATTTCAACGCTGTACAGGTTCCAGCAGTCAACGCAGCACTGACTGACGGCGATCCCGGACCCGCAGCGATCAATCGCTATGTAGCCCCTCGCGCTCTATTCTGGTTTCGCTGGGCTGCAGTGCTCACCTGGCTCACCGGGGCTGGCACACTGGCTCATATGGGCGGTCTGGGGGCGGCATTCACCTTTGCACCAGGGTGGCAGATTATCGGAATGGGGGCGTGGCTCGGTACCATCATGCTCTTTAATGTGTGGGTGATCATCTGGCCCAATCAGCAGAAAATCCTGGGGCTGAAAGAGGCAAGCGATGAGGAGATTGCAACGGCCAAGAAAAGTGCACTGATGGCCTCCCGTTTCAACACCATGCTCTCCTTTCCGATGCTGTTGGGAATGACAGCACATGGGCATGGACTCCCTTTTTAACTGAACTGACCACAGACAGAAACGGCCGGACAGCATCTATCCAGCCGTCTTCAATTCAGCAAAAACACAATTTCAGTGTCTCTCTTCTCCCTCCATCACCTTCCACAACAGGATCGGAATCTGGCGCAGCAGCGGTCCTGAAATGCGATAGACATCTGAGGTGGATTCCGCCTCAAAGCGCTGCACATCCTCCTGTTCCAGAATCGCTCGCCGCTCACCAAAATAGTCTCCACTCTCCAGATGCATTCCATTCTCTCCCTTCAACTGTCCTGAAGCGACAATATAGAGTGCATCCTGTGTAGCCTCAACTACCTCACCCTGCTCATAACGCCGCAGTTCCATTTCATGGGCAATTCTGTTCTTCAGCGCATAGGAGATCGCCTCACTGAACAGCGGCATCCGGTTGAGCAGTTCACGTCGATCTTCCAGCACCGCCATCTCCTCATGCAGATCGTTCTGTGTGACAAATACAGCAAAGAGTGAGCTGGGGATGCGCAGTGCCTGAACAAAATTGTTGGTACGATAGGTATAGGCAGAGGGCTGCTTGTGCAAACCCGAACTTTCACCAATAAAGGTGCCTGCATAGAGTGTACAGTTGACCCCCTCATCCGCACTCAACATCTCCACATTGCCGGTCAGCGTCAGGAAAATCTCACTGTTAATCGCCCCCTCCTTGAGAATGATCGATTCTGGATTGAACAACTCCACCTTGTTATTCAACAAGATTCGCATGTAGTAGTCAGACGCGGAGGGGAAGTAGGATTGCAGGTACTCAATCGCAAAACGCCAGGCATAATTCTGATAAACCGGGATGAGGTGATCGACTGCTCCAAAGGGGGCCCCCGAACCAATCTCCTTCTGGCGATCCGTATAAGGCACCGCAGAGTGGGAGAGGATGATTCGATCCGATTCATCCTCTGCAAAATCCTCAATATCACCATGGATCATGCCCCCGCCGATATCGATCTTCTTGGTACTGGCCGGCTCCAGATAATCCTGCTTCACCTTCTCGATGGTCTCCGCCTTCAACCCTGGCTTCCCCTCCTCCTCCAACATACCATCCAGCACACTGAAAGCAGCGATATCGGCATAGTGTGCATAGGTGTGGTAACCATCTTCCCACAGTGAGCGGAAGCGCATGATCGTGGTCTCAACCGGATGAGGCGAGAAGATTGGACGCACCTCCAACCCATCAATATTGTTCCACTCATCCTCTACCATATCGTTGATGCTGAAACACTTCTCGAAGAAGGACTCTTCAACCGCAAGCAGTGCACACAACTTTTTGGTTACTGAAGCTCGCACCAACGGCGTTGCATAGTATTCGATACGATGACCTGAACGGGCCAGTGTTGCCAATCCACCAAAGTGGTCATCATGGCAGTGAGTGTGGAACAGACCGTGAATCTCATTCAGACTGATCCCCAGAGCCCCCAGATTTTCATGCACATTGGGGCCGACATCGATCAGATAGACTTTGCCCTGAAACATCAGAATTGATGACATACTAGGGCGTCTTGGGTCCCAGCCATCGCCCTGCCCAGAGTGAAGCACAGAAAAGTAACCACGCTTGATATTATGAAAATCAAGCGGATAGGGGACCTCGAACCCCTGCCCCGCAGGCAGACTGAGATCAACCGTTGCGGTCTCTCCATCATAATTGAATTCAAACCGGTTCTGCTCGAGACGACGTACACTGACCCCTCCCAACACCTCAACCGCAGTATCCCCTTCAACCATCCGGGTGTCGAGCAGATCCTCGGTCGGCCGGATTGCGCCAAAGGCAAAACGCAATTTCATCGCCATCAATTCATCGGCCTGCGTCTCATCCACTCCAGCCCCCATGATCTCCTCCTTGGAGACCAGACCATAATTTCCGCGATAGATGTACTGCATCTGTGCGTCTACCTGGTCTCTGGAACCAATCAATAACGGCTTCTGCCCGTTGTTGTTCGGGTGTCCCGGAAGAATCATCCCCTGACGATAGAGCATCTGCAGTACCGGGAACTCGGCCAGACTGGAGAACTCTCCATTTTGCAACAACACATCCGATAACAGAATCGCGTTGGGCCCCAACTCGAACTTCACTCCGTCCCGTTCACTCCAGACAATCAGTCCACGCTTCATCAGGTGCTTGACACTGTCTGCGGGACAACCGCAGAGCACGCGCAGATCCACTTCGGGCACTTCAATCCAGCTGATTCCAGGTGCCACTTCTATCTTCTTAATCTTGCGCATCAACTCCATTCCTCAAAACTATGCGAAATCGATATTATTGTTATTTATCAAACTGAAAAAGCATACCACAGCATTCCGAAAAAAGAACAACCGTTTTACTCAACTTGCGAAAACCGCAACAACCATTACAATAACTCGTTTCCATCGATCGGCAGCACCGTTTTTGAGGCTGCCGTTTTCTGTTTTAGAAACTAAAAAAATTATGAGCAACACCATTATGCCCACCTATGGGCGCCTGCCCGTCTCCTTTATCAAAGGAGAGGGTGTATGGCTGGAGGATGAGAGTGGCAATCGCTACCTGGATGCATTGAGCGGAATAGCAGTCTGCAATCTGGGACACAGCCACCCGGCCGTGACCGAGGCGATCTGTGACCAGGCTGGAACCCTGCTACACACCTCCAACCTCTACGGTATTCCCAACCAGCAGAAGCTGGCCGATCGCCTCTGTGCACTCTCGGGCATGGAGAATGTCTTTTTCAGCAACTCCGGAGCTGAGGCCAACGAAGCCGCCATCAAACTGGCTCGACTACACGGCCATAACCAAGGCATTGATAGCCCAGCCATCATCGTGGTCAAACAGAGTTTTCATGGTCGTACGCTCGCCACTCTAAGTGCCACCGGAAACCGTAAGGTGCAGGCCGGCTTTGAACCACTGGTCTCCGGCTTCATCCGTGCACCCTATAACGACCTCACTGCACTGGAAGAGATCGCAGCTAACTCAAAAGAGGTCGCTGCAGTAATGGTCGAGCCTGTACAGGGAGAGGGTGGCGTACAGGTTCCTGACTCTGGCTATCTCAGCGGCATTCGTACACTCTGTGACACCAACGGCTGGCTGATGATTGTGGATGAGATCCAAACCGGCATCGGTCGTACCGGTCAATGGTTCGGTTTTCAACACGAATCGATCCAGCCTGACGTGATAACACTGGCCAAGGGCTTGGGCAATGGCCTACCAATCGGTGCCTGTCTGGCCCATGGTGCGGCCGCAGCACTGTTTCAGCCCGGGATGCATGGTTCCACCTTTGGCGGTAATCCTCTGGTCACCCGTGCAGCACTTACTGTACTCGATACCATCGAACAACAGCAGTTGGTTGAACGTGCCGCAGTGCTTGGAAAGCGTATCCGTGACGGAATACACGAGCAGTTCAAAGACAACGTTGCCATTATCGATATTCGCGGCCAGGGGTTGATGATTGGCATCGAATTGGATCGCCCCTGTGCTCCACTGGTTGCTCAGGCACTGGAAGAGAAGCTGCTCATCAACGTCACTGCCGATCGTGTGGTACGACTGCTTCCACCACTAATACTGAGTAATACAGAAGCAGATCAGATTACTGATCAAGTCAGCACACTGATCAAGAACTGGATCGCCAACGAGGAGGCAAGCCAATGACCGCTCGACATTTTCTGACTCTGCTTGATTTCAGCAGTGAGGAGTTGGAGACACTGCTGCAACGCGCCATAGAGCTGAAGCAGATGCGCAACGCAGGAAAAATCCACGAACCATTGAAGAATCGGGTACTGGGGATGATCTTCGAAAAATCATCCACTCGTACCCGCGTCTCTTTCGAGGCAGGCATGGCCCAGTTTGGGGGCAGTGCCATCTTCCTCTCTCCGCGCGATACCCAGCTGGGGCGCGGAGAGCCCATTGAAGATAGTGCACGCGTCCTCTCCAGCATGGTTGATGCAGTAATGATCCGCACCTTTGAACATGAAAATGTGGAACGCTTTGCGGCACACTCTGCTGTCCCAGTCATCAATGCACTGACAGATGACTACCACCCCTGCCAACTGCTTGCAGACATGCAGACCTACGTGGAACACCGAGGCTCCATCCGTGGCAAAACCGTTGCATGGATTGGTGACGGCAACAACATGTGTCACTCCTACATGAATGCAGCCTTGCGTTTTGGCTTCCATCTCAACATTGCCACTCCTGAAGGGTATGAACCACAAGCGAAGATCATCGAGAATACCCGCTCCTGCATCACTCTGATGAACGATCCAATCGAGGCAGCCCGTGGGACAGATCTGGTGGTGACCGATGTCTGGGCCAGTATGGGACAGGAGGAGGAGAGTTCGACACGCAATGAGATATTCACCAGTTACCAGGTCAACACCGAACTAATGCAACATGCCAACCGTGACGCACTCTTCATGCACTGCCTGCCTGCCCATCGTGGTGAGGAGGTTACTGCAGCGGTGATCGATGGATCGCAAAGCGTTGTCTGGGATGAGGCTGAAAATCGCCTCCATGCACAAAAGGCGCTACTGGAGTTCCTACTGCAGTGACCACAAAGGAGCCGCCCTATCAGCCGGTCTCCTGCGCATTACATAGCGAATATGAGCTGGCGATCATGCGTCGTACTCCAATCGATTTGCGCTGGGTGGATCAGCACAATCAGCACCAAAACCAGCGACTGCTGCCCATTGATCTCACGACTCGACAGGGAGAGGAGTTCCTGATTGTACGTACCCAATCGGGCCAGGAGATCACCATCCGCCTCGATAAAATCCTACAGTAATCCTACAATCAGAAACGACTCATATTTGTAACATTTCGTAACTTACTTTTCGAAGTCGATCCCATATAATTCTATATATGGATCAATACGCACACCTCCTAATTGTTGACGATGACCGTGAAATCCGTGAGCTGCTCCAGCAGTTTCTACTGGACAACGGCTTCAAACATGTCTCAACTGCTGCAGACGGAAAACAGGCCCGAGCAGTTCTCAACCAGCAATCGATTGACCTGGTCATTCTTGACATCATGCTACCTGGAGAGGATGGCTTCTCGATCGCCACCTCCATTCGAGAAGAGAGCCTGATTCCCATTCTAATGCTCTCTGCACGCACCGAAATCAGTGACCGTGTCCACGGGCTTGAACTGGGGGCTGATGACTATCTCACCAAACCGTTTGAACCGGAAGAGCTGTTGGCCCGCATTCACGCAATCCTGCGCAGAACCCGAAACAACGCAAGTAAACCAGACCATAATCTCAAATTCGGCGGTATCACCTTGCTGATGCCTGAACGCATCATCATTCGCAAAGATCGTGCAAAAATTTCATTGACCAGCGCAGAGTTCAAACTGCTCTCCGTCTTTCTCTCCAATCCAAACAAGCCGCTTTCTCGTGAGAAACTCTCCGACGGAATTGTTGGCAAACGTTCTGCGATATCGCCACGAGCAATTGATGTACAGATCAGTCGACTGCGCGGCAGACTTGGCGACCACAACAACACCATTATTCAAACGGTTCGTAACGAAGGCTATATCCTGCCCCTGAAGATCAAGCATGTAAAACACCATGCTCAGAATTGACTGCCACGCACCTCACTCACAATTTCTTCTTCACTCCCCAATACTCACCACTGGTCTGACCGGCACTGCAATCAACAGTGGCAACCTCTACCCATTCGCCCACAGTAACCTCAGCCAAGCAGAGATCAACGGTATTGAGTTTGAGAGGCACTGGTTTCCACACCCGGGAGACTCTATCGATCTCTGCCATGTAAAAATTTTCAGCTACCACAGTAATGGCCCCGATCTTGCTCACTCTGCAGACCAAGCGGTAACAGATCCAAGATGAGGCGCCAACTACGCCACCTGATGCTACTGTTGCTGCTTTGGGCACCACAACAGCTGTTCGCCTCTGGAGTGATCGAAATCCATGCTTCAGACACCTCATCTCACAGACATTTTGCTCAACGGCTTCAGCAGAGCATCACTGCAGAGACGATTGAAACCAACAAAACGCTGCACATCACCATCGGAATAGCCGCTCTCAATCAGCTATTGCGCTCAAAGCAGACCTCACCAATACTGGCACTGTTGGTCACCAGAGACGAGTTCTCCAGAGCGCACAAAGATCACCCCTCACACTCTCTGGTCTCAGCCATCTACCGTGAACAACCCGTACAGAGACTACTCAATCTGACTGAAATCGCTACCCCAACCATCCAGAGCATCGCTGTTCCCATCCAGCTCGATTCTCCTCCTCCAACTCCTGACTCCTCACTGTTGACTCTGTACAAAACCGACAACCTGCACAGTGTAATCAGAAATCTCCTGCCGACAGTCGATGCACTGATTACACACCATAATCCAAAACTCTATAACGCAAAAAACTTCAAACACCTGCTGCTCTCCAGCTATCGACAGCAGAAACCATTGATCTGCCACACCCGGGCGATGGTAACTGCAGGTTGCATCATGGGTACCTACAGCACACCAAACCAGCTCATCCGGGAAAGTATTGACTGGATTACTGAATATCAGCAAGGTGCAGCAATTGAATCAATCCTGCTTCCACGATACTCCAGCCATTTCAATGTTGCCACCAACCACAAAGTGGCACGCTCTCTGGGTTATCAACCACCAAACAACGCCCTGTTATTACAACAACTCATGAGTCTGGAGGAGGATGAACCATGAACAACTGGTCGATACGTAACCAGATCATCTTGCTGATGAGCCTGCCGGCACTTTTTGTCTGGATTGCGATGACCGCATCCACACTCTACACAAGCTGGAATACCCTGACTGAGTCACAACAGAGACATGGAGATATCCTGGCCAAACTGATCGCCCCTTCAACGGAATTTGCCATATTCAGTGGCAATATCGCTCCACTGAAAAAAGCGCTTCAGCAAAGCATTACTGATTCAGATATCGAGATCATTGAGATATATGATACTGAATTTCATCTTCTGCACCGTTCTGGAAATTTTTCTCGTTCAACATTAATCGTTAACGACACCCCTTCTTTAACATTCACCGCTCCGGTCTACTCCACCATAACCGCTATTGAGGATAATATTCCTCCCATATCAACAGCAGCAGAGCAGATTGGCTCTATAGCCATAACGCTCTCCACTCAACCAACATTGGAGGCACAGCAGACCATTATCCGGCAAGCGCTCTGGCTGGGGTTTCTCTCCCTGACCCTGATCGGCATTGTGGTACTACTGCTCACCAACCGAGTTACCCTGCTCTTCAAGACATTTCGTGGTGCCATGCACCAAATTGCCTTGGGAGACTACTCTCCCCCTAAACAGCCACTCCCCTCCAATGGAGAGCTGGGTGAACTCTCTCAAGACCTTCACAAGATGGCTGCAGCACTGGAGCGTAACCGCAGATCAACACTGGCAGCATACGAACAACTCGAGCTTCGCGCAGTGGAGGCCGAACGCATCGTAAAAGAGCAACACTGATCACTCAATACCATGAAGATCACCACTTCACTGCTCCCCTACAGACGCCCGATAATAGTATGGATATCCGTCCTGCTAGCCACACTACTCTGGCTCGCTTCAACACAATACCAGGAGAACCAAACCGCATTCTATCAACTGGCCAACCAAATCCATACCGACACACAGAATCATGCGCTCGCCAGTGAAGTCATTTTAAGTACAGTGTCAGAACTTGTCGGCCCCTCAGACCTGTTCCAACATGAACGCATTAAACCCATCATCGACGCCCTGATTGAACATCACCCACACATTCGGGCAGTAATGTTTTTTCCATCGCTCTCCCATGAGGAGCAACCGGAACTGATTGAGCAGTACAGAAAACATCAGGGCTCAATCTTTTCATCCCCTCCAGACCCGTCAGATTTTGACTGGCTCTCACCCATCCTTTTTTTTCAACCACAAGCTGATGAGTCACTGAATCTGCTTGGTTCAGATGCACGTGCCATTGATGCACTCAGAGGAACCATCAATACCCCGATCAGCGATCACCCCCTTACATCACGTCCCCATATTATCGACAAAAAAAGTTACTATTTTCTTCTGGACAGTGCCAAACGCCCACTCACCTTCGAGGATGAACTCTTTCCCTGGTATCCAGAACTTCATGTCGCGCTACTGATTGATCCAAACCGAATCATTCGAAACTCCCCAATGGTTGACACCGCTCTGCTACTCCATGGCCCCACTCGTCAGGAGACACAACTACTGTGCAGCAATCAAAGCAACCGACCTACTCAACCAAGTTTCACCTCACATCAACTACAACACAATATCCTGCTAAACTCCATCAGCCAACCATTCCTGCTCAAGGTCTCCACCACCATCCCATTGATACAACTCACTGCAGCTCAGCTGTTGTTGCTTGTTTCAGCCTCTCTAATCTACTTCTATATCTCCTACCGGAGAATCACCAATGAAGCAGCCACTGAGAAAAAGCAGCGTCAAAGCGAAAAGAGACTATTACTCAATACCAAAAACCGTATTCAGATGCTGAATGCAATCTCCCATGACATCCGCACTCCACTGACCCGCCTTCAGCTACGTACAGCTGCCATGCTTAAAGGAGAGCCCCAACAGAAGAGTCTTTCCGACTTGAGAGAGATTGAGCATCTCGTTGAGAGCTCTCTCGATTACCTGCGTGACGAAGAGCGACAAGAGGAACCAGAGCTGATCGACCTGAATAAAATGAGCTTTGTCCTGCAAGCAGAAATGAGTGAACAGGGGCACCTTTTTACCGTTCAAGGGCAGGCACGCTGGCCCTATCTCTGCCAACCGCTACAGA
>CAYQFH010000038.1:19052-22159 GCA_964416755.1 uncultured Piscirickettsiaceae bacterium | reverse complement strand
GCCATCGCCGACAAGATTGCAGTGATGCACAACGGCACCATCCAGCAGTGGGACAGTGCTTACAACCTCTACCATCAACCCGCCAACCGTTTTGTCGCCGAGTTTATCGGTCAGGGGGCGATGCTGCGCGGCGTTATCGTGGGAGAGTCTCTGCTGGAGACCGAACTGGGTGAGTTGCACGGCGAGAACGGCAAGGACCTACCGGAAGGGTGTAAAGTGGATATGCTGGTACGACCCGACGATGTCATCTTTGACAGCAACGGTCTGCATGAGGCCCGGATTGTGCGCAACAACTTCCAGGGGGCGGAGTCGCTCTACACCCTGCAGCTCTCTTCCGGGCAGGAGATTCTGGGACTGTTCCCCAGCCACCTGCAGCAACCCGTTGGTGAGCAGGTGCGCTTCAATCTCGACATGGACAACCTGATGATCTTTGAGTGCAACACCGATGACTCTGCCAACATGGGGGCGATGCACGAGCACGGCTAATCTGGTAACGCCGCTACTCTTATGTTGAAGACTACAGGCCTCTTTTTTGCCACCGCAATCGCCGAGATTGTGGGCTGTTTCCTCCCCTACCTCTGGCTGAAGAAGGATGGACCTCTCTGGCTGTTGCTGCCGGCTGCCCTCAGTCTGGCACTGTTTGTCTGGCTATTGACGCTACACCCAACAGCCAGTGGACGAGTCTATGCCGCCTATGGCGGGGTCTATGTCGCCACCGCCCTGCTCTGGCTCCACTTTGTGGATGGCGTCTCTCTCAATGCCACCGACTGGGTGGGTGCCGCCACGGCACTCACCGGCATGGCAATCATCTCCTGGAACTGGGGAAGTACAGCCACCACCGGATAGACGGATTTTTAACCGCTGCAGGATGCAGCACCCTTACCTTCACTACAATATGGGAGACATACTACAGTGAAAACTTTACGCACAACCTCAACTGTTCTACTTGCAGGATCGGTACTGCTCTCTGCACCGGCACTGACATCTGCCAACAGTGCAGAGTCGGAACTGGGCAAGGCGCTCTACTTTGACAAGAACCTATCCAAGAACCGCACACAAGCGTGTGCCACCTGTCACAACCCCTCACAGGGATTTGCTGATGATCGTGACAGCGGCGTACAGGGGATGGCCTCACTGGGAGATGATGGCCACTCTTTGGGCGATCGCCAGGCACCTACCGCTGCCTACGCCAGCTTTTCCCCCAAGTTCCACTACGACAGCAAAAAGCAGCAGTATGTCGGTGGACAGTTCTGGGATGGACGTGTCGATGATCTGGCTGCACAGGCCGGTGGCCCACCAACCAACCCCATCGAGATGGGGATGCCAAGCAAGGCTGCTGTAGTAGAGCGTATTGAGGCCAATGCTCACTACGTGAAGCAGTTCAAGTCGATCTATGGTGAGGATATCTTTTCAAACAAGGAGCAGGCCTATGAGAAGATGACTCAGGCCATTGCCGCTTTCGAGAAGACCGACTTCTTCTCCCCATTTGACTCCAAATATGACCGCTACCTGCGTGGTGAAGTGGAGCTGACCGACGAAGAGAGTTTTGGTGAGGCGATCTTCTTCTCCCCAACCAACGTCAACTGCTCGACCTGCCACAAGCTCAATGACATCGAGCGCAAGGGGGAGACCTTTACCAACTACGAATATCACAATATCGGTGTGCCCGCCAATCTGGCACTACGGGCAAAGAATGGTAAAGGGGCTGACCATGTTGATCACGGACTGCTGGAGAATCCGGCAGTGGATGGCGCTGAACATGATGGCAAATACAAGGTGCCTACCCTGCGTAACGTGGCACTGACTGCCCCTTACATGCACAACGGCGTCTTCCAGAAGCTGGAGACCGTGGTGGAGTTCTACGATCAGTTCAACAATCCTGCTCGCAAACTCAATCCGGAGACCGGCAAACCCTGGACTCAGGCGGAAGTTCCCGCAACCATCAACCACAAGGATCTGAAGGCTAAACGGATCAGCGACAAGAAGGTGAAGGCACTGGTCGCCTTCATGAAGACTTTGACCGATCGTCGCTACGAGAACCTGTTGAAGTAGTCGATTCCACTGAACCAACCTGCCCTCTTTGACTCTCTCAAGAGGGCAGGTTTCTCCTTGAACAGCCAAAAGACTTGATCAGCCCGGTCATCTATCGGTACAGTGCAGCCATACAGTACACTAGTACTCGACCTATCTTTAACTGGCTTTCCCTTGACCTCTTTCCAAGATCAACAAAACCGCTACAAAGAGCTTGCCCGCACCATGCTGAAGCGTGCAGGCTCCCGCATCACCCGCGCACGGCTTGCCACACTCACGATCCTGCTGGAGTCGGAGGTTGCACTGACGCACAATGAGTTGGAGGAGATCATTTCCGATCAAGGCGTTGCTGTAGAAAAGGTGACGGTCTACCGTATTCTGGAGTGGCTGGTAGAGCACCAGTTGGCCCACAAGGTAACCGGGCAGGATCGCATCTGGCGTTTCAATGCAGAGGCGGGTACCCACCGGGAACATGCCCACTTCAACTGCACCGTTTGTGGTCAGGTCACCTGCTTGCCAACCCGACAGGCCGCCTCGAAGCTGGTCAATCTTCCATCCGGTTTTCTGTTGCAAGAGGCTGATCTCACCCTGCAGGGGATCTGTGCTCACTGCAACACTAATGCAAGTGCGTTGCATTAAAAACACCCCTGCCGCATAATGCAACTCTGTTGCAATTAACCAAACCACTGCAGGAATACACTACCATGCCCCAGTTCAATCGCACCCTATTGGCCTCTGCCCTATCCGTTGCTCTTCTCCACACTACAGCACATGCAGAAGAGGATCATGAACACCGCCAGCATAGTGCTCATGAACATGGTGCGGCCCAACTCAACCTTGCCGCAGTGGGTGCAGAGGTGGAGATAGAGCTGGAGACTCCAGCTGCCAACATCGTCGGCTTTGAACATCAACCCTCCAGCGAAGCGGATCACCACGCTGTGGAAGAGGCGGTCGCACTACTGAAGAGAGGAGAGGCACTATTCCACTTCAACCCTACCGCTCAATGTAGTCTGGAGATCGCCAAGATCGCCAGCCCATTGATGGAAACCTCTCACACCATGGAGCATGACCACCAT
>CAYQFH010000038.1:14756-18952 GCA_964416755.1 uncultured Piscirickettsiaceae bacterium | reverse complement strand
GAGCATGAAGCGCACGAAGAGACCCACTCCGAATTCCATGCCCACTACCACTTTGAGTGCAAACAGCCTGCTCAGTTGAGTCAGCTGCAGGTCGATCTGTTTGATACCTTCCCGGCAACCCTCCACCTCAATGTACAATATCTGCTGAATGAGAAGCAGGGCGCTGTTGAGCTGGAGACCGATCACCGTACACTCCACTTCTAAAACAGCCCCGCAGCGCGGAAAACGGCATGGTTGAACTGGACAATCTGGAATTTTGTTGGGAAGCTGATACCCCGCCAGTACTGGCCATTACCGCACTGCAGATCAGGGCAGGAGAACGAATCTTCATCGAAGGCCCCAGTGGTAGTGGCAAAAGCACGCTACTGAGCCTGCTGGCCGGGGTCAACATTCCCCGGCAAGGCTCTATCCAGGTACTTGATCAGCCGCTGCAGCAGATGAAGAGCACGCAGCGGGACCGCTTCCGTGCCGACCACATCGGCTACATCTTCCAGATGTTCAATCTCATCCCCTATCTCTCAATGGTGGAGAATGTCACTCTCCCCTGCCGTTTCTCCGCTCTGCGCAGCGAGCGGGCACTGCAGCACTCCGGTTCACTGGAGCAGGAGGCCGTTCGGCTGCTGACCCAGCTGGATCTGGCCGATCCGGCATTGATGCAACGTCCGGTCACCAGCCTGAGTGTGGGGCAGCAGCAGCGGGTGGCAGCTGCCCGTGCGCTGATGGGTGCTCCAGAACTGTTGATTGCCGATGAACCCACCTCCTCACTCGACACCGCCCGGCGCGAGGCCTTTGTCCAACTACTGTTCGAGGAGTGCAAACAGACCGGCTCCACCCTGATCTTCGTCAGCCATGACGCCACACTGGAGCCACTGTTTGACCGTACCGTGCAACTACCAAAGATCAACTCTGCTGCACACACCACCCAGGCGAGAGAAATCTAGCCATGACCATTCTCTCTCTGGCCTGGAAGAGCCTGCTCAACCGCCGTTTCACCGTTGCTCTGACCATAGCCTCAATCGCACTCAGCACCGCACTACTGGTTGGGGTGGAGCGCATCCGCACCGAGGCCCATGCCAGCTTTGCCAACACCCTCTCCGGTACCGACCTGATCATCGGTGCACGTGGTGGGCAGGTACAGCTGCTGCTCTACTCCGTCTTCCGCATTGGCAATGCCACCAACAATCTCTCCTGGAAGAGTTACCAGGAGATCGCCAGCCACCGCAAAGTGGCATGGACGGTACCACTGTCACTGGGTGACTCTCACCGCGGCTATCGGGTACTTGGCACCAATGGCGACTATTTCACCCACTACCGCTACAGCAACAAGCGCGCACTGGCGTTGAGCGAAGGGGACTGGTTCAACGACCTCTACGATGTGGTGTTGGGGGCCGAGGTTGCCGACAAGCTGGGGTACCGGCTCGGAGATGAGGTGATTGTCGCCCACGGGACCAGTGATGTCCGCTTTGCCCGCCATGAGGACAAACCATTTCGAGTCTCCGGCATTCTCGCGCGAACCGGCACACCGGTAGACCGCACCCTCCATATCAGCCTGCAGGGGATCGAGGCGATTCATGTCGACTGGAAAGGGGGCGCACCCATTCGAGGGCGCACCACATCGATGGAACAGACCCGCCAGATGGATCTGCAACCGAAACAGATTACTGCAGCACTGGTAGGGCTGAAGTCGAAGATTGCCACCTTCAAGCTGCAGCGCGAGGTCAATGAGTACCGCAAGGAGCCTCTGACCGCCATCCTCCCCGGTGTCGCACTGAGTGAGCTGTGGGGACTGCTCTCGGTAGCCGAGAATGCGCTGCTGATAGTCACCGTATTTGTGGTGGTGGTCGGGCTGTTCGGAATGTTGAGTGTACTGCTCACCAGTCTCAATGAGCGCCGCAGAGAGATCGCAATCCTGCGTTCAGTCGGTGCCCGCCCCGGCCACATCTTTACCCTGATTATGGGAGAGACCGGTGTATTGACACTGATCGGGATCGGCTTCGGAGTCGCACTCCTCTATCTGTTGCTGTTGATTGCACAACCACTGATTGAGACATACTACGGAATCTACCTTGCGCTTGGCGGTCTGAGCAGCCATGAGTGGCAACTACTGGGAGCGGTCGCCTGTGCCGGTTTTCTGGTTGGTATCCTGCCCAGCTACCGCGCCTATCGGTTATCCTTGAGTGATGGCCTCTCCATGCGCACTTGATAACCAGGAACTCAATCGATGAACCCTATAATCCGCTCACTGTTGCTGTTACTCCTCCTCCCTCCACTGACTGCTGCAGCCAGTGACGCTCCCCGCGAGATCGACTGGATGGCACTGATGCCCCCCGAGGCGGAGATGGAGAAGATGCTGGATGAATTGAATTTGAATAATCTCAGCGATGATGACCCACGGGCACAGGCACTGCTTGAAGAGTGGATCAAAAATGCCCCCGTAGTACCGGAGATGGATGGTCAAAACATTAAACTACCCGGCTTCGTGGTACCACTGGAACTTGAGAACCGTACCATCCGTGAATTTCTACTGGTGCCCTACTTTGGGGCCTGTATCCATGTTCCACCACCACCCACTAATCAGGTGGTCTACGTACAATCCCCTGCGGGACAACCCTACCAGGGGGGACAATTTGACACGGTCTGGGTGAGTGGTACCCTGCGGGTAGAGCAGTTCAGCAGCGAGCTGGGCGATGCCGGTTACCGCCTTGAGGCCAGTGTGATTGAACCCTATACAGAAGATTAGCCAACAACCTTTCAAAATACCCTACCATCCACTACTGGGGGTTCTGCTGTGGGTACACATCCAGAGCGCCAATGCAGTAGAAAGCAGTTGCCATATCCATCCACCGGCCATCCCGACAGAGGAGCGGCCCGCCACTCTGATCGGCCCTTTTGAAAAGCCTGTGCAGTGTGAACAGGAGCGCCAGCTTCTTTTCGGCAATCTGGGGCGCTGTCACTGCAGTGCTGGCTTTACCAGGCGTCCATTCTCTTATGGTGGTCTGGAGAAGATACGCTCGATAGAGTCGCAGCCATAGGCTCACTCCAGACACAAAAAAGCCCTGCAGATAACTGCAGGGCAAGATGCAACAACAATCTAACAGGAAGATTCTTTTACTGTTCTGATTTGGTGTGGCGCACCATACCGTACACTGCACTGGCCACCGCCACACCGGCAATAACAGGAACCATCATCCCCAGCCCAAGACTCAGCCCGGTATTGAAACCTGACCCGGAGCCGACCAAAGAGGAGAACCCTGTAGCTGCGCTGCCACCTGCTACCCCTTTGGCGGCTGCTGATGCAGCGACACCTTTGGTTGCAGCAGATGCTAAAGCACCTTTTGACGCAACAGCCGTTCCTCCCGAACCAGCAGCAGTAAGGGTTTTCAGTGCACCCAGTTTGCTTCCTGCTACTGTTGCACCATCTTTGATCATCAGGCCTGGTTTGACCACCGCTCCCTTCATGATGGTGACATCCTTGCCCACAATGGCTCCCTTGGAGACAAAGGCCTGCTTGCCAACAATGGAGTGAGAGCCGATCATGGCTCCCTTAGAGACGGTTGCCCCTTTACCAACAATCACCCCTTCACTCAGCATGGCACCAGTGCCCACCTTGGCACCTGAAGAGATCACAGCTCCTTTCCCCAATAGAACACCTTTCTGAACCACGGCACCCTTACTGACAGTAGCCGCCGGTGAGATAACAGCCGATGGAGAGAGTGCAGATGACCCCACCACTGACGAACCCGGAGCAGAAAACAGGGGAACCACCTTACCCACGACGCCCGCCTTTGCCGTAGCCACCTTGCCCACGCCGGCTTGCTGGCCTGCAATAGCAGATGATTGCGGACTCAACATCATCGTAATCAATCCATCACGATCCAGATCCCCCATCGGGATTCCACCTTGTCTCAACACTGCTCCAGCCATTGCGGCCTCTACCATTCCACATTCCATAATAGTCTATGCTCTCTAGCCTTACGTTTCTTGCCAATCAAACAAACCTGCTGCGTCAACTCGCTACAAACGATAATAATAACACTTATCATTTACAATTTAAAATTTTATTACTGCGACCACTAATCCCCATCATTAAAGTTGAATCCAAGGGTAATACCAAGCGCCTTGGTCACCTCATGCTTCAGTATCTTTTCCAAGGTAATGATCTCAGCATGCAATGCTTCCAATGCATGGCGATCTTC
>CAYQFH010000038.1:0-14656 GCA_964416755.1 uncultured Piscirickettsiaceae bacterium | reverse complement strand
GGTTCCAGCTTGCGCTGTGCGGTAAAGGCGACCGTCTCTATCGACTTGTTGATCAGCCAGGGGCGTGCATTCTCGGACTGCTTGAACGAGACCGCTCCGCTTTTCCAGATTTTCTGTGTCTCTTCTGAAAGAGCTGTAATTTCACTACTCAACAGAGTCAGATAGCTACATTTTCCCGGATGACTCTTGTATTCAGCCACAATATCTGCAGCCGTTCGCTTACCGTCACGGGTCTGGAACAACAAATGCTCCAGCGCCAGAACACCCTTGAACTTGAATTTCAGACCACCGACAAAACCTGCCTCTGCCATGGCTGGATCATCCATCATATTGCCGATCATCGCATCCACTGCCACCGAGAAGTTGCGGCCTCGCATCATCTTGGAGTCGATCTGGAAGGCCACCAGCGTCATGTCTCCCTCAAAACTGGGATCAAAATTGAACGGGTAGAGCGCCTGCCAGCTGTCCATGGTCTGCTGCCACTGTTGCTGACTCTGCTGCAACCCCTGCACAGATGGGGCACTACAGAACTGTTTGCTCTGCTGCTCCAGTGCCGCTGCTTTGTGCTGAAACTGGTCAAATGCGGGCAGAATCAGTTGATCCGTCAACGCTACTGCGGTGGGATCTTTGACACTGGCTGCCGCAGCATTCAGTGAGGTGGCTGCCACTGTAGCAATCAGGGCGTGTTTGATGAGCTGGCTCGAAAGCGTAAACCGCATAGGGTATTTCTCCTGTGATGAATAATTGATGCGATGTAGAAAGATCTATTTACGACACAATCAGATGGTTATCCCACCGTATCGAGGGATATTTCCTGCGCAGTGACTGCTCTTCCTGCAGCGTGCGGCTGTTCAGATAACGCACCTCTCCCACCGAGTTGGTGAGAATAAAGTAGCGCTCATTGTCAGTGAGTCCCAGCCCACACACGTCCGTCATGGAGTGGCTCTGCAGCCAGGCCCCGGTATCGATATTCCAGAAACAGGCATGGTTGCCACGCGGGCTGGTAAAACCGACCACTCGCGAGAGCGGGGAGATGACCGTACTACCCACATAATCCTGCATCAGATCATGCGCCTCTTCCGATGCGGTAAAGAGCTGAATCTCTTCCATTCCGGCCCGGTGGATTCCCATCAGCGGGACAGTCTCTTCATGCCCGGCCGCCCCTCGCTGGAGCTGGATGGCAACCGAAACCAGCCCATCAGGAGCCACATCAATGTGGCGAATACTCGATTTTGGCTCAGCCACCGCAACACGCTGCACCACCGCACCTGTCTGTCGATCGAGATAGAGCAGGAAGGAGGACATCGTCTGCAGATTGAGCTTCTTGCGCCCCTGATCCGGATGGGTCAACAGGCCACCAACTGCAGCAACCAACCACTTGCCATTGGGATGGGTACGCAGATCATGCAGCCCAACCCCCTCCTCAATCGGTAGAGTACCCACACGTTGGTAGCTGCTGCTGTCCCACACACCAATCAGCGCCTGCCCACTCTGGGTATAGTGGTTCTCCGAGGTGTAGAGTAGACGACCATCCCGGCTGAAGCAGCCGTGCCCGGTAAAGTGAACCCCTTGCGGTGGTGCGATTTTGTGGGTCATCTCCCCTGCCGCATAATCAACCTCGGCAAACCACCAGCCTGGGCGACGTCCAAACAGCAGTGCTCGATTCGAATGTCTGGGGTGGCGAGCAATCGCATGCCCACGAAATCCGGTCTCCACCCAACCGGCCTGCGGCGCAAATTCGTTGGAGAGATCCGGATAGCCACGATCCCAGGCCACGCCGTGACGACCATCGGTCCGATCGACACCGGAGATCAACAGCTCTCTGGGCTGCCACGGTGCAGCCTGCAAGAGCGGAGAGAAGAGACCACCACCAGCAACCACGGCCCCCATCTGAAGAAAGGATCTACGATCAATATTACTGCTCATAAACAATAACCTAAAATAATTATCTAAAGTGAATCAACAAACAGAAGCAGGGCTTCACGCTGCGCTTTACCAAGCTGGATAAAGCGCTGCTGCGCCGCTTTCGCTTCACCACCGTGCCAAAGAATTGCCTCCTCGATGGAGTGGGCACGACCATCGTGAAGGAAGTGGCTGCGTCCGGTCACCCGGCTGTTGTAACCCACGCCCCACAGAGGAGGGGTGCGCCACTCGCGACCATTGGCCTCAAACTCCGGTCGATGATCGGCCAACCCCTCTCCCATATCGTGCAGCAGAAAATCACTGTAGGGCCAGATCTGTTGGTTGGACAGCTCCGGGATACGCGCCACCTCACCAGTCACATAGGAGGGCGTATGACAGCCGGAACACCCCAACCCGGAAAAGAGCCGCTTGCCCTCTTCGGTAGCCGGATTATTCAGATGACGTCGTGCCGGCACTCCCAACATGCGCACAAAGTCGGCAGTGGGCAGCAGACGGTTGTCAGGAATCTCCAGACCATCATGGGCAGGATCTGCCCCGGTAGGACTCTGCAGACAGGCCTTCTGCCGGGCGGTACAGTTCTCTACCGGATAGAAGGAGTTGGTGATGCCAATATCATTAAGGAAAGCCGCCGCACTCTGCTGTAGCAGTGTGGGAGATCCCGCCTTGAAACCGAAGCGGCCGCTGACCGTCTTCGCCAGTTTTCGATCCCAGACCCGGTTGATCCGGCCCGAAATACCATCGCCATCCGCATCTTCCGGGTCAGCCTGTCTCAACAAATCCGCCTCGGGAATCGCATCGATCAATCCCATCCCCACCAGCGGCGGTGCCAGACGGGGTGAGGTCAACGTATCCGGATGGAGTGGACCATAGCCCAGATTCTCGATATGGTAGTGTGGCTGTTGCAGCTGATAAGTGGAGCCATCCGCATAGCGCCCTTCAACCGGGGTATAGCTGACCCGCAGGCGCGCCTCTGCAGGTACCCCTCCCTCTTTCAACTCACTGCCGACACCTGCGGTAGAGAGCTGAGCACCGTAGGTGGGTTCCGCTACGACCCCATCATGCACATTCTGCCCCGGCAGACTCAGGCGCAGGAACAGCGCAAATGAAGGAACCTCAGAACCCGTCTGATCATTGATCCGCCCTCTGCCGCCGCGCTTGTGACAGGCGATACAGGAGCGCATATGGAACAGTGGCCCCAACCCATCTCGATTACCGGTAATGGCCGGAGCCTTCACCCAAGGGTCACGGAAATAGGAGCGCCCGATATAGAACCCCAGTTCATCCTGACGATTGATCGAGAGGTTGCCCAATGGTGCCAAAAAGGTGGGACTCAACTGATGTGCGGTCACAGTCGCCTCCCCTCCCGGAAGTTGATCTGCAGGTACCGCCTCAACTCCTATGGCTACTCCCAATGAGAGCAGCGCTGCATACCCCCAACGAAATTCATCTGTCATCCTGAACATACTGTCATTGAGCCTGTGGATCCTTGCTCTAAAATGCTTTGCTATTTGAGTAATTAAGTGAAATTGAATGATCTCACCTATCCATACAGAAAAAATATAAACGCAAATCTATATGAAAATGATTTTCATTTGTTTATCATAATACACCCATTGATAGTAAGTTTCACCACTCAACAGCAGATTTTTAACCCAAAACAACACATGGATTGATTTTATGAAGAAAAGCGGTTCAGCAACACGTCGCCAATTTCTACAAACCACTGCAGGCCTGGGTGCAATCGCCACCATTCCCGGCTGTCAACAGAGTAGCGTAAAGAGTGATGAGAAGGTGACCCAGGCTATCACCGGAAAACCACTGGCAATCCCCCCACTACTCGACTACACCCAAGAGAACGACAGTACCAAGATCTTCCGCATGCAGGTGGTAGAGGGCGAACTGGATCTGATGGAGGGTCCCAAAACCCGCACCATGGGCTATAACGGCAACTTCCTCGGCCCCACCATCCGCTGCCGCAGTGGAGATCCAATCCGGGTGGAGATCGAAAACCACCTCCCCTACGTCACCACCAACCATTGGCATGGCCTGCACCTGCCTGCCAAACAGGATGGTGGCCCTCATCACATGATTCTGCCTGGTGAGGTATGGACTTCACAGTGGACGGTCAAGCAGGAGGCCGCCACCTTCTGGTACCACCCGCACATGATGCATCAGACTGGTCAGCAGGTGTATCAGGGAATGGCCGGATTCTTCATCGTTGATACCGATGCCGGTGACCAGCTGGGACTCCCCTCCGAGTATGGGGTCGACGACATCCCGCTGGTCATCCAGGATCGTCTGCTGGATACCAACAACCAGTTCAACTACCGTCCGAAGAAGTCGGATGACATGGGAATGAAAGGGCCACATATTCTAATCAACGGTGCTGAACAACCACTCTGGAGTGCGCCGGCACAGTGGGTACGGCTGCGTCTACTCAACGGCTCCAATGCTCGCATCTACAACATCGGTTTTGAAGGTGACCTCACCTTCTACCAGAGCGGTACCGATGGCGGTGCACTGGAGCAACCAGTTGCACTACAACGTCTCCGCATCGGTCCGGGGGAACGTGCCGAGGTACTGGTCGATCTCGCTCCGTTGCAAGGCAAGCAGCTGAAGGTAATGAGTTTCTCCTCCGAGATCATGGCCACCATGAACGCCCAGATTGTGACCAAGGATCACGATCTCGACCAGATTGATCAGAGTGACTATGTTCTGATGACTATCAGTGTCGACCAGGCAAAAACTGCCAATGCAATGGTAGCGCTGCCAAAAACACTGATCCCGATCGAGTGGATTGCAGAGAGCAGTGCTGTCAACCGGGAACGCCCTCGTCCATTCCGTCTCAACGTGATGAACGGATTCTTCATCAACCGCCGCACCATGGATCTGGCGCGCCTCGACTTCTTTGTCCGCAAGGGAGATACCGAGGTCTGGGAGATCATCAACACCTCCTGGATGGCCCACCCCTTCCATGTACACGATGTGCAGTTCCAGGTACTGGATCGTATCGACACCCAAAGCGGGAAGAAATCTGCCCCCTATGAGAACGAGCGTGGCTGGAAGGACACCGTCTATGTAGAGCCATGGGAGCGGGTACGCATCATCATGCAGTTCAAGGACTATCACGATGCCAATATCCCCTATATGGTGCACTGCCATATTCTGGAGCATGAAGATGATGGCATGATGCAACAGTTTGTCATCCTTGACCCCAACGAGAAGCTGGAGCCGGGATTTACCATGATCAAAGGCCCCACTTTCTGTCGTGAACCAGAACAGATCCGCAAGATTGGTGAACCGGCACCCAAACAGGTCAGCCTCTGGAAACGGATCTTCTCCTAAAACGACAGGCGAATTATGTCCCGGATCCCCAACCCTTTTTCAGCGATTAGTGAGCAGCTCTATGCTGCTGCAGATCATCTGCAGGAGCGCAGACTGCACCAGCAACAACTGCAGCAGTTACAGCAGTCGGTGAGACGGCTCCAGAAAGAGCTACATTCGGCAAAGAAACAGTACAACCGCTATCGTCATGAAGAGCGGGAACTGGAAGAAGATCTGGCTCATGTTCGCAGCAAGTGCAGAGAGTCCAACAACGAAGTGCTGCGTCTGCAGGATCTGCTTAGTACCAGCAGCCAGCGACTGCATCAGATACGCAGCACCCTGCTGGAATACTCCCTTCTCCGTTATAGCCGAGAAAAGGGAGGGTATGGGATACAACGTCTTGGTCACTATACTGCTGAAGGGATCCGCTTTATTGGCAAAGACCTGCGCAATCTATTTAGCAAGCAGAAGCAGCACTCTCCGGCTCAGCTCCACCATAAGTCGGAGAACACACAGTAAAACCACTGGCCCAATAGTTTATGATTGCCTCTCTCTACCAAACATATGTACCACTTCATTATGGCTGACAAACTGAATCACGAACTGGACCATATCATCAACGATAACCATCACTCCAGTCTGGATGAGGTCAGTGATACCTTTCAGCTTGACCAAAAGAGCGGATGGGTAATTTTCATTGGCTTAATCGGATTGATACTCTTTCTGGCACTACAGAACAGTTACCACAAGCAGCAGAAGGTAGTCGAAAAATATCAACAAGCTGGTAGTCCGGAGCGGATTACTACGTCACTCTCCAGCACCGAAATTAAACACCTGCTCTACATGCACGAAGAGGAGAAGATGGCTCTGGAGCTCTACCACCTATTTAATGCTCAGTGGAATTTGAAGATCTTCTCCAGCATTGCCCAATCCGAACAGCGCCACAGCAATACAATGGCCTCACTGCTACAACACTACGGAATTCCAGACCCCACACATAACCGTGCCAAAGGCTCCTTCCAGAACCATCAGATCAGCCAGCTCTACAAGACACTGGTGATTCAGGGAAAACAGTCGAAACAGGAGGCACTACGTGTAGGTGCCCTGATTGAGGAGGTCGATATCCGCGACCTCGACCACGCCATTGCAGTTTCATCAGCACATCCGGATATCACACAGAGTTACAAAAAACTACGTAGAGGATCATATCAACATCTGCGCGCATTGGTCCATGCGCTGGAAGTACTCAATGGCCCCTATATTGCCCGCATCCTCCCACAGAGTCGAGTCGATCAGATCATTGAGCGCCCACTGACCGTCATCACTGAATTAGAGTAACGCAAAGAGAACAGCTCCCTCCCTGTATGGGCAACTCTCCTAAGCAATTTTGCAATGAGGCTGAGTATCCACCCAGATATGTTGAATCTGCGCATAGCGACTATGCAACTGGCGTTTGATTTCACAGACAATCTGGTTACTGTCGGCTACTATCATATGCTCATCCACCGCGATATGGAGATAGATATCCCAAAACTCTCCCAGGTTACGCCCACGCACCAATTCCACCTCCCTGACCCCGGCAATTCCACCTGAGATCATACCAATTTCAGCCAACTCCTCTTTGGGAATGGAAACATCCAGCAGCCCTTTCAGCGCCTCCCATACCAGCTTTCCACCCATCCACATCAATGCCAGCGAAAGCACAAATGCAGTGTAGTGATCTGCTCCATGCAGTCCTGCAGTCGCCAACAAAACTCCAACCAGAACCATGATGGAGGTCATCGCATCACCACGATTCTCCTGTGCAGCAGCCTCTGTCGCCAGATTATTGTGTTTGCGAGCCACACAAGAGAGATAACTGTAGATTACCAGACTCATCAATGCCGAGATCACGGTTCCTACAATCGCCATGGTACTGGGCACCTGCTCCACCCCCTGCTGATCGATGAAACTGGTCCAGGCCAGAACAGCACCACTGCTGAACAGCAACAGTCCAATCACTACCGAAGAGACAAACAGAACCTTGCCAAACCCAAATGGAAAACGCTCTGTTGGTGCCCGTTTGGAGATACGGATACTGGTGATGGTGATCATCTTCGAGACCGCATCTCCCACCGCATAGACTCCCAATGCACTTAGCCCCAGACTACCTGAAGTGAAGCCAATCACACCACGAAACAGAGACTGTACAACCGTTGCCCAGAAATCAATCCAGCTCGCCTGTTCAACACTTTTGTCACACGCTTGAAACCGCATTTGAGTCAGCCCTGCTCACCCTCAACCGCAGTGTCTGTAAGCCCCCACTCCAAGTGAGCCGACTCTTCCACTATGGCATTGATAAACCACTCATAGGCACGAACATGGTCAACCTTCATTTTCATCAGCGTATTGTAATTCAACCAGGCTGCTGTATCACTTGCCCCATTTTCCGGCGCTAGCAAACCACACTCCTCCACATTTTTCCCTTTTCTGAGCGTATCGATTAGTGAAATTGCCAATTCTCGTGTGACATAACTTCTCACTGCAACGGCATCACACTTCGGAATCAGATGACCAATCGCCTGCTGCAGATCATGACATCCCCCTTCCTCAAGCGGAAGCTCTTCTCGGTCCAGTTTAAAAATTACCATATGCAACCCCGTTCATCGCTATTTAACTCAAGTAAAAAAGCCACAAGCAGAGGGAGAGTCCACTTGTGGCCTGTACAACAAAAAAGCTAAAACCGATTATTCAGCTTCTTTATTACCCAGTAGCGCCTTGTCACTGGCGTAGGTCACCTCTTCATCCTTGACCTCGGCATCATGACCCAGCACCTCGATGGCTGCAGCAATATCATTGGTCTGTGCCACCAGTCCAGCCACTACGCTCTGAATCTTGGCCTTGTCGGCAGCAGAACCCTGGATCTGATTATCAAACGGCATACCATTCTTCGCAGCCTGATCCACTGCATCAGTGCTCGCCATGGTTGCTTCCAGTGATGCATTCAGACGCTTGGCCAGATCGGCATCCACAGAGGTCAGCAGATCATGGACACTTGGACCATAGCTCTTGCCTGCATAGCTATTGTGGTAGGCGTTGACCACACCCTGTGCATTCAGCACGATGTCACGGTGGGTGTTGTCACTGAAGCAGGAGTGCTCATCCTCCTGCGAGTCGGACATCAGTGCGATCTTGATACGCTCACTGGCCAGCTCACCATAGCTCAGCTGTCCCATGCCGGTCATGATCTTGTTGATACCCTCTACACCACTGTTGACGAACTTCTGATAGTGCGCACCGCTACGAGGATCCCACTCTGCAGTGATTGCGGCAATGTCATCCACTAGCAGATCAGTCGCTGCCTGCAAGAAGGCACCACGACGATCACAGTTGCCATTGGTGCAACCAGCACCCACAATGTAGTCGGTATGGCTACGCAGGCCACCAGAGGTGTCACGCTTCATGCCATCCACCACATTCAGATCCTGTCCCCAGAGCAGGAACTCAATCGCGTGGTAACCAGTAGTTACGTTAGCCTCATCATCTCCCATCTCATTAGCATCCGCCAGAGACTGCTTGGAGATCTTGAAGCTCTTGTCCGCGATCAGGTTGCTGTTGTCCATATTGTACTGCTGTACATTGGTGTCGATCATATCGTCACCCATCATCTGATACTTTTGACCACTGGCAACGTAGTCGATCAGCCCCTCAGCCAGAGGCCAGGCATTGATCTGCCCCTCTGGACCATCATCCGGCTCGGCGGTGGAGGGATCGTCATCGATTGGGCCACCACGGAAACGGAACACCTCAGTTGGGCCGTAGGACTCACGAGACTGCAACCAGGCCTGCTTGGCTGCCTCCTGAGTAGCTGGAGTCGGGTTGGCAACAAAGGCATTGACTGCACGTTGCAGCGCCTTGGCATCCTTCAGCGTATCAGCATAGTTGGCATGCGCCATCTTGGCATGTGCCACCAGCACATCGTTGACTGAAACAGAGGATGATGCCACTACAGTGTGTGGGTTGCTGTTACAGCCTGCTAATCCCACTGTGGTTGATACGACTGCGGCCGCAATCAGGTTCCGCTTCCAGCTTTTCTTCATGGTGTTCTCCATCTTGATTGTTGAAAATGCGCATTCTAATGATAATCGTTATCATTAGCAACATATAAAAACAGTAAATACTGTTTTTCTTCCCGCTTTCCTCATCAATTGAGGGGAAGACTAATCTTCACGATGGAATCAAGAGCTCTCGAATAGCATGTGGCTCTACACAATTCTGCACCCCCATCTCAATATTTGCACCAGTTGGAGCATGTTGCAGACTGCCTCCGATTCGGTCCCAGATCGCCAGAGCTGCTCCAAAGTTGCAGTCAAAGTGCTCGGGAGCGCGGGAGTGGTGTAGCTGATGCTGGACCGGAGAGATAAGAATCCTCTCCAACCATGGCCAGTAACCAAATGGCACATGAGAGTGACGCAGATTGGAGCCGAGACCATGAAACAGTACAGTCAGAATACTGGCACCAAACAGCTCCACCAGAGAGACCCGGTCGCCAAAATAGAAGTAGAAGATCCCCAGACAGAGTGCATGCACCACCAGACTACGAAGACTGAACAGCACCGCCTCCAACGGGTGGGTACGCAGTACCGTAAACGGAGTCAGATTGGTTGCGCTGTGGTGGACCTTGTGGAACCGCCAGAGCCAGGAGACCCGGTGCAAGGTTCGATGTAACAGATAGCGGGTGCCGTCATCCACCACAAACAGCACCAGGGTAAAGCTGACCATGATCTGCCATTGGGAGATCGACTCAAACAGCGAGCGTACCGAGAGGGTGTGCATCCCCTCAAAGACCGCAATCGTCAACGCCAACTGCCCCGCCATCAACGGAGCCAACAGTCGAATCACCCCCTGGTTCACAACAATCAACAGATAGTCTCCCCTGGCGGAGTCACTCCACCAGATCGCACGAGAAAAGAGGCCACTGGCAGTAGCTGCCAATGGCCTCTTCATAACCGCTCTGTAGTAGAGCAGTGCAATCAAACCCGCAGTGAACAGGTAGCCGATAAAGAGTCGTTTTTCCGGGTTGAGCAACCCGATAAAGTCATACACTTGGCTACCCTATCCACCGCTCAAGGCTAGTCGTTTTCCGAGTTGTCCTTGGTTGCCAACTCTTCAACCAGCTTCTCCAGTCCTGCAGTTTGGTCCTTCAGACGCGCCTTGATACCAAACTCCTCCTTCATCAGGTTCTGCACCTTGAGTAGATTGAGCATGTACTCTTCCATGGAGACCGAGGCACCTTGCATGTACTCACCACTGCCGTCCACCCCCTTGACCTGGGTATTGCCAATCATCACAGGACCATAACCGACTAGGCGGTTGAGCTGTACACTGGTTCCCCCCAGATCCTTGCCACTCACCTGCAGTGCCAGTGCAAACCCTTTCAGCTCACCCCAGTGCTTGATGTAGTTGCGGTAGTTCTCCTTGGCATTGCCACTGTTTCCGGTGATCTTGACCAGATCCTTGTAGGTCGATCCTGCATACTTGAAGACCAGCTCCGCAATCACCTTCTCCCAATTGCGCTTGATGGTTGCCGCATGCCCCTTCAGAGTGGCACGCTGGCTATCCGTCAGCTTCTGCCCCTTGGCTGCAACCAACAGATTTCTGCCATCCAGGAAAGCCTGAGTAATGTCATGGAAGTAACTGGTCTTGCCCCCCTTGTCGAGTGAAGCGGCATAATAACCATGGGCAAAGGCCATTTCGGTATAGAGATCCACCACACCATCCTTGTTGAAGTCAGCCGCCGCCAGATCCTTGCGCTTGGCAATACCGTAGACCTGCTTCGCACTCAGTGTCATACCGTGAGCTGGCGCACCAAAATAGCCAAACGCCTCATCCCAGACATGCTCCTTGCCGGTATAGGCGGTTCCTTTCTTGTAAGGCTGATCATTGGGCTTGGTATCCGCCTCCAGCTTCTCATCCAGATAGACATCGACCGCCTGATTATAGAAGACTGCCCCCATCAGAAACTTGGAGATCAGCTGGGTGTAGTCATAACCATTAACCAGATCCACTCCATCTTTCGACTCTGCCGCTCGGTCAATCATGAAGCGTACTGCCTCATCACCGGTCATGTTGCCCACCCAGCCATTGACGATCCCCTTGTAGGTCTTGTCCTTCAGATTCTTGTTGGAGAGATCACTAACCATGGTCTGCTGGATCTTGAACTCCCCTTTGCTGGTAGGTGCAATGATCTTGCGATCCTTGGATTTACCCTCGTAATAGGCCAACATCTGCGCCTTGTCTCCCTTGGAGACCAGCTTCTTCAGTGAGTCATGCAATACGTGGCGCGCCATCTGTCCCTTGTAGGAGACGGAGTGAGCTGCATCACCATTATAACCGGGCAACGTGACCGGGAAGCCACTATAAAGTACGGTGTTATCTGCTGCTGCAGCTGCCATCGGCAAGGTGGAAACGGCTACGCCAAGTAACCATGGTTTTACTGTTTTCAGACTATGTACACTCATCTTGATGCTCTTCCTTGAAAAATTACAATCTATAAAAATGACCTATATCATTTAAAAATGAAACTCAATAGTAATCATTCTTATTTGCAATATCAACGAATATCTTACAATTCAGCAGAAGCGAAAAAGAGCTGGGAGATTACCCCAATCAGGGGAAGGAGAGTCTATGTTCTGTAACGAAAGGCACTACCACCGACAGAGACCATAGTCCGGCCGAAAAGAGCAGCTAAAAGCCGGGGATACAGCGATTGTTGTCCAGCCACTGAAAGGCAACCACCAGAGGCACACTCCCTTGTTGCTTGCATAGATGACACGACCCATCCCCCTTCCCAAACAGCATTGTTCCGGATCCATCACATTTGGGACAGAGACAGTTCCCATCCTGCTGCCCCATCTGCTGCAACACCCCAGCCACATCATCCGGACTACCACCACACTCATTGATCAAGTGAAACAGGCTTGGCTTTCCACTCTTCCGGGAGGTTGAGATCGCCCTCTCTGCCAACTCTGTCGAAAGATTCCCCTGCTCCACCAGGGTCTCGATTACGGTATATCGCTTCTCCATCTCTACTCTCTGCTGTAGCGGTATTTCGGTTGGTTCACAGAGACATTCGATCAACCGCTCTACCTGGCGGGTACAGCAGCCATTGCCATCCGCTGCAAAAGTCTCTATCTTTACGGCATCCAGTGTCGTTGCGCCATTGACAATGGCCTCAATCACATCGATTTTCATCACCTCGTTACAGGTACAGAGATTTCTATCCAGCCCCTGCCTGAGAATCTCCGGCAATCGCTCCAGTGCATCGACGGTGGATTGAGTCACCATCAGTCTGTTCCGGAGGGGAGAGAGAGTGAGAGGAAAAAGAGTAGTGCTGCACTACTGACAATGGCTGGCCCTGTCGGCACATTCCACACCATCGACAGATTCAGACCCGCTACCACGGCAATCCAGCCAACCACCACCGCCCCAAGCGCCATCTGTTCCGGTGTCCGGCTGAAGTGGCGGGCAGCAGTCGCCGGAATAATCAACAATGCAGTAACCAATAACATACCAATGACCTTCATCGCCAGCGCAACCACTACTGCAACCAACACCATAAAGAGCAGTTGCAGTGGGATCACTGCAATCCCCTCAGCTGCAGCCAACTCTTCATCCACAGTGACCGCCAACAGGTTGCGCCACTGCGAGCAGAGGAGCAGTAGTACCAATATGCCGCCACCATAGATCCAGTAGAGATCGGTCACCGCCACGGCCAGAAGGTCTCCGAACAGATACCCCATCAGATCCACACGCACCCAGCTCATCAAACTGATTACCACCACACCCAGTGCCAGTGCTGCGTGCGAGAGTGTCCCCAGAACAGCATCACTCGCAAGCTCTCGCCTGCGCTGTAGCATAAACAGCAGCAGTGCAATGGTAAGCGACACCATCAACACCCCCAATGTGAGGTTGATCCCCAACAGAAAACCGAGCGCCACTCCCAACAGTGCAGCATGAGAAAGAGTATCTCCCAGGTAGGAGATCCGTTTCCAGACCACAAGACAGCCCAGTGGTCCCGTGATTGCGACAACCCCCATACCCGCCCAGAAGGCACGCCAGAAGAAGTCATCCAGAGCCAGCAATTCAGTCATGCGTACACTCCTCATCACACTGGTGAACCTCTCCGGAGAGCTCATGTTGATGGTCGTGATCATGCGAGTAGACTGCCAATATCCCCTCTTCGCGCCCGAACAGGCGCAGATACTCGGGATGGATACTCACATCCGCAGGTGCCCCCTGACAGCAGATATGGTGATCCAGACAGATCACCCGATCAGTTGAGGCCATTACCACATGGAGATCGTGCGAGACCATCAACACTGCACAGCCATACTGTTCACGAATCTGTCCGATCAGACGGTACATTTCGCTCTCTCCCAGATAGTCGACCCCTTGCACCGGCTCATCCAGCACCAACAGCTGCGGATTACGCAACAGCGCACGCGCCAGCATCACCCGCTGAAACTCTCCTCCTGAGAGATTGACCATCTGCGACTCCAACAGATAAGCAGCACCAGTCAGCTCCAGTGCCTCGACCACCTCCACCTCACTATACCGTGCTGTCAACGTCATCATGCGATGTACAGTGAGCGGCAGCACCGGATCAATCTTCAGCTTTTGTGGCAGATAACCGATACGCAATTGTGGTTGATGCACCACCCCACCCGCTGTCGGCTGCAACAGTTTCAGAAGTACCCGCAGCAGCGTGGTTTTGCCCGCGCCATTGGGTCCAATCACCGTGACGATCTCACCACTGGAGATCTCCAGTGAAATCTGTTGCAGCAGCGTCCGCTTTCCCTGCTGAAGCACCAGACCTGTTGCCTGTAGCAGAACCCCTTGATCCATCAGTTGCACCACTCCCTGTTCACAGTATCATTACCCTCCCAAACTTGGCTGTGAAGCATACAACAATCCGGAGCACCTGCCGTGAACAAAAAAACGGGATTTCCAACTCTTCTCCTTCTCGGTCTGGGATTGATATCCACCTCACTATATGCCAAACCACTCCATGTTCTGGTCAGTAGCAAACCGTTTCACTCTCTGGTCTCTGGTGTGATGTTCGGGGCAGGCGAACCGGCACTTCTGCTGGATGGCAACTACTCCCCCCACTTCTATCAGCTCAAACCCCGTGACGCGCAAACCCTGCAACAGGCAGACCTCATTTTCTGGGGTGGTGCCGAAATTGAACCCTTTATGGTGCGCGCACTGAAGACTGTTGCCAGCGAGGCAATCGCAATTTCGTTACAGGAGAGCAAAGAGCTGCAACTGCTGCCAGCACGCTCTTTTGAGAACGAATATAGTGAACATGACACACACGAAGAGCACGAAGAGCACGAAGAGCACGAAGAGCACGAAGAGCACGAAGAGC